>CAMCSM010000010.1 GCA_945877805.1 Methylacidiphilum caldifontis | reverse complement strand
CCTAGAAAAAGCAGTTGGAACCACGGATAACGCGGATCACACGGATTTTCAGGGATTTACATAAAAGAAGAACTTCACCCTCTGGGTGAATAAAAAAAAGAAACTCCATTTTCATAACCTCCTCAATCCGTGATATCTGTGTTATCCGTGGTTAAATCATCTGCGGTTTTTAGGTTAACGCTCCTCTTGGTTTCCCCACGGTAAAAATTGTATTTTAATTATTTGGCCAAATATCGAGAAACGCCGTACGTAACCCCTAAAAAAACCGCAAGTAAAACGCCCACCGTAATTGCCATATGATCTTCCATCTCATCGAGAAATGTTCTTGGCTTCATTGCCTCTGCGAGCAATCCATTCAGCTCTGCTAATCCAGGATTTAAGGGCCAAAGCGTTTTGGCCTTCGCTAAATGATCTCCTGCTTCAACGAGCTTCTTTCCAACGATGAACGGCCTAATTTGTTGCTGCAACTCTTTGGATTGATTGATGCCTTCTTCCGCCGATTTTTTGCGGTCGACAAAACTTTGATATTTCTCATCCCCTTCCATGATCGCTGGATCTAACTTAGAGACCGCCACGTAGTCGCCGCGATTAAAATCACTTTCAAACTTCGCTGCAAACAGTTTTTGATCCTGCTCTTTCTTCCTTTGAGCTTCCTCCTGTTTTTTAAGCTCCTCCATCATTTGCTTGTTATCGATCATGAATTTATTGATCTCAGTCTTTAAAGAGACTAAGGCGAAAAATTTTGCTTTTGCTAAAGGAATCAATTGAGTGGCATTTGTGGAAAGGAGCGCCGCTTTTTTAAAGTCCCCTTTCTTCAACTCCTCTTTGCTCTCATTAAAATAGTCGACGACCATTTGTTTCACGGCGCGATCCACAGAAATTAATCCTGGCCAAACTTGAGAGGAACTTCGCAACTCAGAGTTCGTGACGGCAAAATCACGATTCTCGTGAGCGAGTAAAGCCGCTTTTAATGACTCTTTTGCACGCGCAAAGTTTTCTATTTTAAAGGCTTCAATCTCTGCGGAGGCTTTCGTGATCCGATCTTCAAATTGCCCAATCGATTGAGACTCTTTATTCACCGTCTTGACTTTCTCTTTTGCTTCAGCGATTGATTCCAAAAGCCGTCTCGCATCTGCCATTCGGTTGGAACTAATACGATATTTGGGGGCATTGGGATCGTTATAATAGGGCTTAAAATCTTTAATAAATTCCGAAATCGCTGAATCGGACTTATTCCATTCGGCGAGTACATCACTCAATCGACAGTAGCCTCCGTTAAAACTGACATAATAACGACCCTCATCGCTACTCGCATTATACTCTCGATTCGTCGTTGACGAATATTCTGAACTGGAGTTTCTGTTTTTTGATTTCCGTTTCATTGCGGCATCAGGGCCAGAGGACCTTAATATATCCCAATCCATCACATCATCATTTGCAAAGGTGGTTGAGGGAATCGATTCATTAATCATCTCCCGAATGAATTTTTCGTTTTGAGAAATCGAAAAACCCAAATCGGAAACCTGTTTTCGAATGATCTCCTCATAGCCGCCCGTTTGAAACTCTTTGAAGCCCGTTTGAAAAATTTCGATCAGTTTATCAAAATGATCCGATGTTTTATAGGTCGCAATCTTTGTCTTCACTTTCAATAATTCGCTAAAATCCTTGCGATCAACCAAATCCTTGACCTGGTCAATAAACTTAAGCGTATCCACATCGATCCGCACCTCTTCAAACTCAGAGCGTGTATACCATTTTCCGCTCATCTTAATGTCCCCCGACTTGACTCGAACAAGCTCCCCCGTTAAATCCGTTAACTTTTGTTGAACCTCAGGCAAAAGAGGACTTTGTGGATATTTCGCAATCCAAGGTTTTAAAACTTTTTCAATCTGCTCTTCATACCATTTTACTTCAATCGATTCCTGAGGAATCTCCAGCTTTGTCGCGGGATCTTCGGCTCCATCACTTTTTTTAATTGAAGCAATATCACTCTTCAAAATGGTCTTAAAATCAGAAACCCCCTTCATCGTCGAAACATCGATCTGAATCTCCGTCGGCGTCTCACGTTTATCCTCCAGACGTCCCTTGACCAATTCTCCATTAGTTAAGGTAATCTCATCGATCCCTAAAACAAAGGGGATCACTAAATTTATTAGAAAGAAAATCTTTAAAAAATATCGCATTGCCCCCTGTTAGTCGACAGATCGGTTCTCGACAAGGGAAAAGTTCGATCGGACCAAAATAATTGAAACTCTTCCTTACCCTCTTGAATCGGTAAAGGCCTCGAAACCGATTCGAGAGTCCTTGTCGTCTAAAGAGGACTCGACTACTGATCGTGAAACGAGTATGAAACGAAGACGCATGACGGAGGAAATCCCAGATCATCATCTCATGAGCACCATTGCGCAAGGGGATGAGAGGGCTTTACGGCTCTTGATCGAACGCCATTCAAAAGCGGTTTACGGAACGATTTTTAAAATGATCGGAGATGCGACTGAGGCCGAGGATCTCTCTCAAAGGGTCTTTATTCGTGTCTACCAATCGGCTGCACGCTATCGCCCCGAGGCCCAATTTACGACATGGCTGATGACCATTACTCGAAACCTCGTTCTCAACGAATATCGGAGGCGACAGCGAAAGCCGTGGGACTCTCTCTTCTCCTCTGACGAAGAGGAACCGAGGGAGTTTGCCGACTCACGACAGCGAACACCGGACCAAAATCTTCAAGAGCTCGAACTCCGAGAGGCGATCGACAAAGCCCTTCTCGCTTTGCCAGAAAAGCAACGACTTGCCATGATTCTAAGTCGTTATCAAGAAATGCCTTACGAAGAAATATCAAAAACATTGAAAATCTCTCTCGCCTCCACGAAATCACTTCTTTTTCGTGCCCGCGAGACTTTAAAAGGGTCATTATCAAAATATCTGCAACCTTAATTCATTCATGGGGTTATATCACTCAATGAAACCAATCGATCCAAACTCACCCCCTCATTCCTCTTCGAATGAGCCATTAGCCCCCGATCGATTCAGTGCTCTATTGAATATCGACTCATTAGACTCATTAGACTCACTTCTCGCCCAATCCCCTCTTCAGGAGCCTCCTCCATGGTTTATGGCACAAACGGTATCACGCCTCCGGCGGGAACAGCACTCTCTCGAACGCCGGTCTCTCCGATGGATCTGGAGTGCCGTCACCTTTGCTGTCTGTCTCCTCATTTATACAGGGTTTGAAATTCAAGAACAAAGTGATCGGGAGATCATGACCTTAACCTCTCTCGATACATTCAACAATCCTGATGATCATGAGGAAATATGGTTCGAACAATAGGTCTCTTCATTCTTGCCCTGATTCTGGGAATCCTCTTGGGTGCGGTTTGCGTCCATCAACATCATAAAAAACTTTGGCAAAATAAAATTGAGTCTAAGAAAGACTCTTTTTTCGATTCTCAGTATGGAAATAACCTGAAGTTTGATCGACTTCCTCCCCAGGTACTTGAAAAAGCGGAACAAACCCTCCAACTCCCTGATCTCGAACTCGCCACTCAAATTGAATCGCTTCCTTTTTACCAGCGACTCTCACTGGAGGAACGATCAAAACTGATGGAGCGTCTGCATCGCTTTAGACAAAAGCAGGTCGAGCTCACAAATCAGAAAATCAAAGAATTAAAGCTCGAACTTAACGAGGAACAAAAAAAGGAATTTCAAAAATCTCTCCTCGAAAAGAGAAAGACAAACCGCTTATCCGTTCAATCTCAAATGAAAGAACTCATGCAAACTTTAGAGCAAAAATCGAATGAAGAACTTCGTAAAGATTTTGCAAAATAATCGATTTTTAAAAATTAGTTTTATTTACATTCCCGCTCCTCGATTCCAAAGTCGTTCTTCATGTCGGCGCTTAAATATCTTCTCATTGACGGACATAGTGTGCTTTTTGCCTGGAGCACTCTCCGTACCCTTCATCAGCGCAAGCCTCAAAGCGCTCGTGAGCAACTGATCAAAAGAGTTCAAATTCTCCATGATTCAGGAAAGTGGAAAGTCACCCTTGTTTTTGATGGAAAAACCAGAGGAAGCGAACCTTCTCGTCCCCATGAGATGATTATCGCCTACGCCTCTGAAGATGAAACCGCAGATAGCCTTATCGAGAGAACGGTAGGCGCTTTTCCTCATCCGGATCAAATTTGTGTCGTCACCAACGATCGTGCAGAGGCTCAAACCGTCATTTCTCTTGGGGCGCATACCGAATCGGCAGAATGGTTAGAATATGAGATTGAATCGTGTCAAAATCAAATTGAGTCGACCCTAAAATCACTTCCGAAAAAACTTCCACTCACTCAATTCGATTTTAAAAGAGGCCATTAGGATTATTTCAATTAAAGATTAAAAGATAATTTTATTCACAATCTTAAAAACAACTTAATCCCCCTTATTAGCCCACATCTAATAAAACCATAAATAATTACCTACAAATGACTTAATAAATTTTTTATACGTTCTTATTATCACTTAATGAACGCTAAATAAAAACAAAAATAGATTGACTTTATTGCCTAATTCTGGAAGTTTTTACATTATATCCTAAAAAAAGGAATAGTACTATGTCTCTTATCGCAAAAATATGTCTCGTGATTTCTATCCTCGCTTCACTGGCGGGTGGATATTTCGGTTATCAAATCATCCTCCAACGGGATGAGTGCCAAAATCAATTAACCGAGACGAAGTCAAAACTGACGACAACGACAAAGAACTGGGAAGGGACCAAGAAAGAACTTGAGACCGCTCAAGGACAAATCAAAGATCTCGACGGAAAACTTTCCGAAGCAACAACTCAAAACAGCTCTTTAAACACAAAGGTCACGGAATTAACCACTAAGCTTGGGGAACTGGATAAAAGCCTTAATGATAGCAAACAACAATTGACCTCAACAATGGATCGTTTGACAAAGATGGAGAGCGATCTCGGAGGAAAAACCCCTGCACAACTTAAAGAAGCAGTGGCTCAAACCCAAAAAGAAGTTGATCGCGTCATCAGTGATAAAAAGAAAATCGAAGATGATCTGAGCGCACAAAAAGCTGAAGTCGCTCGCCTCAGTGACCGCATAGAACGTGCAAAGACGGGTGAAATGCCTCCTGGTATCAACGGGAAGGTTCTCAAACTGAATCAAGCGTGGAACTTTGTCGTTCTGAACGTCGGAAATCTGGATGGAGTTGTTGAAAACGGAATCCTCGTCGTCTACCGCGACAAAACATTTATCGGGAAAGTAAAAGTAGTTTCAACAGAGGCACACACCTGTGTCGCTGATATCATTCCTGAGATGACCAAGGCTCCTGTCCAAGAGGGAGATGAAGTTTTTAATTAATTTTAAAAACTTTTCTGTCGCAAACCTATATTTTGAGCTTAAGTTTTAAAAATGAATTCATTTTTCAAGAAAACTTTTCTCACTCTGCTGCTCTCGACCACGGCGCTCTTCTTCGTGAGCTGTGCCTCCTCTAAAGAGACGACAGGGACAGAAACTGATCGCGTCTCCAATATTCCTTGGAATAAGCCCCAGTCTTGGGAGGGTGGTGGAGCTCTCGGCGGCGCCCTCGGTGGCGGACGTTAAAATCGAGTAAAATCGACTCCCCTAAGAGCAAGTGTCCCTATGTAATGGGGAATGACACCTTTGTGAAGCTGGATTTTTAAAAACAATTTAAATAATCAACGATTTATTTCTACTTTCCGTTGCGGTGCAAAATAATATTTCTTGCGTAAAGGAACGGTAAGAAGAGGTTTCCAAAAATCAAGGGAGCCTTATCGAGGTGAATCACGTAGATTAAGGTCAAAAAGCTTCCAAAAAAGCTCAGATACCAGAAAACTGCGGGAATCACGATTTTCTTTTTCCGCTCTGAGAGCCACCATTGAATTACAAATCGAGAGCCAAAAGTCAAGGTTCCCATAAATCCAATAGCAGTCCAAATACTCGAATCAACGTAAAGCCATGGCAGATGCCCTGAGAGATAGGGGGCTAGAAAATTTTGATCGATTGTGTGGGTCATTCTCTTTTTTGACTAGCCGTGAACAAGGCAAACAACAAACTTTCTTTTTAGAATAATTTCGGAGTTGAAATGATCCGAACATCCCCCATTCTCTCATTATCTATGAGCGAATCGATCACTCCCCTAATCCCCTCAGAAGGACTTAATGTTCTTCATCTTTTTTATGAACTGAACTACGGCGCCTGGGAGCTTCTTTCTCCAGAAGAAAAGCAGCAGCGAAAACAACAGTTCAACGACCTTATTCAAGAGGCAAAAGGAAAAGAAAAGACCCAGGTCACTACGATCTCCATGATCGGACGCGCCGACCTTGGGATCATGATTATTGCTCCTGATCTCCATGAAGTGAATGCTCTCGAGAAAAAAATTCAACGCGCCCTCGGACCGGATGTTCTCTCGCTTACCTACTCCTATTATTCTCTCACTGAACTCTCTGAGTATACCCAAACGGAACCGCAATACCGTGAGATGCTGATTCAAAAAGAAAAGATGACAGAAGGGACCCCTGAATTTGAACAAAAGATCAAAGCCTTCCAAGAACGTTACAATGGCTACACCCTTTTCCGACTCTATCCAAATCTCCCCGATTGGGAGTTTTTCTGTTTCTATCCGATGTCCAAACGACGTAATGAGGGACAAAATTGGTATGCTCAAGATCAAGAGACCCGACATGAAATGATGATCGGCCATGGAATGATCGGGCGTAAATACGCAGGCAAGATCCAACAAGTCATCTCCGGTTCTGTGGGACTCGATGATTGGGAATGGGGAGTGACTCTCTTTGCTCATAATCCTGTCGAAGTAAAAGCGATTCTCTACGAGATGCGTTTCGATAAGGTGAGCCGTAAATACGGTGAATTTGGAGAGTTTTTTACAGGAATGCCTCTTCCTCTCCATCTCATTTTTGAGCGTCTCGGACTCTAATTCTTTAGGTTACTTAGAAAAAAAGCCCCTCCGTTAAATCTGAGGGATTCGAAACAAAAGGGATCATCAAATGAAAATTGTTAAATGGCTCGGAATTCTCTTCGGAGGACTCTTCGCTCTACTGCTGATCGCCGGAATCGCTCTTTATTTTGCGGTCAAACCGTATCTCTCGAGTGATTCTTTTCGATCTCTGCTAGAATCAGAGGTCTCAAAAAAACTCCAAGTCAATGTCAAGTTCGAGCCCCTACAATGGAACGGTCTGACGGTCTTTACAAATTCATTGAAAACCGTGGGAGACTCGAAGGTCGCGATTAAATCCCTCGATGCGCAGCAACTCCGGATCGGAATCGCCCTCCGACCGCTCCTTCAAAAAGTCGCCCGTGTCGATCTCATTGAAATGCAAAGCTTGGCGATCGAATTCCAACTCCCTGAGCCACAAACAGAAGCGCCTCAAGCCTCGGAGGCCCCTTCCTCCCCTCCCCCAGCATGGATTCAATCGATCGCCCCGCAAAAAGTAGAGATCGGAGAAATCGCCATCCAACAGGGAAAACTTCGTTGGCCCTCGGGGGAGAGCGACTTTGGTCAACTCACCCAATTTAAGGTACTCGCCTCTGTTGATGGGGATGATTTTAATCTTTTAATGAGCGATGGAAAGCTAGAGATCCCTCAACTCCCTGTTTTCGTTTTAAAAACACTCAAAGGTCGTGCCCATCAGCAAAATATTTTTATTACGACCGCCGCCCTTCAATATGAAAATCAAGGCACGCTCAATCTCGATGGTGAGCTCGGAATGGGGAGCCCCACGACCGCTCATTTAAATATTGAGATCAGTGGCCTTCCGATTACCCCTTTCCTCCGAGGCGACTGGAAGGCTAGACTTCTCGGAAATATCAACGGAAAGATCAAACTCGACCAAGATGAAAAAACCAATGGAGTCCCTCAAGTCACTGGATCGGTTGAACTGACTCATGGAAAAATTGAGGCTCTTCCGATCTTTAATCAAATTGGAGAAATGTTAAAACTCGTCGATACGACTCAAGTCGAACGTTGGAGAAGCGTTCCGTTGGATCGCGCAAAAACAAACCTCCATTGGACTCCTCAAAAAATGACCTTGGATCAAATTGATTTCGAATCCAAAAAGCTTCTTCTGCTTCAAGGAAAGATTGAAATCGAGGGAGAGGCAGTCGCGGGAACTCTTCTCGTCGGCTCAAATCCGAAGACGATCGAGCTTGTTCCGGGATTAATCGACAAAGTCTTCAATCAGCCCACGGGAGATTATGCCGCGACACCTGTGATCCTTTCCGGAACAAAATCGGATCTCAAGGAAGATCTCACGGAACGACTGGCAGTGGCCGCGGTTTCGGAATTTCTTGAAAAACTTCCGAATGGAGTTGGGGATAAAGTTAAAAACATCACCGATGAACTTCAAAAAAAGGCTCCTGGCCTTCTGGATCTCTTTAAAAAATAATGAAATCCAACGATCGCATTGTTGCTGAAGATCCCGTCGCCGAGATGACCCTTCGTCCTGGAGATCTTCCCGATTTTATCGGTCAAAGTAAGATCAAAGAACGACTCAATGTTCTTATCGAGGCAGCCAAACAACGCTCGGAACCGGTCGAACATCTGCTCTTTTGTGGTCCTCCCGGATTAGGGAAAACGACCTTAGCGAATATCGTCGCCAAAGAGATGGGAGCCAATCTCAAAACCACCTCTGGACCTGTCATCGAAAAAGCGGGAGATCTTGCTGGTCTGCTCACCACGCTAGAGCCTGGGGAGGTACTCTTTATTGATGAAATCCATCGTCTGAATAAAACCATTGAAGAGTACCTTTATCCAGCGATGGAGGATTACCGGGTCGATATCATCATTGAGCCTGGCCCCAACGCCCGCAGTGTTCGCCTTCCGATTCCTAAATTTACCCTGATCGGCGCGACAACACGGGCAGGGATGCTGAGCGCACCGTTACGCTCACGATTTGGGATGGTGAATCGACTCGACTACTACACCGCCGCAGAACTCCATCAGGTGGTTCAACGTTCGGCGATGATTCTCAATGTCGATCTCGACCGCGAAGGCTGTGCCGAAGTCGCCCGTCGCTCACGAGGAACTCCACGCGTTGCGAATAATCTTCTTCGTTGGGTTCGTGATTTCGGCGCCGTTCGCGCCAAAGGAAAAATCAATCGTGAAGTCGCCGATGCGGCACTGCAAATGCTTGAAATTGATTCCGATGGACTAGATGAAATGGATACTCGAATCCTCGAAACCTTAATTCATAAATTTGATGGCGCTCCTGTGGGTCTCAACTCTCTCTCGGTTGCTGTTGGCGAGGAGTCTGGAACGATTGAGGAGGTTCATGAACCGTATTTAATTCTTGAAGGATTTATTCATCGCACTCCTCAAGGAAGAGTAGCCACCAAAAAGGCTTACGAAAAACTCGGGGTGATCATGCCTAAAAAACAGCAGGATCTGTTTTAAATCATGAATCTCACGACCGGATTTACTGAAGGCATCCGGGAAATTTTCTCCCATAAATTCCGCTCTTTTCTCACGATGTTTGGCGTGATTCTCGGGGTTGCCTCCCTTCTCTCGATGTTCGGACTCACCGCAGGAGCGATTGCGGGAAGCAAGGAGGTTCTCGAAGGAATTGGCGGACTCGAAAAAGTGGGGATCATTGATTCCCCAATCCCCCAATCTCAGGAGGGACTCCAAGAGCTCAGCACAGGGAGAACCTATCGCGATGTCATTGCGCTGCGTCAAAATGCCCCCCTTCTTTCCTACATCTCACCTGAGGTAGGCCTTGCAGATGCGAAAATAACTTATCTCAATAAACAGATGAAACCGAAGATTTCAGGGGTAGAGCCCGATCTTTTTAAAGTCGATAAACATACCCTTGAATACGGGCGTTATCTAACCCCTCTTGATATTGAACTCTCTAAGAGAGTTTGCGTTCTTGGTAACAGTGTCAGTGAAGAACTTTTTGGGAGTTCCTCAGCAAACCACGTCAATAAAACAGTTCGCATAAACGGAGAACCGTTTACCGTTGTTGGAATCCTCTCCGCATATTCTCAACAAAATATCGGAAACTCCCCAAAAATACCTTCCCGTAAGATGAGCAAAAGATCCTCTCGTTGGGATCCTTTTTGGCCAAAAAACAACTTGGTTGCCATTCCGATTACGACCATGCAACTGATCTTTAAATCGAGCCGCGTTGAAAATGGGGTGGAACAAGGGCCAGATCTCAAGCTCAATGACCTCAATGTCCAAGTGAAAAATATTGACCAATTTCCCGAGGCTATCGAACAAATCCGAAATATCATTCTTCTAACGCATCATGGTATCCAAGATTTTGGGTTAAACACTCGTGAAGATTATTTTGAATCGATCGAAAGCTATAATCGATCGATGAAAATTACAGGGGGAATTATCGCGGGGATCAGCCTCCTTGTCGGGGGGCTCGGGATCGCCAACACGATGCTCGCCAGTATTAGCGAGCGAATCCGAGAGATTGGAATCCGCCGTGCGATCGGAGCCCGTCAAATCGATATCTTTATTCAAATCCTCATTGAGTCGATCGTCCTTGCTCTCCTTGGAGGGCTCTTGGGGATCGGATTAGGCTACGGACTGGCCAATGGAATTGTCCTTCTTGCCCCCAATCAAAATAATCCGATTATCGAAGTTCAAGCGATCGTCATCAGTTTTTCCTTTGCACTTGCCGTCGGATTCTTTGCCGGTCTCTATCCCGCTTGGCATGCCTCTCGGATGAGTCCGCTCCAAGCCCTTCGCTACGAATAAACAAATTCTTGCAATAGAACCCAAAACCAAAGGCATTTTAAAATGGATTAACCACTTCGATCTCTGAAAACCGTTTAAAGTCATGATCTGCGGTATAAATTCGTTTCAAGCCATGTTCTCGCATCTGAATCACGGTTCTTGTATCAAAAAATAAATTTCCGCGAATGTCCTCTCTTTGAGATAGTTCAGCTTCCAGCTTTTCCCAATGGACCGTCGTGATTCCTAAGATATTTATTGAGGGAAAAGCAGTGAGCTCTTTTAAATACTGCCATCCTTGTTTTGGGCTCAATGGGGTCGAAAAAACTCGATGATGCGTAGAGACTCTTAAAAACTCGTAAAGGATCCCCTCTGTTAAATAATAGCAATCAGAGGAAAGTGCTACTTTCTCTAAAAACAATCGTGCGGCCGAATATTGCGGCGCATCTTTGTTAATTGAGTAAAGCAATAGGTTGGTATCAATGATTCCTGACATTAAAGATCCATCACATCGTTTAATGCATCACGGTCAGAAATATCAATGCGTGGAACCCCCATATGAAAAGAGGGGAGTATCGCACTTTTTTGAGGGGAGAGCTTTATTTCACGGCGCCGTCGTAGCCCCTCCATTAAAAAACCGTTTACAATTTCAGAGATCGTTTTTTTTTCTAAAAATGAAATCTTCCTAATCTCTTCGACAGCAACATCTTCTAAAACAAGCGTCGTCCTCATGCACACAAACATACAGCATTAACACACGTATGTCAAAATAAGAATAGACTACTGACCTTCTATCGCAAACTTTAAGGCGAGCTTGAGTTTGTCGCCGTCGGCTCAGCTTCAGAACCTAATTCACTAGCCTCTTTTAACATAACCCATTGAATCGCTTCTAAGAGCTTATCCAGTGGAGAGACAGAGTGACCACCTTCGATGATCTCTAATTTAAACTTTCCGCGACCTCTAATTCCTTGTTTGGCTAACTCTGTTTCATTTTTATTACTGTCTTCCTTTCCCATAATCATAAAAACTCTCAATCCCTTAGGTGTTTTATGATACGCGTATTTTCCCTCATCAAACCAATACCCCGCACCTTGAAGAACCAAACCAGCAAAACCTGGTCGAACCTGAGTAAATAAGGAGGAGCCTCTCGCTCCACCTGAAAAACCGGTTGTAAATTTTCTTTCTTCGTCAACGCGAAATTTAACAATGGCATCATCGTGAGCTGCTAGAAAATTGCCAATAATAGGTTCCCAATCACCATTCCTTGCCTCTTGGAGTCCAACTCCAATGAGTTCTTGTTGTTCTAAAATTGAAGCAAACGCACCAATATTCACATTCCCTCCAGGACTCATGACAAAGAGAATCGGAAAACGATCCTGAGTCCGCTCTCCATAGGCTTTTGGCAGATAGGCCTGATAATGATAATTCCCTTTTGCGGGCAAATAAGGGAATCCTAATTTTTTGAAGTTTTCGTCACCATCATATGAACAGGTGACCTCGTATGATTTGCCAATAGGATTTAATTCCTCAGCAAAAATATCGACCCCTGTCAGCACGTAAGCTAAAAGAATGGAGTAAAATAAAACATATTGATAGATTCTTAAAATTCCTATTTTCTTCACAAATAAATGCAGCGACATAATTAATCTTCGTAATACAAAAAAAGTTGTAAAGAAAATTTTCTGAATTAAAATCCGGTGGCTATGTCAAAAACGGCACCGACGTTAATCTATAAAAATCCACATCCCACTTTCTGAGAAGAAATTTTAAAGTTCCGATCAAGTTACGAAAAAGCTCTAGAAGTCGATCCCAAGAGTTAATGACTGATGAGCATTTGACTCGCAAGATAAATAGTTTTTTGAATTTCCACCTTTTCCAAATTACGTAGATTGTCACTTAACCATGAACCATTCCACTGAAGATCGAGAGAAGCTTCTCCTTAAAGTGCGGAACCTCCCGCATCGTCCCGGGGTCTATATTCACAAAGATCTTCTCGGACGCATTATCTACGTCGGAAAGGCCCGCGATCTCAAGAAACGGGTCAGCAGTTATTTTCAATCCTCTCGCCACTCTCAAGTCGATCGCAAAACGGCCGCCTTAATGGAAACGATTCGGGACTTTGATATCCATATCGTCCAATCGGAAGCGGAGGCAGTGCTTTTAGAAGGGAAATTGATTAAAGAGTATCGCCCACGTTTTAATGTTAGTTTTAAGGATGATAAGCGTTTTCTTCTCGTTCGGGTTCGTCTCGAAGACCCGATCCCAAAATTTACTCTGACTCGATTTCGTAAAGAGGATGGAGCTCGTTATTTCGGTCCCTTCATTCATTCCACCTCCGTTCGTAAGACCTTAAAGATGATGAACATTAAGTTTCAACTGCGACAATGTTCCCCTCTCTCCCCTGGAGAAAAAGAGTTTAAACATTGCCTCGATCATCTGATTCAAAACTGCTCTGCCCCTTGCGTACAAAAGATTTCTCTCGAAAACTATCACGCCTTGGTGGAGGAGGCTTGTGCCTTTCTCGATGGAAAGGCGAAGGAATCATTTTCGGAGCTGGAGCAAGAGATGCTTAAGGCGGCAGAAAACCTCGATTTTGAAAAAGCGGCCTCGCTTCGAGATACTCTCGATAATCTTCGCAAGACCACCGCTCCGGTGAAACGGTTTGTTCGAGAATTTAAATCGCAGATCGATCCGACCCAAGATGTCATCGATCTTCAAAAAGCGCTGCAGCTTCCGAATCCTCCTCAAATCATGGAATGTTTTGATATTTCCAATATCTCCGACAATCATAAAGTCGCCTCGATGGTTCAGTTTGAAAACGGACGTCCCTCAAAAAACAACTATCGCAAATATCGAATTATCGGTGTTCGCGGCCAAGATGACTTTGCCAGCATCGCAGAGGCCGTTCGCCGACGTTATCACCGAGTTCTCAAAGAGTCGCTTAAGAAGCCGGACTTAATCATCGTCGATGGAGGAAAAGGACAACTCTCCTCAGCGATCGAAGAGTTACGTAAGCTCGACCTTCCGCAGATTCCGATCATCGGCCTCGCAAAAGAAAACGAGGAGATCTATCTTCCGTCGCGTTCCTTTCCGATCCTTCTTCCCAAATCCTCAGGGGCACTCAAGCTTCTCCAACGCATCCGAGATGAGGCCCATCGATTTGCCAATAAATATAATGAACTCCTTTATCGACAAAAAATGACGGAGAGTCTTCTCGACGACTGTCCTGGAATTAGTGCTCATCGAAAAAAACTTCTGCTGGCTCACTTTGGCTCCGTGGAGCGAATTAAAAAAGCGACTCTCCTTGAGCTCTCACAAATTGAAGGGATTGGAGCGAAAACCGCCGATTCAATCTTTCATTTTTTTAGCGACGATAAAGCTCAAAAATAAGCCGCCTCTTTCAAACGACTCTCTAAGGAAGGCAGGGAAGCAGGAATTTTAACCGATATATTCCTATTTCAAAATCAGTTTTTTCCTGCTTTCCTGTCGAAGATCCGCCGTAGTTTTGAAAGAAAACGTAGGTGGACGCCGACACTTTGAGCTTATCTCCAACTCCATGTTGACTCATTCGACGCCCGTCTCATTCGGATTGCGTCCTGCAATCTCCTCCTCTGTCGGATCGTCTCCTCCAAAACCCTTTTGGAGTCGGCTCCTTAGAGAGTCTACTGCCTTTGATCCTCTTCTCAGGAGAACCTATCCTTTAATCATAAACAACGGCTCAAAACTCTTGTCGGCACGCTTCCAAAAATATTTTGCGGATTCTGCAGTATTCGCCGGGATCTTCTCGTAAAACTGGACCCGTGCAACCTCAAGTCTGCGAAAGGCCTTCGGTTTGCCTACTTTTAAAATGACTCGATACAAAATAATGAGGGTGTTCTTTTTCTCTCGATCAAAAATGTCGACAGGAGTCGCTAAAGAGACCTCAAAACCGGTTTCCTCACGAACCTCTCGTTTTAAAGCGGTCATGAGGGCTTCCCGTTTTTTAACGCGTCCTCCCGGAAGAGTCCAAAACCGATCCCCTTTCACATGTCGAACCATCAGCACTCGTCCAAAGGGATCTTCGATCCAAGCCTTCACCGAAACCTCTCGAACCATCGGATGGGGTTGAGGGGTTACGGTTTTTTTCTTCTGAATTACTTTTTTGCGAATCACTTGTCGCTAAATTGTCACAAAAAAGAGGGAAATCAAATCTAATTATAAATCGGTCAAAGAGCGAAACCAAGGATATCTCCTCAATGAAAACAGTGAGGGACTAACATTTATTTCACCCAGATTTTCAACGCACGATCAACGGCCTCATAGCCATCGCTCATTTTGATTCCGCAGCGAAGAAGCTTTGATCCATCGAGCACACAGTTTGACCGTGGAGCCTTTGCAGCGACTTTCATAAATTCAGCCTCATCTTTAAAAAATTGGAATTTCTTATTCGAAATTCCGGCTTTCACAATATGCTCGACGACTCCCTTGGTGGTGACTGGACCAGGGTTCACAACATTGTAAATCCCAAAGGGAACGCGACGCTCCCACGTCTCCCAACAGGCGCTGACAAATTCATCTAAATGAGAAAGGGAATTCGTAAACTCCACAATTTTTTCGTAACGCATTAATTTTGTAATGTAATTTCGTGGGCCATCAAACTCATTAAAAGGCATTCTGAGTCGCCACACATAACATTCGGGATAACTTAATAAGATCTCTTCTCCTAACGCCTTCGTCCCACTGTAGAAGCTACAATTATTGGTTCGAAAACTAAAATTAGGAGTCTCCTCTTCGGTAAACCCACTTCCATCCAGGTGAGCCCCTGT
This sequence comes from Methylacidiphilum caldifontis, assembly GCA_945877805.1. Classification (GTDB taxonomy): domain Bacteria; phylum Verrucomicrobiota; class Verrucomicrobiia; order Methylacidiphilales; family CAMAQI01; genus CAMAQI01. The sequence continues at coordinate 31,460 of CAMCSM010000010.1, read as the reverse complement.
ATAAATACAACCGGAAGAGACATGTCCCCATAAAAGTTTTTCCTCCGCACAGACTCGCGCCACAACCCCTGGTAAAACCGAGTTTCCGAGGAGACAATTTTCCTTATCTAACTCACAACCATCGACATTCGGCTTTCCGGTATAACCGGCACTATTGATTAAAAAATGAGGCTTTGTTTTGCGGATCAACTCCCGAAGAGTCTCCGGTTGACTGTAGTCACAATCGTGACGAGCAATCGAAGCAAACACAATGCCTCGCTTCGTTAAAAGCTTTTGAAAAGCCTCCCCGACATAACCAGAGCCCCCTAATAATAAAATCATAATGACCTCACAAATTTTCCGATTCGTTCCACTGCCACTTCCAATTGATCCATCCCCGTCGCATAACTACAACGAACATGTCCCTCCCCACTCGCCCCAAATGCGTTCCCCGGAACAACCGCCACCTTTTGTTCCTCTAGAAGTCGAACCGCGAACTCACGAGAATTTAACCCCGTTTGATCGATTCTGGGAAATAAGTAAAAAGCTCCTTGGGCATTAAAACAGGGAATTCCGATCTCTCGGAAGGAGTTGAGTAAGAAATTTCGGCGAAGCTGATATTGCTCTCGCATCTGCTCCATATCTGACTGCCCATTCTCAAGCGCTTCAATCGCAGCCTCCTGACTGATAATCGGGGCACAGAGCATCGCATATTGATGAATTCTCATCATTGCTTCGATCAATGCCACGGGGGCACAAGCATAGCCGACACGAAATCCGGTCATCGCAAAAGCCTTGGAAAATCCGTGAAGAAAAATACAACGCTCTCTCATTCCCGGTAAAGAGGCAATCGAACAATGGGTCTCTCCATAACTGAGCTCCGAATAGATCTCATCGGTGATGACGAGTAAATCGTGCTGCTGACAAACCTCAGCAATCGCAAGAAGTTCCTGCTGATTCATTACCGCTCCGGTTGGATTCGTCGGAAAATTCAAAATCAGAACCTTACTCTTCGCGGTGATCTTTGCCTTCAAGGCCTCTGGCCGAAGTTTAAAGTGATCCTCCGCTAAGGTCGGAATCTCCACCGGCTTTCCATGGACAAGCAAGATGCTTGGATTGTAAGAGACATAACAGGGACTATGATAGAGCACTTCATCTCCCGGATTGATCACGGCACGCAAGGCAATATCCATCGCCTCAGAAACGCCGACGGCGACTAAAACCTCGCTCAAGGCATCGTACTCAACATGATAGTTCTGACGAACGTAGCGAGCGATACTTTTACGAAGTCGGGGGAGCCCTAGATTCGAGGTATATCCCGTCTTCCCTTTCTCTAAAGCGTAGATCGCCGCCTCCCGAATATGCCATGGGGTCGCAAAATCCGGTTCACCTATTCCCAACGAAACGACATCAGTCATGGACTGGACAATCTCAAAAAAATCACGGATCCCCGAACGTGGAATCGAACGCACATGGTTCGCCACAAAATCGGTTACTACTGCATTCCTCTTTACACTCATATCGCTCTTTTAATCAAAAAAATGTTTTTACGATTCTAAGGAGAAACCTTTAAACGTTCCTCGGCGATCTCTTGATCGATCATCACCCCTTGTTCCTTATAGGTCTTGAGGGTGAAATGAGTTGCGGTTGAAAGAACCCCTTGGATCGTCGAAAGTTTTTCCGAAACAAACATCGCGACCTCTTTCAGAGTGCGTCCCTCAACAAAAACCAAAAGATCGTAACCCCCACTCATTAAAAAACAGGAGGTCACTTCTGGATAACGGGCGATTCGATCGGAAAGACGATTAAATCCTCCCCCCCGTTCTGGGGTAATGCGAACTTCGATCACCGCCTTTACCGTTTGAAACTCAGCTTTATCGTCATCAATGATCGCTTTATAGGCTAAAATAATCTTCGCCTCCTCAAGATGCTTAATCCGAGACTTCACCTGATCGACGGAGAGATTGAGTTGCTTCGCTAATGTTTCCGGAGAAACTAAAGCATTCTCCTCCAAGAGCTTGAGTAATTGTTGATCCATCCTTCGGACGCTAGCGATAAACTCCCCTGAGACAATCAAATCCTGATTTTGATCTGTCGTGATTGATCCTCTAAAATCTGGATCTCCCACCACTCCGTCCCCGAGGGGAGTAATGACTGAATTCGTTCAGGCCACTCCACGATCGTGACCCCCTCGGCGGCAGGAAGATAATCCTCCACCCCAAAGCGAATCGCCTCCTGAGCCCCTTGAATTCGATAAAGATCTAAATGATAGAGGGTCAATCTTCCCCCTAAATATTCGTGCAACAGCGTAAAAGTAGGACTGGTGACCTCCCCTTGATACCCCAGACCACGTGCAATCCCTTTCACTAAATGAGTTTTCCCCGCCCCTAAATCTCCGGTCAAGGCAATGATCATTCCGGCAGACAAACGAGGAGCCATCTGCTCCGAGCCCCAGCGAATCGTCTCCTCAACGTTTTTGCAAATGATCGTATCCATGTAATAACTCTTTCACTGATTCAGAAACTTTAAAGGCCTTCTTTTTCATTACCCCAATTTTTTGAATCGTGGTTTCAAAAGGAAACTTTTTGAGCAAGGCACTCTTTTCCGGAGAAACGGTAAATAATAGTTCATAGTCCTCCCCCTCCTGAACTGCCTGTTTCAACGTGGCCCCTTTAGCGCAAGGGATCAAATCCAATGATAATTCAAAGGAGAGCCCAGAGGCACGAGCAAGACGAGGAAGATCGATCCCTAATCCATCACTCAAATCGATCATCGCGGTCGCTATTTTTTTCTCGGCCAACCATTTCCCCTCTTTGATCCGTGGCTCGAAGGTAAAATGTTTCAATTTCTGACTGTTTCCGAGCGATCCCGTCACCCAAATCTCCTCCTCTTCCTTTGCCGTGGATCTCAAAAGGGGGGAATAACCGGAACACTCCCCGACTAATGAAATAGAAAGCACCAGATCCCGCGTCCTCGTTGTCTCCCCTCCGAGAAGCTCTATTTTCCATTCCTTCGCCAGAGCGGTGATTCCTTTGTAAATCTTCTGAATACGAACCGGTTGAAACCCACTTGGCAGCCCAAGAGTCACTAAAGCATACAAAGGAGTGCCGCCCATTGCGGCGATATCACTGATTGCCCGTGCTAAGGCCTTTCTTCCGATCAACATCGGATCGGCAGTTCTTAAAAAATGAACCCCCTCGACAACGGCATCGGCTTTCAACAGCAATGAAGAACCGGAAGCCTCACCTCTTACTACCGCACAATCATCCCCCACTCCAACAAATTTTGGATTCTTCGTTTTCCATCCTGAAGTAAGCGACTCAATAAACTGTTCCTCGGTCATTCTTAATGATTTAACAGCTACGAGCCTGAGACGCACGGAGTTTTTTTAAAACTTATTTTTTTCTCGCCCAGCCTTCAAAAGCAATTTAAACCTCTTTTTCACCTACTTATCCCATGGCCTCTACCGATTTCTCAAAAAAAACAGCGCTCATCACCGGAATCACCGGCCAAGATGGAACCTATCTCACACAGCTCCTCCTCGAGAAAGGATATGAGATTCATGGGATTGTCCGAAAAACCTCGAACATTAATCGACTCCTCGAACATACCCCGCATGTCCATCTCCACTACAGCGATCTTGCCGATTCTACGGCGTTAAGACGAATCTTTAATCGCGTTCGACCCTCTGAATTTTATCATCTCGCAGGTCAAAGCCATGTCGGATTTAGCTTTGAAATCCCTCAATCGACCTATCATGAGATCGCGATTTCGACGTTGGGAATTCTTGAAATCTGTCGTGATCTCGATTATCCGATCCGCATCTATCACGCCTCCTCCTCTGAAGTCTTTGGGGCCTGTCAAAATCCCCCTCAAAATGAAGAGAGCCCTTTTCGTCCCACCAGCCCTTACGGATGCGCTAAAACCTTTGCGACCCATCTTTGCAATACCTACCGCAAAAGCTATCAAATGCACATTTGTAACGGAATTTTATTTAATCATGAATCCCCTCGCCGTGGACCGAATTATGTCGCTGGAAAAATTGCCAGCTATGCCGTTCAAATCAAACGAGGCCTAGCAACAGAACTCACCCTCGCCACTCTTGAAACCGAGCGAGATTGGGGACATGCTCAAGATTATGTCAAAGCGATGTGGCTGATGCTCCAACAGGAGAAACCGGATAACTACGTGATCGCTTCAGGAAAATCCCATCGTCTCTTGGATTGGGTCGAGATTATCTTTGGCAGACTCGATCTCGATTGGAGAAAATATGTCAAAGTTTCCGAATCAGAGTTTCGCCCCCAAGAACCGGGAAAACTGATCGGCGACACCACCAAAGCACAAACAATCCTCGGCTGGAAACCGGAGATCAGCTTTCAATCCCTCGCTCTCGAGATCGTCGATTCCTACTCTCAAAAGGCAAAGCAACTGTCATGAGCTCCACTCCAATTGCACTGATCACCGGGATCACCGGCCAAGATGGCTCCTACCTTGCGGAACTTCTTCTCCAAAAAGGATATGAGGTTCATGGGGTCGTTCGTCGTACCAGCAATCTCAGCCGTCTTCGGATTGATACCCTTCGACTCAATCCGGATCTCCACGGAAAACGTTTTTTCCTTCACTATAGCGATTTAGTCGATTCCACTTCGCTCCGAAAAATCTTTAAAAAAGTTCGCCCGACAGAATTTTATCATCTCGCAGGCCAAAGCCATGTCGGATTGAGCTTTGAGATCCCTGAATCGACCTGCCATGAAATTGCCTCTGCCACTTTAGGAATTCTCGAAATCTGTCGCGACCTCGATTATCCTGTTAAAATGTACCATGCCGCCTCCTCCGAAATTTTCGGCACTGCGGAGGATTTTCCTCAAACCGAACAAACCGCCTATCGTCCGACCAGTCCCTACGGCTGCGCTAAGGCCTTTGCCGCTCAACTTTGCGATGTCTATCGAGCCAGCTATGGATTGTTCATCTGTAACGGAATTCTCTACAATCATGAATCCCCGCGACGTGGGGAAAACTTTGTCACCCGTAAGATCGTGCGGCAGGCCGCGAAAATTAAAGTAGGCCTCGATCACGAGCTGATCCTCGGAAATCTCGATAGCCAACGGGATTGGGGACACGCCAGCGATTACGTCCTAGCGATGTGGATGATGCTTCAACACCATTCGCCAGACAACTATATCGTCGCCACCGGGAAACTTCACTCCGTCAAAGACTGGGTTCACCTATCGTTCGCCTATCTTGGACTCGATTGGACTCAGCATGTGAAAAGTTCCGAAGCCCTCATGCGTCCCCAAGAGCCGACACGGCTCCTCGGAGATCCGACCCACATCCAAAAAGTACTCGGATGGAAACCGCTCCACACCTTCGAATCGATGGTTACCGATATGGTCGATAACGACCTCAAACTCCTTACTGAAAAGCAAGAGGCTTCCTCTCATTCCCTCTAACGAAGACCTGGCTTCCAATGGTTCTGTTGCAAAAATAAAGTTCAATTTAATCCACCTCCATCACCGCAACGAGATCTTGCATCAACCGATTAATATCCTCCTCGGTATGATCCCAAGCGGTCATCAAACGATAGCCTGAAGAACCGAAATGATAAAAGCGCCATCCCTTTTGATGAAGCCGATCCGCAACTCCTGACGAAAGATCTAAAAAAAGTGAATTCGCCTGACGCGGATGATAAAAATTGATTCCGTTCAGCCTTCTGATTTTCTCCTCTAAAAGAGCTGCCATCGCATTGGCATGTCTCGCGTTTCGGATCCACTCCCCTGTCTGTAAAATAGTAAAAATGGGAGCCGCAAGAAATCGGCTCTTACTCGCGAGTTGTCCCCCCTGTTTCACTCGATACTCAAATCCTTTGGCTAACTGGGAATCAAAGAAAACAACCAAATCTCCCATCGGAACCCCGTTTTTCGTAAATCCAAAACTTAAAACATCAACCCCCACTTTCCAACTCATCTCCGCGGGAGTGACCTCCAATGAAACCAACGCATTCGCAAAACGGGCTCCATCCATATGAAATCGAAGATCATGATCTCGACAGATCTCCTGAATCCTTCGAAGCTCCTCTAACGTATAAACCGTTCCACACTCCGTCACTTGAGCAAGGCTGATGACTCGAGGAGACTGCGCATGAATATCTGTTCTTTCGGCAATCCGTTCTCTGAGTAGATCGAGATTCATTTTTCCATTTCCCCCAGAGACAAGCGTTAACCCGGCTCCCCCAGAAAAAAATTGAGGGGCCCCACACTCGTCCACTTTCAAATGGGACTGCTCATGGCAAAGAATCGTTTCATAAGGAGAACAGAGATGGGCTAACGCAAGCGAATTTGCGGATGTTCCATTAAAAACGACAAAAAAAGAGCAATCGGTTTCAAAAATCTCTTGAACTAATCCCTTTAATTTTTGTGTCCATGGATCCTCCCCATACGCAACAACATGACCTTGATTACAGGAGTGCAATGCCTTCAACGCTTCTGGAGAGATCCCCGCATAATTATCGCTCGCAAAACCTCTAACGATCGGAGCCTCTAGAGAGTTGGAATTCATACCGTATCCAAAGACTATAGCTTGATTTTGTAAAAGATCAAAAATTTGTGTTTTTCCGAATCTGGATTAGATTACCTTTCGGAGCAAAAGGTGGTTATGCAGAACTTTACCTCTTTCGATCCCCTCCCCTCTCCCTACGGAGGCCCTAAGCCCGTTCGCATTCTTTTTGATGAGTCCCATAGCGAAAGCTGGTCAATCTCTCGGCAACAGGCTAATTCCTTCAATCCCACCGATCCCCTCAACTCCTCCTATCAATCGGCAGCAGAACTTTTGACAGCCCGAGACTGTTCCTGTGATCGCAATCTCGATCAACCGCTCACCCTCCCGACCCTCGCCGATTTTGACCTTCTGGCTCTCCTCCATCCCTGCGATCCGCAATGGGAAAAAACAATTCCTACGGGATCTCCTCAACTCGCTCCTGCTGAAATTGACGCGATCCAACAGTTTGTCGAATCTGGAGGCTCACTTCTCCTGATCACGGAATATGAACACAATAAATACGGAGATAACCTCAACCTTCTTCTCTCTCATTGGGGAATCCAAATCGAAAACAATACGGTTCAAGACCGACTTCATTCTACCCACGACAACCATAGCTGGGTCTTAAGCGAGTCGACAAATTCCAAGCATGCAAAGTCAATCGCGCATGCGGTCAGTGAAGTTTGTTTTTATCAAGCCGGTTCTTGCACCGTCTCCGGAGAGGCCTCGATTGTTCGTCGCAGCCACGACTCTGCCACCCCTGCTCACGCCGGTCTGATTGCCGTTGCCACCCCAGGAAAAGGTCGTGTCGCCGTCGTCACCGACTCGCGTCTCTTTGGAGATGAGTTCCTCAATACATTCGATCATCGAACCCTTTGGCTCAATCTCATTGATTGGCTTTCGATCCCCGCCTATCTCCGACATGAATGGAAAACTGAAAAAAATTCACCGCAAACAACTCCGTTAGGAAGCCTCCCTGAAACTTCTGCCTCTTGGATCAATCTCAAATCGGCAATCAATTCTTTAAGAGTTCTTCAAAATCCCGATGGCTCCGTCGATCCAAAAAACCATGCTCTCACCGCTAATCTGCTCCCGATCATCATTCATGAGCTCCATCAACTCTCCTCCTTTTTTCCCCATCAAGATCGCTATTGGCTGGCACTGGAAGAAGATCTCAATTGCTGGCAAAAACAAGGCTATCTCAAGCCGGACTTTAAAAATTCGCTCGAAAAGTTTGAACCGCAAAAACATCGGATCGAAGGAATGAGGCACCTCGCTCTTTTCCCGATGTACACTCCTAATGCCTCTCTACAGATCCGTTTCGAAGCAATTCTCTTTCGAACTCCATGGCCCGCATGGATCTCCACATTAGAAAAAACCCGTTTTACCAATCCGAAATTTGTTCCTGGAGAGCTTCTGGACTACACCGAGGGATATCAAAGTGATTGTGCCGTCCTTTTTCCAGAAACCGTCTCCATCTCCGGAAAACCGATCAACGTCTTTGGAACTATTTTTTGTGATCGTGAAGCACAACGACTTCTTCATTACAGCAATCAAGCGGTCGAAATTTTAAATATCTCCCTTCCCCCGCGAGCGAGCGCTTTGTTAACCTCCCCCGTCCTCGCACAACAGACTTTAGAGCTTTGGGATCTGATTCATGATCAAGCCCACAGTCTTGGAGAACTTCCCTTTGATCCCTTTATGATTCGCCAACGTTCTCCCTATTGGATCTATTCACTTGAGGAGCTTCGCGTCGATCTCCGAGCCTTTCGTGAGGCAGATCAAATGGCGAAGAGGGAGTTTCCTTTTGCTGAATATGTCACCTATGCCATTTTCTTTGATCGACTCTTCCGTTTCCCGATCGTCGGAACTCGGATCCGCAACTACGATGCACTCGGAGGACAACTGCTTTTTTCCTCACTCCATCACCAAGAAATCTTAAAATGGTGCGACAATCAACTCACCATCGACTGGAAAGCCCTTCCCCAAGCCGTAGCCGCGCTTGAAGAGGAGATCATCCTTCTCTATCGCAATGCGGCCAAGAGCTCAAAAATCAGTTTCTGGATCGAGGCCCACGATTTAATCAGTCGTCATCTCAAACCCAACATTGCCTCACAATGGAAAAAAGAGAGCCGCACTATCAATAGCGAAGAAGATCCCGCACAATGGTTGAAAGTCATTCAACCGGATGAATTCCCCCTCGGACAATTCCATCTGAATCTTCAGAAAAAAATAAATGAGGACACGGTGAGATATAAGGGGTAAATCAGGCATTAAGACCGAAGAGAATAAATTCTTCGTAGGTCTTTTGAACGCATTCAAAAAACTGTCAGAGCTGCGCCTCAGAGGATTATTTTCTTCCCCATTCAACAGTAATTAACTCTGCCCCTTCGATCCCAGGCTTCAGATCGTAGGGCTTATTATTCGCCCCCATTAAAAAGGCCTCACCTGTCTTAAACTTCCTTGTTCCGACCTCAATCTCTCCCTTCACCACAAAATGATACTGAAAACTGCGTCCATCGGGAAACCAAGGGTGTTCCTCCTCAGGAAACATAAAATTACGCAAAACGGAAAAGTATTCGCAGACTAAGACTCGATCACTGTGAGGCTGAGCAAAAAACGGCTCGTAGTCATCATAACGGATCGATTCCTTTGCCTGTTCGATATGAAGTTCTCGAGTTTTCCCCTGATCATCAATTCGACCAAAATCATCGACTCGATAAGTGGTATCGGAATTTTGTTGGATCTCTAAAATCAGATTGCCGGCTCCAATCGCATGGAGACGACCGGAAGGGAGAAACATCGCCTCTCCAGGACGGGTCGGCAATGGATGAAGCTTAGCGACGAGATTCGGCTTTCCGATTGCCTCTTTAAAATCCTCCGCACTCACCCCTTTTTTTAATCCGACATAAATCTTTGCCTCAGGAGTCGTATTTAAAAAATACCACATCTCGGTCTTCGGCTCCCCTTGAAGGGCCTTTGCTTTATCGGCGGGAGGATGAACTTGTAAGCTCAAGGTCTCCACGCAATCCAATAGCTTAATCAAAATAGGAAAACGGGGGGTGTCCGGAGATTGCGAACCAAAAATCTCCAGACGTCTCTTCAACCACAGATCTTGGATCGTTAATTGGTCTAAGGTTCCGTTACAGATTTCACTACAAGCCTCTGGCCGATCGACCAGATCCCAACTTTCTCCAATTTTTTCATTCTCCGGAATCGAACGTCCCAAAATCGTATTTAAGTTCTGGCCTCCCCATATTCTTTTTTGATAAATCGGCTTAAAAGTAAAAATATCCATAACCAAAATCATGCTCAAATAATACCGACCGTTCAATTCAATTTAACATAAATCGGTCAAAGACCGAAACCAAATATTTTTCGTCGGAACGAAAAATATGACCCTGCCAAGCAGGGGGTCACAGAATTTTTTCCGGCAAAGTTGTACCCCCATCTCCCTCTGTACCAAAATTATTTCCGCTTCCAGCGGCTTTACCTTATCGTTTCACGATCCTTTTCCTAAGAGATCACCGTATTATTTATTTCAGTTATCCCCCCCCAAACTCCCCGTTCAAGGCACGAATCACCACGGGCCCCATAATTGCTACAAAAATTGCGGGAAAAATAAAGAGCACCAAGGGGAACATAATCTTCACCGGTGCCTTCATCGCCGCCTCCTCTGCCCGCTGACGGCGCTTCACACGCATCGCCTCGGTTTGCACCCGAATCACATCGACAAGACTTCCTCCCATTTTTGAAATATAAATCACGGAGGTTAAAAAGACTCGCAAATCATCGATTCCAATGCGTTCTGAAAAATCCTTTAGAGCCTCATTGCGCGATTTTCCGAGTCGAATCTCATTCAAAGTAATATTAATCTCATCGGTCAAAGGTCCGTTTGTTTTTTCAGCAACGAGAGCCAACGCTCCATCAAAGGAGATTCCTGACTCGACCCCAATACTGATCAGATCAAAAGTAAAGGGAAGTGCTTTCAAAATTTGTGCCCGACGTCCTTTTGCTTTCCCTTGAACAATCCCTAACGGCATCCGATATCCGATCAGACCGGAAACCGCAATCAATCCCCAGGTCATCTGATCCTTCGGCTGCGCAATCGTCAAAATAAAAAAGAAAATCGGGAGCCCGATTAAAAAGATCCAAGAAAGGGTCGTTAATTGAACGGGGGTCACTTTTCCGGTAAATCCGGCAGAGGCGATATCTTTACGACACTGCTCAAGCATTCCGATCGGCGTTAACTGAGAAAATGTTTTCGAACATTTATCGGCAAGAGGAAGCAAAACCCGAACTGCTAGACTTTGATTCATCACCTCTTGATCTCGAATGTTTGATCCTTTGCGAGCTCCGCTCCCAGGCCCCACTTTTTCAAGTCGATCTAATAAACTGTGCGCCTCCGTAGATTTTAAGGAGAAGGCCACCAATAAAACAAAGGCCAATATCGAAATCGAAATGAGTATTTCCATAATCCCTTTTAAACCTCAATATCGCATATCTTATAAATTGCAAAACAGCCGAGACCTTGCCAAAATAAAGTTGCCCCCACCAAAATTTTCCCATACCCCGTAAGGAGAGGATCCATGTAGCCGGGACTGACGACTGAAATGATCACCACTAAGGCAATCGGCATTAAGCCGACGACAGCCCCAGACATCTTTCCTTGAGTCGACAATACCCTAATCTGACCTTGAATCTTAATTCGCTCTCGAATCGTTTTCGATACCTGATCCAAAATCTCTGCTAAATTACCTCCCACCTGCCTTTGAATACTAAAAGCGCTCAAAACAATCTTTAAATCTTCACCCGGCACACGAACATACATGTTTTGAAACGATTCCTCAATCGGGAGCCCTAAATTTGTCTCTCGCATAAGCTGTCGAAACTCCGTTGAAATGGGGGCGGGCGATTCGCGACAGGCCATATCGACTCCTTGTAAAAATGTTTGCCCGGCCCTTAAAGAATTACAAATTAAACTTAAAAAATCGGCTAATTGATTCGTAAACTTGTTGATCCGCATCGCCTTCATAAAGGCAATATAAGGAATATGAATAAAAAACATTAATACCCCCGCCCCTCCTGCAACCATCCACTGATTCGACATCGATAACCCTAACGCGCCTCCTACTCCCGCTAAGACCACTCTCATTAAAATAAATTCTGAAGCTCGAATCGGAATATCTGCTTGAGCGAGTTGCTTCTCGAGTCGCATCAACATCGCCTCTCCCGTGAGATGAACTAAAAAGCGACGGGAATCCTCCTTTTTCTTTAATTCCCCAGGAATTTTTGTGCTAAAGGGATTATCTCGATCCTGTTTCGGCTCTTGTGCTTTTGAAAGAAAAGCCAAACGATTTTTCAACGCCACTTTATCAGAGTCCGCCTCTTGCTTTGAAAAATAAAGGGCGAGAAAGGCAATCGCAATTAAAAGAACGATGAGCTCCGCCCAAATCATGTTCCCTCTTCCTCTTCCGGATAGTTAATATAAACAACACTCGAAAATATCTCTACTGGAACGTGCATCCCCGCCGCCTTAAATCGATCCATACACTTCGGAACGAGTCCACATCCTTTTAAGATCCCTTTAATTTTCCCTTCGGAGGTGGTCCCTGTTTGTTCAAATCTAAAGATATCTTGAAGCAAAACTGTATTTCCTTCCATCCCTTGGACTTCGGTAATATTCAACATCCGTCGGCTTCCATCGGCAAGTCGACCGATTTGAACAATCAAATGAACCGCACCGGAGATCTGCTGACGAATCGCTAACTGTGGAAGATCCATCCCCGCCATCATCACCAAGGTTTCTAGCCGAGAAAGAGCCGACCGAGGATCATTCGCATGCGTCGTGGTCATTGAGCCATCATGCCCAGTATTCATCGCTTGGATCATATCTAAAGCCTCTCCCCCTCGACACTCTCCAATCACAATTCGATCCGGACGCATACGCAAGGTATTCTTCACGAGTTCTCGAATCGAGATCTCACCCTTACCCTCAATATTTTTCGGCCTTGATTCAAGGCGGATCACATGCTCTTGCTGGAGTTTTAATTCGGCAGCATCTTCAACGGTGATGATTCGCTCCCCATCAGGAATAAATGAAGACAAAGCATTCAACAAAGTCGTTTTACCCGATCCCGTACCCCCAGAGATGACAATATTTAAAGTCGAGTGCACTGCCGCTTTCAAAAACATCGACATCCCAGGGGATAACGCCCCAAATGACATCAGTTTTTCCATCGACATCGCGCTTTTACTAAATTTACGAATCGTAATCGTTCCCCCATTTAATGCCAGAGGAGGGATAATCACATTCACACGAGAGCCATCAGGCAAACGAGCATCGCACAATGGAGTCGATTCATCGACGCGTCGTCCCAAGGGAGAAAGGATCCGATCAATCACTCTCCGTAAGGCCTCTTCATCGGTAAACTGCACTGAGGAAAGGGTCAGACGCCCTTTTTGTTCAATGTAAATCGTCTTCGCTCCATTGACCATGATTTCAGAGATCGAATCATCCTTTAAAAGTTGTTCCAACGGCCCAAAACCGACCATCTCATCAATCACTTCCGTCAAAAGACGAACACGGAGCTGGCGACCAATCGGCGCCTTATCTGCCGCTAGTTTTTCATCAACTAAAACCTCGATTCTCGACCTCAGTCGCTCCTCATTCCCCTTGTCCAGCAGCTTAGGCTCGATATTGGGAATGATAAAAGGCATCAAGGTTTTTTTATACTGATTAATAAACTCGATGACCGGATCCACAGGCATCTTAATCGGTCCAGTTCCATGACTCACTCCATGACCTCCCATCGAACTGGCAGAAGCCCCTGAGTTCATGGTTGGAGGAACGGGAATGGATCCTCCCATTAGATTGGGAGCTCCACTTGCAGGGGAAGGAGCGGAAACTGAATTCGCTCGCATGGGTGGAGGGACACCCCCCGGCCGCGGAGGCATTCCACGCGGAGGAATGTTACCAAGGGAGTTGCCAGGCTTTAGAAACCCAGGAATAGCGGGCATATTCGGCGTGTTTGCCATAAGACTTTCTTACCATACCGTCTATTCAGAAAAACGCCAAGTAAAAGAATTCAACACCCCAAAAGTTTCTCGATTCGATCCCGTATCTTACCGCGAAGCGGAGATCCATGGGCAAAAATGAGGATCTCAATCGGATAATCCAAGAGCACTTGAAGCGACTGACGATTTTTCCGCTCATCCCAAGCATATTTTCCAGGTAACAAAGAAAACTCACAATCCGGCAAATTGACAATCGCATCCCCTAAAATGGCGATCCCCTCAGGGGCCACAAAACAGACCTCTCCTTCGGTCGCCCCAGGAATAAGGAGAATCTCCAAATCGCCATGGGTCGCCTCGTGAAATGTAAAATCGACCTTAATCTCCAATTTTTCCCGTGCCTTTTCTGAACTCCAGATCGGTACTTGAAAGCGATTCCGATAAAACTCTGCCGCACGCGCGTGGTTTTCGTTGGTTAAAAAAACCGCCTTGATCGGGGCCTCCGCAATCAGCTCATCGAGCCCCTCTTTCTTTAACTCAATCGGATCAATTAAAATCCATCCCTCTAAGGAGCGATACGCAGTCGAGGAAAGCTCACACTTCACCGAAGCATCAAAGGCGCTCCACCAACGAATCGATGGATGGACCACAATAATTTCATCCGCTTTTACCATAGAATTTTTAGTCCCTCACTCTTGGTTTAACTGTTTTTTATTTTTACTCTATTTTGTGAAAAGCCGTTGTTTTCAAAATCGCTCACATTTGATAGCGTCGTCCTCGCAATATTTTGAAGGGCTTGCTCTGTAAAAAAGCCCTGATGACCCGTAATTAATACGTTGGGAAAGGTCATCAATCTTGCAAATAAATCATCTTGAAGAACCTCATCAGAATGATCATCAAAAAAGAGTTCCGATTCCTCCTCATAAACATCCAGACCTAAATAGCCGATTTTTCCCGATTTTAAACCGTCGATCACCGCCCCTGTGTCCACGAGCCCTCCACGACTGGTATTAATGAGCATGACCCCTTTTTTCATTCTTTGAACTGCCGTTGAATTAATCAGATGCCGCGTTTGCGGAGTCAGAGGACAATGGAGACTAACTACCGAGGCCTGATCGAACAGCCGATCCAAAGAAACGTACTCGACCCCCAGAGCCAGCGCTTCTGGGTTGGGATAAGGATCGAAAGCGAGGAGATGGCATTGAAATCCCCTCATGATCTCCGCAAAACAGAGCCCGATCTTTCCAGTTCCGACAATTCCGACCGTCATTCCATGAAGATCAAACCCCAGAAGACCTTCTAAAGAAAAATTTCCTTCACGAATGCGATTATGGGCCCGATGTGTTTTACGATTTAAAGTTAAAATCAACGCCAAAGAATGCTCCGCCACCGCATATGGCGAATAAGCAGGAACCCGAACCACTGAAATCTGAAATTCCTCTGCCGCCTTTAAATCGACATGATTAAATCCCGCAGATCGGAGCGCCACTAACCGAATCCCGTATGTGGCGAGTCGCTCCAACAAAGGCCGATCCAACGCGTCATTCACAAAGGTACAAATTACTGAAAAGCCACGCGCCAGTTCGACGGTTTGAAGTGTTAATCTCGATTCAAAATAACTGAGCTCATGACGATAGTCTTCGTTCGCTCGATTAAAAAAATCGATGTCATACGACTTAGCATTAAAGAAGGCGATTTTCATAGTTCCCCGAAGATAACCGACTTTTCTCAGATACAAGAGGAAAATAATTACCTCAACTCATGATTTTTTAAAATTCAAACTCAATCTTCAAGCATTCGCTTGACCCACAAAACCTGAATTTTTTTCTGGGGATCTGGGAGAATCTTGAATGTTTGTTTGGCATTTAATGAAGGGCTAGCCCCAACCCCTTGCCACTCCACCTCCCCACCTTCCGAAGGAAGATTTAAAAAAATAAAATGCAGGGAATGCGGTAAGTTCTCACACGATCGCAAATCGGCCTCTGGTTGGGTCACGGCTGAAAAAATCCCCGTTCCGATCGCCGCCAATCCGAGAACCCCTGCAGCAATCCCACTTTGTTCCGTCTGACTCGCGACCACCGCCCCCCCTGCTAATCCAAGGGTTGCATTTTGGGTATCCTCCTTGAAACTGGCCTTATCCCCTAAAATTGAATCGATCTGCCGACCCCCTCGCGTGCTCGCCTGAAGATAAAGACTCTCCGTTGCCGAATCGATCGAGTTTTCTCCTCTCGTCACTCTTATTTTTTCAATCGAAGGAGCGACCTCTTTAAAGCGGAGTTTCTCACCAAACTGTCCCTCCCCCCACTTGATCGGTCCCTTTCCTGACTCGAAAATCAATAAGGTATTCGTCTCCGGATTTGGAATACTCATTCCCTCCCGATAAGAGGGAAACTTCTTCACTCGCATCAATGCTTGATCGGCCGTTAAGGGATCATTTTGTCCGTAAGAGGCCAAGGCCAAGGCCAATTCAGCGATTGTCCAATCTCCCGCAAATTGAGGGTCCTCCTCTTGGGTGATATCCATGAGTTGAGCCCGTTTAAAACAGGCCGCAGCATTGCCAAAGTCTTGATCTTGTAGATAAAGCACTCCTCGATAAAGATAGAGAGCCGATCGCTCATAGGGCTCCCCCTTAAACCATTTCTCTTTTTCTCCGACAAACTTACTTTTGGTTCGCTCCGCCTGAGCCTGCCCATACTGCAACGCCTCCACCTCACGAATCGCCTGATCAAACGCCTCTTTTGCAAGCTCTCGATGCTGTAAACGCAGAGCCGCTAATCCCCCTCGCATCGCATGAAGAACCGAATTCTGCCGTCCCTCGGCATACAGGGCAAAAAAGTGAGACCGTAGCTCAGGAGGAATTTGCTTTCGCTCCACCATCGCATTTGCGGTTTGAATCGCCTCGAGGGGAATCTCTTTTCCAGAAGCCGAACGATTCCCCTCCGTGGCGCAGCCAGTCCAGAATAACAAAAGAATCGAGGCAAATCCTCCAAGAATCAAACTACCGGTAGACGGAGTTTTCACGACCCTCTTTTTTAATCTCATATTGGTTTTCCCAAACCAAAAGATCATTCGAATCCACTAACTTAAAGGAGATTAAAAAATAGTCACTTTGTCCCTTACGACTTGAGGAGGAGATTCCTTGAAGATCGGCGGTCATTAAATAGTCATAACTCGAAGCCTTTCGAGATTGTCCCCCATGCACCTCTCCCGACTCCCGAAGCTCTTGCTCCCGTTCATTGGTTTTCGCGCCGGTATCGCGCGCTAAAAAACGTACCTTTCCGGCTCCGTACTGCATCAAGGCTCCTCTCACTTTTGTGGTGTAAAGAGAGACATCGATCGGTGAAGCGCTTTTATTCGTC
Organism: Methylacidiphilum caldifontis; assembly: GCA_945877805.1. GTDB lineage: Bacteria > Verrucomicrobiota > Verrucomicrobiia > Methylacidiphilales > CAMAQI01 > CAMAQI01. The sequence continues at coordinate 14,574 of CAMCSM010000010.1, read as the reverse complement.
ACCGGCGTGATCATCACAATCGGCGGTTGACTTGCGGAAGCGATTGCCGGAGTTAAAAGAATCGATTGAACCGCTTTTTGAGCAGCGGCTGAAATATCCTGAGACTCTACACCAGTCCCAGCAACAGCCCCTTGGGAATTCGGATCGACATAACTTACCGACGATTCCTCTTTGGCACAGCCGACAAATCCGATCACTAGTAGTAAAAAAAACATTTTCTTCATAAAGTGATTCTATTCTAATCCAACTTCTCCAATTTAAAAGTTGAATTTTTATCTCTTCTTGACGAACTGAGATTCCCTTGGGAACCTCACCCCATGAGTCGCATCTGCATTATTGGACACCAAGGCATGCTCGGTCACTTTTTAGATGCCTATTTTAAAAGCCTTGGCCATGAATGCCTCCCTGTTACCAAAAGCTACTCTGTCGCAGAAGCGGAGGTCTGGTTTGATGAGCTCCTGCAACTCCAGCCGGAATGGGTGATTAATTGCGCCTCAGTTGCGGTGAAACCAGAAACCTCAACTCAACTTCAATGGGAGGTAAACTTCTCCCTCCCCTTTCTCCTGGCAAAAGCACTCCCCGATGGAATTGGTCTCATTCAATCGAGCAGCGATGCTGTTTTCCCTAAACGAGGGGGCGGTCCTTATTGGGCGGAGGATCCTTCAAATCCCGATGAGGATTACGGTCTTGCCAAAAAAATGGCAGAAGAGGCGATCTCCAGACCTTTTCATTTCATCATCCGAGCTTGCCTGATTGGACCGGAAGTTAAAACGACTCAAAATCTGCTGAGTTGGACTCTCGCTCAAGGAGGAGATTTTTCCGGTTACTCAAATCACCGATTCAACGGAATTACCACGCTGCAATGGGCTAAAATTGCAGAGCGGATCATGAACGGTGAATTTTCTGAGAAAAAATTACTACAGCCCGCGACAGACCCCGCGATTTCACTCCTCGAACTGATGCATCTCATTCGCAACACCTGGCAGGCCCCAGCGACGATTCAAGAAATCGAATCCCCTGAGCCACTCAATCGAATCCTCATCTCGAATGTTGAGGTTCCTTACATTCAGGAGCAACTCAATGAGCTCTATCAATGGACAGACAGCCATTAAAACCAAAGAGATTTTAAAATAGGGAAATCAGGAACTAAGGAAAACCGTTGCGAAGCAACTTCGATGAACAGGATGCTAAATGTTTGGTGCGGGGGCATAGAGGGGCACAACCAAATCTTCGATTTGCAAAAAAATCAAAAAAACAGAAGTATTTTTCCTGCTTCCCTGCAGAGTTGTGCCCCCCTACGCCCCTGCACCAAACAATTAGACCCTGTTCTCTGATAATTCGTTTTACGAATGGTTTTCCTTAGAGATCTCTTTTTATTTTCAAAAAGTAAGGGATAACCGAAAAATTACTTCGAATCCATCAAAGCACTAAGCTTATCATGCATATCCGCTGAAACCAGCTGATGCACCATCTCCCCGATATTACCATCCATAAAATCAGGAAGATTAAATGCGGAAAAATTAATTCGATGGTCGGTGATACGATTTTGCGGATAGTTATACGTCCGAATCTTTTCATTACGATCGCCGGTTCCAATCTGGCTCTTTCGATGTTGGGCATATCGTGCCGCCTCTTCATCTTGCTTTGCCTTCAACAAACGAGACCTTAAAATTCCCATCGCCCGCTCCCGGTTTTTAATCTGCGAGCGGGTATCTTGACAGCGAACGATCAAACCAGAGGGATAGTGCAAAATTTGAACCGCTGAATCAGTGGTATTGACCCCTTGTCCCCCATTTCCTCCCGAACGACAAACCTCAATTCGAAGCTCATCCTGACGAATGACCACATCGACCTCTTTAGCCTCTGGTAAAACGGCCACGGTCGCCGCGGAGGTATGAATCCGCCCTTGAGCCTCCGTCATCGGCACTCGTTGCACTCGATGAACCCCACTTTCAAAACGCATATGTTTATAAACGTCCTGACCATTCATCTGAAAAATAATCTCTTTATAACCGCCGATATCGCCAGGGCTCGACTCCATATCATCGATCTTCCACCCCACACGCTCGGCATATCGGCAATACATCCGATAAAGATCCCCCGCAAAAATCGCCGCCTCGGTTCCCCCTGTCCCCGCACGAATCTCAATAATCGTATTGCGAGAGTCGGTTTCGTCTGGTGGAATTAAAGCGATTTGAACCTGCTCCTGAGAGCTGGTGAGCTGCTGCTCCAGAAGCGGGAGCTCCTCTTGAGCCATCGAAACGAGATCGGGATCCTCGGCAGAATAAATTAAATTTTTAGACTCCTGAATTTCGCGAATCAGCTTTTCCCAACGATCACACTCAGGAACCACCTTCGCAAGGCGCGAGTGTTCACGGGTGACTTCTTGGGCCCGCGAGTGATTGTCGTAGAGAGTGGGCTGTGAAAGCTCTACCTCTAATTCTTTAAAACGCTGGCGCAGCCGCTCTACATGCGGGGCCAAATTCATAGTCAATCCAATCGAAGATTACGACATCTTCGAACTCGCCAAACGGGAATTCCCGTAGCGGCGAGAGAACTTCTCTACACGTCCTGCTGTATCTACAAATTTTTGCTGACCTGTAAAAAATGGATGGCAAGAGGAGCAAATACCAATACGCAAACCTTCTCGGGTTGAGCGTGAGTCATAAGTCGCTCCACAAGCGCAATTAATTTTTGATTCGTTATAGTCTGGATGGATGCCCGTTTTCATAAGGTTGGGGATGCTACGCTCCTTTTTTCTGAGAATCAACGGAAAAATCAATCTTTTTTTTAATTTGTTTTTCTAGAAAATACGACTACTTCATACTTCTTGCTTTCCATGAAAAAACAACGCTTTTCCGATCATTTTCGCAACGAAAAAAGAACAGAAACATCTCTGATTCAACGATTTATATCGTTAATCGCTCCCTGTTCCGAGGCTGAATTTGAAGCGATGGCGCAGGAGTCCCATCGGCTTACCCGTCAACATTTCGGGAATACGATGCGCTTTTTTGCCCCCCTCTATCTCTCCAATGAGTGCGTTAATATCTGTAAATATTGCGGCTTCTCCCGTGATAACCCGATTCTCAGAACCACGCTTGAGGTCAAAAAGGTCGGTCAAGAGGCGCAACACCTCGCAGCTCTCGGATTTCGCAATCTGCTACTCGTCGCAGGAGAGCACCCGAAATTCGTTTCCGACCGCTACCTCGAAGAGTGCATCGTTCAACTCCGCTCCTCAATTCCCTCGATTTCTCTGGAAATAGGTCCGATGGAAACGGAACAATACCTCCCTTTAGTCCAAGCCGGAGCGGAAGGTCTCGTCGTTTACCAAGAGACCTATCAACGCGAGATTTACCAAGAGATGCACCCCTCTGGACCGAAAAGAGATTTCGATTGGCGTCTGGACTGCCCTGAGCGCGCTTACGATGCTGGCTTTAAACGAATTGGGATCGGAGCCCTGATGGGACTTGCTCCTTGGCAAGAGGAAGCGATCGATCTGGCGACTCATGCCGAGTATTTGCTGAAAAATTGTTGGAAATCCTTTCTCACGATCTCTCTTCCTCGACTTCGACCAGCGGCAGGGGAATTTGAGCCACGCTATCCGATCAGTGATCGGGAGTATGTTCAACTGATTTGCGCCCTCCGCATCACCTTTCCCCAGATCGGACTCGTTCTCTCGACTCGCGAACCAGTTGCCCTACGCAATGGACTCTTTCCTCTCGGAATCACTCACATCAGCGCCGGATCCCATACAGAACCGGGGGGTTATACGGGAGTCGAAAAAGCGACGCTCCACCACACCGAAAAAGGAATCATCAAACCGTTGATCCAAATTGAAGGAGAAAAGCTCCAAGCCACGGAACAATTTCAAATCGCCGATGAGCGAACCCCAGCTGAGGTCTCCGCTCTCCTTCGATCGATCGGACTTGAACCAGTCTGGAAAGATTGGGAGGAATGTTTAGGACACTCCGAAGAACTGCTGACCGTCCCATGATCACCTTGAGGCTTAACGGAGAGACTCGGGAATTTGAAAAGTCGCTCTCCATTTATGAGTTAATGCTCGAACTCCAACTCCAACCGAATCTTTACCTCGTCGAACTCAACGAAGTCGCCCTCTTTCGTTCTGAATGGGAGAGTCAAAAAATACAAACCGGAGATCAGATCGAAATCATCCGCATTGTCGCTGGCGGGTGAAAAATCAGTTCGAACGATTTAAAAGATAATCCTCTAAAAGATCTCTTTGCTCTTTGAAAAAACACCCAATTTCAGAGAGCGTAGGAGGATTTTCTAAAAGCGACAGATAGCCCTCGTCATTGGCTAATGGAGTCGCAGAAATAAGTCGAGCCATCCCCGTATTCCAAGCCATTTTATCTCCTGCTTTCTGATAGGCGTTATAAAAATCGATAATCGAAAATCCGTGATCGTGAATCAAAAAATAAAGATCGATCCAATCACGGCTCTTGGTTCGTTTTGAAATCACATAGGCTTTTGAATCGAAAATCTCCTGCAGCGACGCTACTTGAATTTTATTGGAGAGATTTGCCTGGAACAATCGTCGATCGGGCTCATCTGGAGAAAAAAAAGTTATTTTCGTCCCATTAATTAAATAGTCTTGGCGAAAATCATGAAGCTCGACCGAACAATTGATCGCTTCGATGATCAGTTCTGGATCGTCATTTGAGAGAACTTCAAAGCCATTCTCTCGTAAAGATTTAAGATATTGCGAAATCACAAAACGGGGAAGCTTGGGATCGAGCCAGATGACATCCAAATCAAGACTCATTCGGTGCTGAATTTGAAGCGCTAAGGCAGTCCCTCCAATAAGCAAAGCTCCCGGAAGAAGTCCCTCTGCTTGAGAAAACCGCCAAAGTTTTTCAGTCGATTCAGGAAGAATATTTTTCACGGATTTTTTTTAGCATTCGATCTGTTTCCAAAGCCAGCGGATTCTTCGCACAACAACGTAGACTCTCCCAAACTCTTTCGACAGTGGAAAGACCCATAATCGACACAAAATCGATTAGCGATTCAAATTGTGGGTGGAGAAGCGCCTGCTTGAGGAGTCCCTCGGCATTCATATTGGGATTTGACCAAGCTAAATGTCGATATTTTTCAATCATTTCTCTCTCTGTCATAAATTAAAAATAGTTCAAAAAAACAAAATCCCAAGTCAAATCTACCACTCCCTCTCCACCCATCGAACAAGGTCGGAGAGCTGCGGCCTTCCATCATGAAACCAGTTAAGCGGCGGTCGCTGCATCTTCCCGACGGGACAAATTCGTGAGGCCCCCCAACGGATCCACAACGACTCCAGTGCCTTTGAGGGAGATCCGTAGACCCCAACGGTCGAAAGATCGCCACTGATCCAAGCAAACTCCTTCAGGAGCTCTCTCTCGCTCAAAGAACGAACAAAAATCACTCGAGGAAGATCGGTGAGTTCCGAATTCCCGTGAAGATCATCGATCACGGTCCAATCTAAATTTCCTACAGAAGCGTAAACCTCATTGCCGAGCGCACGGTGGGTCTCTCGAAGTTCGTAAATCAGCGCCTCTTGCGTCGGAGTCAACGAAATCGATTCCTCTTTTCGCTCTCTCCAACGATTCATGGCTAATCCTAACTTTTCAGAAAAAAGAGTTCCATGGATTGATGGCGCGAGCCAAATCCAACGAGGAGAAAGGCAGCCCTGCTGTCCATAGACCGAGATATCCTCGGCGATACGATCAAAAATCTTCGAGCTCTTCGGCATCTCTGCGATCCAAAGAGCACTCGTGCGATGGCCATAGGCAATGAAACGTTGTTTGGGATGAAGCTGCTTTTGAATGGTTTCAATCGTCTGATCACTCCCTAAAACCATCACGAGATCGGCTAACTTTAAAAGTTCTGAAGGGAGTTGCTGAAGAACGGTGACGCGACGACGAAATTGAGCCGGAAATTTTTTAAGGAAAAAATCTAAATCATTTTCTGTTCCTGATCCGGCTTTGACCCAAATCTGCGACCCTAAAACAAAGCCCACTAAAAGAGATTGCCAGAGTGAAACCGCTAAATTCCCCGCACCAATAATCAGCAATCGCTCAGGAGCGATCGCCCGCACCGATCGATTGCCCTTTTTTTGAAATGAGTCCAAAAGATCAAGCGCTCCGATCTCCTCCACGACCCAAGAGCGAAGCTCGCGAAGGGAGGGGGAACCGAGCTCGGAAAAACCGGAGAGGGTTTTTGAGAGAAGCTTAAGCCTTGAGTGAGTCGTCTCCATATCAGAAATTTTAAAAAAGGAGGATCAGAAAAAAGAGATCGCTCCCTCTGATGAATTAACGTCGTGCAATCGACTTTTCAGTATCCCGATAGGAATCAAATCTAAAAATCGTCTCTCCGGGCTTTCCTAAATTCAGGGTATCACGGGCGACTTGCTCTAAATAAGTACGGTCGACACGAAGTCTTTCGAAATCAGATTTATTTTTTTGATAAAGAGTGACCTCAGAAGCGATCTTGAGATCGTTTTCTTTTTTCTCTTTTTGCAGCACTTGAAGTCGTCGTATATCAGGCAAGAAAAGAACGAAAATCGCTCCTAAAAGCGCAAAGAACATCAATCCCTTCGATAAACGCATCAAAGAGGACCATAGATTCCCTCCCGATTTTGGTCGGAGCGGAATGCTACGCGGATCAAAAAACTTAGAGTGTGCCCCCATAGACGGCTCCTGCTCCCAGCTCCTCTTCGATTCGAAGAAGTCGGTTATATTTTGCTAAACGATCAGAACGAGAAAAGGATCCTGTCTTAATCTGCCCGACATTCAAAGCGACGGCGATATCGGCAATCGTACTATCTTCACTTTCACCGGATCGGTGACTTAAAATTGAACTATAGCCAGCTCTCTTGGCCATTTCCACAGCATCAAAGGTTTCGGTTAAGGTTCCGATTTGATTCACCTTGACCAAAATTGAATTCGCAATTCCTTGCTTAATTCCTTTCGAAAGGAAATCGACATTGGTCACAAAAAGATCATCGCCGACCAACTGCGTATTCGCTCCCATGGCCTCGGTTAACACTTTCCAACCGGCCCAATCGTTTTCAGCGTGACCATCTTCAATTGAAATAATCGGATACTTTTTTTGAAGATCTTGGTAGAAACTCACCAAGTCAGAAGGACTCAAACGACGACCATCTGACTTTTTGAACACATACTGTTTTTTCACTTTATCGTAAAACTCGCTACTGGCCACATCAAGGGCGATCGCAATTTGTGAACCCAATTTATAGCCGGCTTTTTTAACCGCTTGAGCAATACATTCCAAAGCATCTTCGGCTGATTTCAATTTAGGAGCAAACCCCCCCTCATCGCCGACAGCAGTGCTTAACCCACGATCTTTTAAAACCCCTTTTAAGGAATGAAAGGTTTCAACCCCCATGCGAACTCCCTCGCTAAAGGTCTTGGCTCCAATCGGAACAATCATGAACTCTTGAAAATCGATCGGAGCATCGGAATGAGCGCCTCCATTAATGACGTTCGCTAGCGGAACGGGCAATGTCCGTGCATTCGTTCCTCCGAGATAACGATAAAGAGGAAGATCGAGTTCTGCCGCAGCGGCATGAGCAACGGCCATCGAAACCCCCAAAAGGGCGTTCGCACCGAGTTTGCGTTTATTCGGAGTTCCATCGAGCTTGAGCATCAACTGATCGATCTCAAGTTGATTGACCGCATCCATTCCCTCGACCTCGAGAGCGATGTGATTGATCACATTATTAACGGCTTTTTGAACCCCTTTTCCTAAATAGCGATTCTTTTCACCATCACGAAGCTCAAGAGCCTCATGTTCACCAGTACTCGCCCCTGAAGGAACGATCGCACGACCACGAGCCCCTCCTAAAAGATAAACTTCTGCTTCTAATGTCGGGTTTCCTCGCGAGTCCAAAACTTGACGAGCGGTGACTTTGGTGATGGTCGTATTCATGAAACTTATAATCCTTTAACAAATTCCGTTAATACTTCAATAGTAATTATTTGTAACTCTCGATCTTCTCGATGGTTACAAAACGTTTAGTCCCTTCGTCTGTGGAAATCTCAACCTTAGAACCGGCTTTTTTATTTAAAATCGATTTCGCCAATGGAGTCAGGTAAGAAACAATTCCTTGGGTCGGTTCACTATCCCATGCCCCGAGGATCGTATAGTTGAGCACTTCGCCAGTATCAACATCTTTCAATACGACTTTGGTTCCAATATTAACGATCGAACTATCGACCCCTTTGAAATCGGTTCCACGCGCACGAATTAACATCGACTCTAATTCCGACTTACGGCGCATGAGTACCGCTTGCATCTCTTTTGCGGCCTTGAATTCATGGTTTTCGCGAAGATCGCCATAAGAACGGGCGATTCCGATCTCCTTACTGTTTTCAGGAATCTTTCGAACAACCACTTCTTCAAGTTCTTTTTTACGACGCTCTAAACTCTCCCATGAAACCACTAATGAGGTCTCCTCCGTTGATTTCTCGCCGATGATCATCGATTGAACTTCGGGGAACATTTTCACTAAAGTTCCTAAGAACGAGCGTTTGTCCAACTCTTTAAAGACAGGAGACAACATCGTCGCACGAGTCACATCACGGACATCTTCCATAGGGGAATTGCGGAGCATTCCACCGACAAAGGTTTTGTCATTCAAAAGGAGTTCGTAAAGTTTTGTTCCCTTCTTCGTCTCCCCCATCATATCGCGCTCGAGTACCGAGAGGATCGCCATGAAAAGCATTGGGTTGATCAAATCTTCTAAGTCTTTTGGACGATTCTTACCGAACCAGTACAAAAAGTCTGAGGTTACATTCCGTTCACGAATTAAACGATCGATCGCATTATGCACCTCTTCGGCACGACCGGCTTCAACGAAAGTCGAGGCGATCGCTTCTGCGGTACGGGCATTCGCTTTCGGAAGAACCTGTGAGAGAAGGCGTGGCCATCCCTCAGGCAAGAGTCGTTGTAAAGTTGCGATGATCGGTTCTTGTTTGGAGATTCCGAGTTGATCCAACACATTTCCCAATCCGCGCGCATCACGAGGGATTAAAGAGGTTAAAGAGTGCGATCCTTGATCGATCGCTTTTCCTGCTAATTTTAAAATCTGTTCGCGAACAATCGCCATCTCCAGAAGCGTTGAAAGCTGAGATGCGGGGGTCTTCGACATCGTCTCTTGAAGTTTAAGAAGAATCTCTTCGGTCTCCCCTTTCATCTCTTCCCAGTTCTTCATGAAGGTCGAGGCAGCAAGAAGCACTGCTTTTGATCCGACGGCATCACGGAAGGCAAGGAGTGCCTTTGCCGGCTCATCCACGGGAACTTCGATGATCCGCAGCGGTTCTGCTTTTTTCGTCGAAATAATAACCAATCCATCTTTCTTCATCGCCCGTTTGGCTGATTCCCACCATTTTTTCCATGCGGCATCCGAAATAACAGAAGGAGAAAGAACTCCTTGAATTCCCTCGGCAGTCGCGAGCGTTCCCATGCTTCGAATACAGTTCTTCACGACAGCAACTGGATCGGTTTCCGCCTGAGCTTTGAGGGCGGAAAGCTTATCTAAACGCAATGCAAGAATATGATCATCCGGATGCGAGTTCAATGACTCAACCGCATAATCCAACTGCATCGCATGACCTTTTTTAGTTTGGAAATCGATGATCATTTGATTCGTATCTGAATCAACCTCTCGAACTTTTCCGAAGCCCCAACTTTTATGGGAGCAATATTTACCAGCAGTTAATGATTCAAGTCGTGATGAGAGAGTTTCCATGGGGGGTTGTTCTTGCCAAATTTTAGCACAAAAGGAAAGGTAAAAAGAATAAATCGTCAAATAAGATTTTTGAAAGTCAGATATTTACTCATAGATCTTAATAAAAGCATTCACTTTTTATTCAGGAACAAAATTCACTTTATTTTCGGAATTTAAAACCTCTTCGCCTGCTCCGTGCTACTTATCGGAGCGGCGTCTCCGCAGGAAATATTGCCTTTATTTTGGATTTTATTTGTGCATTAGTCCCTCACTCTTAAAATCCTTCGCATTATTTTTCGTCGGAACGAAAAATAAGAAAACAGGGTCTAACTGTTTGGTGCGGGGGCGTAAGGGGGGCACAACCAAATCGAAGATTTGTACAGGGGGAACAAATAACACGGATCAAAAGAATTTATGCTATCCAGCGATTAGGCTATTCCGCTATCTCATAAGTGCGTCACTTTGACTCACCTAAGCGCCTCTTTGTCTCTAAAAACAGAAAAGACAGTGACTTTAAAAACTCGTTTTTAATTTTATCTTGTTTACTATAAACAAGTTATAAAATTAAAAATCTTTGGACTAAATCCTGCAGCTCCCTGAGCACTATGGCAAAAGTTCTAGGAATTGATTTGGGGACAACCAACTCTTGTATGGCGATCATGGAAAATGGTCAGCCGGTTGTTCTGGAAAACTCTGAAGGCGCACGCACGACACCCTCTATCGTCGCTTTCTCGAAAACCGGTGAACGCTTGGTCGGTCAAGCCGCCAAACGTCAAGGGGTCACCAATCCCAAGAATACGGTTTACTCCGTAAAGCGTTTCATGGGTCGGAAGTTTGCCGAGGTTCAAGACGAAATCAAACGCGTTCCTTATAAAGTTGTTGAAGCCGCCAATGGCGATGCTCATATCGAAGTTGAATTCGGTGGCGAAAAGAAACGTTTCTCGCCTCCTGAGGTCTCTGCCTTCATTCTCGGTAAACTCAAAGCCGATGCCGAGGCAAAAACCGGCGAAACAATCACTCAAGCGGTCATCACAGTTCCGGCTTATTATAATGATAGCCAACGTCAAGCAACCAAGGATGCCGGTCGCATCGCTGGTCTCGAAGTTCTTCGTATTATTAATGAACCGACAGCCGCTTCGCTCGCATACGGCCTCGATAAAAAGTCAGACGAAAAAATCGCTGTCTATGATTTAGGGGGCGGTACCTTTGATATCTCGGTTCTCGAAATCGGGGACGGGGTTTTTGAAGTTCGCTCGACCAATGGAGATACTCACCTTGGAGGAGATGACTGGGATAACTCGGTCATGGATTGGCTCCTTGCTGAATTCAAAGCAGAAAATGGAATCGACCTTCGCGGTCAACCGGATGCGCTCCAACGTTTGAAAGAGGAATCAGAAAAAGCGAAGATCGCTCTCTCCTCGTCACAACAGTACGACATCAATCTTCCCTTTATCACTGCCGACCAAACCGGTCCGAAACATATTCAAAAATCGCTCTCACGTGCGAAACTTGAACAACTCACGGAAGATCTCACAAAACGAACGATCGCTCCGGTCGAAAACTGTTTGAAAGATGCGAAATTGGCAATGGATCAAATCGATGAGCTCGTTCTCGTCGGAGGAATGACCCGGATGCCGAAGATCATCGAGGCGGCTCGTGCCCTCGTTGGCAAAGATCCTCATAAAGGGGTGAATCCCGATGAGGTCGTTGCGATTGGTGCGGCTATTCAAGGCGGCGTTCTTAAAGGAGATGTTAAAGATGTTCTCCTTCTCGATGTCTCCCCTCTGACTTTGGCAATTGAAACGGCTGGTGGTATTGCGACTCCGATGATCAATCGGAATTCGACGATCCCGACCCGCAAATCTCAGATTTTCTCAACCTACTCCGATAACCAACCTGGGGTGGAAATCAAGGTCCTTCAAGGGGAACGTCCGATGGCACGCGATAATAAGTGTCTCGGAACCTTCCATCTCGATGGAATTCCTCCTGCTCCACGTGGCGTTCCTCAAGTCGAAGTCACCTTTGACATCGATGCCAACGGAATTCTTCACGTCTCGGCGAAAGATCTCGGAACAGGTAAAGAGCAAAAAATCTCGATCACCGGTTCCTCTGGACTTTCCAAGGAAGAGGTCGAAAAGATGCGTCAAGATGCCGAGAAATTTGCTGAAGAGGACAAGCTCGCCAAAGAGAAGATCGAAACTCGCAACCAAGCTGACAACGCCGCTTATTCTGCTGAGAAAATGATCAAGGATATGGGAGATAAACTTCCCGAAGATAAGAAGAAAGAGATCGAAGAGCTCGTCACTAAAGTGCGCACCGCCATCACTGGCGATAAGCAGGATGAGATCAAATCGACTCTTGATGCTTTGAACGAGAAGATGCAAGCCTTCTCTGAAGATCTTTATCGTAACGCATCTCAAAAGGCCTCTGCGGAAACCGCAGGAGCCCCTGGGGAAACCCCAAAGGCAGAGGAAGCCAAGAAAGAGGGGGACGTTATTGATGCCGACTTTGAAATGGTCGACAAAGATAAGAAATAACAAAACGAACGTTTTTACCGTTCGTTGATTTAAAAAATAAATTTAATAATCGACCGCTATGAATTCATGGCGGTCGAAACAAACTGAAAACACCAAAGGAGAGACATATCATGGCAGACATCACCATCCGGCCTCTCGGAGATCGCGTACTTGTTAAGGCGATTGACGAACAGGAAGTCAAAAAGGGCGGGATCATTATCCCTGATTCCGCAAAAGAGAAACCACAAGAAGCTAAAGTCATCGCGCTCGGAACGGGCAAACTCGATGATAAAGGCCAAAAAATCGCCTTCCAAGTGAAGAAGGGCGACAAGGTTTTGATCAGCAAATACGGTGGCACCGAAGTGAAGTATGATGGCAACAGCTACCAACTTCTCCGTGAGGACGATATCCTCGCAATCCTCGGATAATCTCCGATTCAATTTAATCTAACCCAAGGAAAATAAACTTATGGCAGCGAAACAAATCGCCTTTGATTCAGATGCCCGCTATGCCCTCTTACGAGGCGTGGAGAAACTCTCCAAAGCGGTCAAATCAACCCTCGGACCTCGCGGACGCGTGGTCGTCATCGATAAAAAATTCGGATCCCCAACGATCACCAAAGATGGTGTCACCGTTGCTAAAGAGATCGAACTTCCCGATGCTTTTGAAAATATCGGAGCTCAACTCGTTCGTGAAGTGGCTTCCAAAACCAGCGACAACGCTGGAGATGGAACCACGACCGCCACAGTTCTCGCCGAAGCGATCTATCGCGAAGGATTGAAGAACGTCGTCGCCGGAGCCTCTCCTGCTGACCTCAAACGTGGAATCGAAAAAGCCGTCGAAGCGATCACCGAAGAACTCGGTCGTATCTCCAAGAAGGTCAAAGAAAAAGAAGAGATCAAACAAGTGGCGACAGTCTCCGCCAACTGGGACGAAACGATCGGCGAAATCATCGCTGACGCTCTCGAAAAGGTTGGAAAAGATGGAACCGTTACTGTTGAAGAAGCAAAATCGATCGACACCACTCTCGAAGTGGTCGAAGGAATGCAATTCGACAAGGGTTACCTCTCTCCTTACTTCGTGACCAATGCGGAAGACCTCGAAGCGGTTCTTGAAAACGCTTATATCCTCATTCACGAAAAGAAAATCTCAAGCCTCAAGGATATGCTTCCTTTGCTCGAGAAAGTTGCCAAATCAAGCCGCCCTCTTCTCATTATTGCAGAAGAAGTCGAAGGTGAAGCCCTCGCAACTCTCGTTGTCAATAAGCTCCGTGGTACGATCCAAGTCTGTGCCGTCAAGGCCCCTGGATTCGGAGATCGCCGCAAAGCGATGCTCGAAGATATCGCCATCCTCACCGGTGGTAAATTGATCACCGAAGACCTCGGAATCAAACTCGAAAACGTTTCATTGGAAGACCTCGGTCGTGCCAAACGTCTCGTCATCGACAAAGAAAACACCACCATCATCGAAGGTGCTGGAAAAAGCTCCGACATCAATGGTCGCGTTGCTCAAATCCGTCGCCAAATCGAAGAAACCTCCTCAGAGTACGATACCGAGAAGCTCCAAGAGCGCCTCGCAAAGCTCGCAGGCGGTGTGGCTGTCATCAATGTTGGTGCAGCGACTGAAACAGCGATGAAAGAGAAAAAAGCCCGTGTTGAAGATGCTCTTCATGCGACCCGTGCAGCGGTCGAAGAAGGAATCGTCCCTGGCGGTGGAGTTGCTCTCATCCGCGCTCAACGCGTTCTCGATAAAGTCGTTGCCACAGGCGACGAACTCATCGGTGTAAACATCATTCGTCGTGCGATCGAAGAACCCCTTCGCACTCTTGTTAACAATGCCGCTGGAGATTCCAGTGTCGTTGTCAACGAAGTCAAAAACCGTAAAGGCGCCGAAGGTTACAACGTTGCGAAAGATACGTATGTTGACATGTTCAAAGCCGGTATCGTTGATCCTACCAAGGTGACACGCTCTGCTTTGCAAAATGCAGCATCGATCGCTAGCCTCTTGTTGACCACAGAAGCAGTCATCACCGATCTCCCCGAAAAGGATAAGGCCCCTGCAGGTGGCGCTCCTGGCGGTGGAATGGGCGGCATGGGTGGAATGGATTATTAATTTTAAATTTTAAAAAAATTTAAAATACTTAAACCGCTGGGTCGCAAGACCCAGCGGTTTTTTGTTTTTATTCCATAAATAGGCCAAAGACCGAAATCAAGAATTTATCTTTCATGTAAACATTTCTACTCCCGCTTTCCTCCCTCTTGTGCCCACTCTTGAGCCCAAATTTTGCAATAGACCCCTTTTACTCCAAAATTTGCC
>CAMCSM010000009.1 GCA_945877805.1 Methylacidiphilum caldifontis | reverse complement strand
AACGTAACCGCTGAGAACGATTCCCTTTTGGGATGTTTCGACGTAAATACCTTGATCTTCGATTACTTTCTTCAAATCTTTATCCGACGAAACTTCACCGGCAAAAGCCAATGATGCAACGAGGGGAAGAGCGAAGATTGCTTTAAATGATTTAATCATGAATTCTCCTTTTGTTGTTGTTTTTTACTTTCTCCCGTCCCCATACCCCGAGTACGGGAGGAAGTGTCTGAAAACCCAGCACTCTGGATCTCCTAACACTCGTCAGATTACTCAATAATAAATCCTCGTCAACATTTTTTTTTGTTCTGTGACAAAAACGGGTTGAATGCAGTTTGTTGATTTCGGATTTGCATTCCCCTTTAGAGCCCCTACGTTCTCCCCTATGTCTGATTCAGAAATCAAGTTTCCTAAGAAGTCGAAAACCGAAAAACCGCCAGTACGTAAGCGCCAGAAACCACAAAACTCCAATGATGGAGATGGGGATAACGAGTCGATGAAAGGGGTATTCCTTTTTATCTCCTGCTTCGCCGCCATTGTCCTCGCCTTTTACTTCTTCCAACAACCGATCGGGGTTACGGATGAGATTCAACTCTCTAAGTTTAAAGAGATGGTTCGCCTTCAAAAGGAAAGCGGTCAAAAAACGATCGAATCTCTTGCCTTTGTTCGAGAAAATACCGGCAAATCCTATCTCGAAGGAAAATATCTTAAAAAAGAGGAGAAAACAGGAAAGATTGTTTCCACCAATTTTCAAACGATCATTGATACTGATTGGAATCGAGATCTCAACACCTTCCTTGCGAGCAACGGGTATCCGGATCTCGACTCGAAACTCAATGAACATAAATGGGAGCAGATGCTCATCAGCACCCTTCCCTTTATTCTCTTCATTGTGATTCTCTATTTCCTTTTCCGTCAACAGATCAAAATGGCCGGCAAAGGGGCCTTCAGCTTCGGCAAAAGCCGCGCCAAACTCCTCTCACGCGATAAAAAGAAGATCACCTTCAAGGATGTCGCCGGGGTCGAAGAGGCCAAAGATGAGGTCCATGAGATCGTCGACTTCCTCAAGGATCCTAAAAAATTCTCCAAACTCGGCGGTCGAATTCCTAAAGGAATTTTGATGGTAGGCCCTCCTGGTACTGGAAAAACCTTGATCGCTAAAGCGATCGCCGGCGAAGCCGATGTCCCCTTCTTTAGTATCAGTGGTTCCGATTTCGTTGAAATGTTTGTCGGTGTCGGCGCCTCTCGTGTTCGCGATATGTTTGAACAAGGCCGTAAAAACGCCCCTTGTCTAATCTTCATCGATGAAATCGATGCCGTCGGACGTGCCCGTGGAAGCGGCATGGGAGGGGGTCACGATGAACGCGAGCAAACACTCAATGCCATGCTCGTTGAGATGGATGGAATCGATACCCAAGAGGGGATCATCATGATTGCTGCTACCAACCGAAAAGATGTCCTCGATCCCGCCTTACTTCGTCCCGGCCGTTTCGATCGCGAAGTGATGATCAATCTTCCGGATATTAAAGGTCGAGAAGAGATTTTAAAGGTTCACGCCAATAAAGTGAAACTCGATGTCAAAGCAGAACTCGGACTCATCGCTCGAGGAACCCCTGGTTTCTCCGGAGCCGAACTTGCCAATCTTCTCAACGAAGCGGCCCTGCTTGCTGTTCGTCGTGGCAAAGAGTCGATCGGTCAAAGTGAGCTTGAAGAATCCCGCGATAAGGTTCGCTGGGGACGTGAACGCCGCAGCATGGCGATGACGGAAGAGCAGAAAAAGATCACCGCGTATCATGAAGCCGGTCATGCCCTCCTCAATGTTCTCCTCGAACATACCGATCCTCTTCATAAAGTCTCGATCATCCCTCGGGGTCCTGCCCTTGGCGTCACGATGATGCTTCCTAAAGAGGATCTTCTCGGTCACTCCCGCCGGAAAATTATTGATGATCTTTGCGTCACCATGGGGGGACGAGTCGCCGAAGAGATCTTCATTGGCGATATCAGTAGTGGAGCCTCAGGGGATATTAACATGGCCACCTGGTATGCAAAGAAGATGGTCTGCGATTGGGGAATGAGCGAGAAGCTCGGAATGATCCACTACGGCGCCGACTCCAATATGACCTTCCTCGGACGCGATCTCAGCTCCCAACGAAGCTATAGCGAAGCGACTGCTCAATTGATCGACAAAGAGGTTCTCGAACTCGTCAGCTCTGCCTATGCTCGTGCTAAAGAGCTGATTCTGACGAATCGAGAAAAAATGGAACTGATCACACAAGCGCTTTTAGACTACGAAGTTCTCGACGGACAGAATGTCATCGATTTGATTAAAGAGGGAAAAATGAGCAATCCTCCGATCAAAAAGATCGATCCCCCGGCGAATCCAACCCCTTCCGAGCCGCTCCCTGTGAATCCTCCCGTGACCGTGCCAAAAAAGGATGATGGACTCCTCCCTGGCTTCCAGGGCGCTCCGGCATAAAACAAGAAATTTTAACCGCCAAGTCAAAGGCAAAGAAAATACAAAGGTTTTTTTAAAACAGAAAAAGAATTGTTTTGGCGTTTCTTTGAATTTTCTTGGCGGTAAATCCACTGTCTTTTATGCACCAGAAACTCGTCATTGGCACTCGGGGATCTCCCCTGGCACTAACGCAAACGAAACTCTTTCAAGCGCGAATTCAATCCCTGCTTCCGGATTGGCAGATCGATCTCAAGATCATTAAAACCACCGGCGATACTTGGGCCTTACAATCTCAAAAAGAGCTTCCGGCCGGAAAAGGGATCTTCACCAAAGAACTCGAAGAGGCCCTCCTCAACCGTGAGATCGACCTTGCGGTTCACAGCCTCAAAGACCTTCCGGTCGAAGATCCGCACGGCCTCACGATTGCGATTATCCCTGAGCGTGAATCTCCTTGGGATCTTTTGATCACGAAAGAGAACTATTCCCTCCTCACCCTTCCGTTGAACTCCGTTCTTGCGACCGGAAGTCCACGCCGAATCACCCAAATTTCACTCCTTCGTCCGGATCTTCAAATCGTCGATATTCGCGGCAATATCGATACCCGGCTACGCAAGCTTCGAGAAAACAACGAGTGGGTGGGAATCATTCTCGCCGAAGCAGGATTAAATCGACTTCGTCCCGATGTTCAAAACCTCTTCTTAACACCTCTCCAGGCAAGCCAAATGCTTCCCGCCCCCGGTCAAGGGGCTCTCGGAATTCAGATGCGTCAGAACGATCCGCAGATCTCCCTGCTGCTCCCCCTCGAATGCCCGATCACGAGAGCCCATGTGACCGCCGAGCGCTCCTTTCTTCTCTCCTTGGGCGGCGGGTGCGCCCAGCCGATCGCCGCACTGGCCTCAACCGATGGAAAGCTCTTTCACCTCGAAGGGTTTTGGTCTGATGGCAAAAATAAACAGCATCGAGAAAAGGAGTCTTCGAACTCCGATAATCCCTCTGAGTTAGGCCACCAACTCGCCCAGAAAATTCTAAGGAAAATGGTGAAGAAAACTTCCTAAAATATATAAACCCATTTTTGTCCTGCACCCTCTTACTGACCAGTTAGTGGGATCGCAAAAGAATTAAAAGCGTGCATTTATTTTCCAGAAAGGACAAGATAGGGCGATGAGCGCCTATGATTTACAGGAGTGGCTTGTAACCGATGGTCTAGGGGGATTTGCAATGGGGACGGTGGGGGGATCTCGAAGCAGACGCTATCATTCTCTTTGGACGCATGCACTGGGATCACCGACTGATCGTTTTTTGATTTTAAATGGAATGGAGGCGGGGGTGATGACGGCCGATGGTCGCAGGGCCCGTTTGGTGCCACAGAATTACTCCCCTGATTTTTTAATTCCCACGGAAAATGTAAAATTGATTTCCTTTCAGGCACAGCCCTTTCCTCAATGGAATTATCGGATTTTTGATGAGATCGATCTTTCTTTTTCGATTCAGATGGAGAGAGGAAAAAGCGGAGTTCATCTTCAATGGCTTTTTTCGGAGCGAAAAAAGGATTGGACTTTTTGGGTCATGCCGCTGATTTCCGGACGAGATTTTCATGCCTTACATCATGAGAATTCAGTGCGAAATTTAGAGGTTACCGAGACGATTCAGTCGTGGAGAATGCAGCCTTATATGGGGTGTCCTGAGATTGAAATGCGTTCGGACGGTTTTTTTATTCGAGATCCCTCTTGGTATCGTAAATTCCAATACAATGAGGAAAAAGAAAGAGGGCTTGATTTTGAGGAAGATCTTCATGTCCCTGGGGTATTTCAATGGGATATGGGGTGGATCGGGAATGCTTATTTGGAGTTTGGATTAGTCGGAGAAAAGTTACTCCAGACAGTAAAGAGTCCGAAAGTCGGTTTTGAGAAATCGGTGGATGATTTTTTGGTGAGACGAGGGGAGGGTTTAACGATTATCGCTGGTTATCCTTGGTTTGGGGATTGGGGTCGAGATACCTTGATTGCGATGCGAGGAATGTTGATTGCTCACGATCGACGAGAGGAATCGCTTTCAATTTTATTGGAGTGGTCGAAGTATGTCGATCGAGGGATGATCCCAAATCGTTTTCCCGACGGAGGGAATGAGCCGGAATATAACTCGGTCGATGCTTCGCTTTGGTACGTCGTGGTCGTTGGGGAGTTTTTGCAGAAGTGGGAGAAGAGTTTGACTCCTGTCGAGTTGAAGTCGCTTCAGCAAGCCTGTCTTGCCATTTTAAAGGGATATCAGACAGGAACTCGTTATGGAATTGTGATGGATAAGGATGCTTTAATCGCCTGCGGTGAACCAGGGATCCAATTAACGTGGATGGATGCCAAGGTCGGAGATTGGGTGGTGACCCCACGAATCGGAAAACCGGTGGAGATACAGGCCTTATGGATTCATGCGCTTGAGGTGGGAATGCGCTGGGAGGATTGTTGGAAGAAAGTTTTGACAAAGGCCCAAAAGAGTTTTCAAAAACGGTTTTGGAATGGAGTCGCCTTAAGTGATCTGGTCGATGTCGATCATCATTCTGGAACGGTGGATGATACGATTCGACCGAATATGCTTTTGGCGATTGGGGGATTGCCGAAGAGGCTTTTGAAAATCGATCAAGCAAAAGCGGTTTTAGCGCTGATTGAGCAACATCTGTGGACGCCGGCAGGATTAAGATCTCTTTCGCCACAGGATCTCCATTACTGTGGATTTTATCAAGGAGGGGTTGTCGAACGGGATGCAGCCTATCATCAAGGGACCGTTTGGGTCTGGTGGATCGGACCTTTTATCGAGGCATGGTTGAGAGTTTATGGAGAGAGTCCTGAGGTGAAGGCAGAGGTGAGGAGTCGTTTTTTTGAGCCTTTTGTAAAAGGGTTAGATCCTTTAGGACAGAAACATTATCCGGAAATTACCGATGGGGAGCTCCCTCATCAAGCAAGAGGGTGTCCGTTTCAAGCCTGGAGTTTAGGAGAGGTGATGCGGGTTGAGAAGTTATTGCAAGAGAACGCAAAGAACACAAAATAAAATGGGGTCTCATAAACTCTCTTTTTTTGGAGCAGATTTTAACCTGAATTGTTTTTTCATTTTTGAGTTCTTTGCGTTCTCTGTGGCTAAATTCATTGTTTTTTCTTTTTGCAAATCGAGATTATCCGTTAGGCTTAGCCCATGGCTTATGATTCGATGTCCGATTTTATTCAGACCCTAGAGGAAAATGGGGAGCTTGTTCGTATTTCAGTTCCGCTGAAGACCGATTTAGAGATCACGGTGGTTGCCGATCGGGAGATGAAAAAAGAGGGCGGGGGAAAAGCGTTATTGATCGAAAAACCGATTTTAGCCGATGGCTCGATTTCTCAGTTTCCTGTGTTGATCAACGCTTTTGGTTCTTGGAAGCGGATGGCTTTGTGCTTGGAGGCCAAGAGCGTTCAAGAGGTGAGCGACCAGATGGCGTATTTAATGAAGGCGAAACCGCCGAAGAATTTTTCTGAAGCCTGGGAGCTTTTAAAAAACGGGATCGATGTGATTCATGCGAGGCCCAACCGGGTGAAGACAGGAGCCTGTAAAGAGGTGATTCATCGGATCGATTTAGGATCAGGAAAATTCACTTTGAAGGATCTTCCGGTGCTTAAATGTTGGCCTCAAGACGGAGGCCCCTTTGTGACGTTACCGAACGTTTATACGGTCGATCCCGACACAGGAGAGAGAAATATCGGAATGTATCGGATGCAGATCTTTGATGAGAAAACAACAGGAATGCATTGGCAACTCCATAAGGTCGCGGCAAGACATGGAAGACGTTACTTTGAGGAGGGGAAGCGGATGCCTGTTGCGGTTTGTCTAGGGGGAGACCCGGTGATGACTTTTGCCGCCACTGCGCCGATGCCAGATGGATTAGATGAAGTGTTGCTTTCCGGTTTTTTAAGAAAAAAATCGGTTCCTTTAATCAAATGCGAGACCATCGATCTCGAGGTTCCTGCAAATTCTGATATCGTGATCGAAGGGTATATTGACCCTACGGAGCCGTTACGAGAAGAAGGTCCCTTTGGTGATCATACGGGGTTTTATACCCCGATTGATCAATATTCTGCCTTTCATGTGACCTGTATTACGCATCGGGCGAATGCTATTTACCCAGCAACCATCGTGGGGAAGCCGCCGATGGAAGATCTTTATCTCGGCTGGGCAAGTGTTTTGATTTTTAAGCCGATTTTAAAAATGAATTTCCCTGAAATCGTCGATATCGCCCTCCCCGCCGAAGGGGTTTTTCATAATTTAGTCTTTGTCAGTATTAAGAAGCAGTACCCCTATCAAGCCTTTAAAATCATGAATGGATTATGGGGAATGGGTCAGATGATGTTTTCGAAGATCATTGTGATCGTTGACGCCCACGTGGATGTGCAGAAGACCAGCGAGGTCCTTTTTTATCTTTGTGCGAATATCGATCCACAGCGGGATACGATCTTTACGAAGGCCCCTTGTGATAGTCTCGATCATGCGACTACGGAGCCGAATATCGGTTCGCATATGGGAATCGACGCAACAAAGAAACTTCCAGGAGAGGGCTATCAGCGCGGTTGGCCTGAGGAGATGTCAATTCCTCAAGAGGTGGTTGAGGCGGTTTGGAAGAAGATCCTTTAGAATCCTCTTCACCATATTTAACCCATTTCTTGCATTGGGAATGGATATACCTCGCAAACGATATCACCAAAATGGTGATAAAAAATGGAGGGGCACAGGCTCTGTGCCTCATCGGACGGGGAAGGCAGCCCCGACAGGTCGGGGCTGCCGTCCCCGTAGCCCGAGGCACAGGGCCGGTGCCCCTCCAAATAGGACTCACCCTTTGGGTGAAGGCTAATGGAGAGGTAAATGTGACTTCAACTGCCGAATTTAGGATGATGGACTAGACTATGGTGAGTCTTTATTTTTGCGATCTATGCGTTCTTTTGCGGCTAATTTCTTATCTCTCCCAACCAAGTAAGTCATTAAGATCGAGAGCGAAATGTCGGCTTTTTAGGGCCGTTTTCCTCTTTTTTAATCTCTTGAGGAACGGTTGGAGTCGAGGATTTCTTGGAGGCTTCTGGGACCTCTGTTGCCTTCTGAATCGGTACCACGGGCTCTGCCTTGGTCTCCGAGAGCTCTGGCGTGACCCCCAACGCTTGATTCACTTTTTCCACCGCTTCTATGCGATCTTTCGGGTTATTCCAAATTTTAATTCTGCGTTGAATTCCATCGTTATCTTGAAAAAATTTGGGCCGATAAATGTAAATCTGCTCCGGCCTTGCATCGATCGGAATTGCGGTCTCATAAGAGGGCAGCGACATCGTTATGTAATAACGAACTTTTTCTAAATCGGTCGCTGGCGGTTGATTCAGCTCCCTTCTCGGTTGGGCTCCCTCATAGCTTTTGGGATCGGGTCCTGCGCGTGCCATAACGCGATAAAGTTCGATTTCATGAGATAATAAATAGGAATCCATTAAAATAGTTTTTGCCTCTTCCCCTGTCATCACTAAGGCACGGTTCAACGGCTTTCCAAAATCTTCTCGTTTTACAAAAATCCATTCGTTGGGATCGAGCACCCGTTTCTCTTCACTTTCCGTAAAATCACCGATTTTACTCAGCGGAGAGGAGCGCCAGCCGATATGGGTTTTCGTTCCTCGCCAATCGACGGGGTTCGGATGCCACTCACTTCTGGGGATCCATCCCCATACTCCACTGCTCTCACGCTTCCAATAGCCATAATGGGAGGTGACCCATTGATGTGACTCGTTTCCTTTCCAAAACCACCCGTAATCCGAATAAACCCATTGCCCATCGACAAAAGGAATCCACCCCTCGGTACAAAAAGGGTGATAGGAATAGGCATGGGTCACTGAATTTTCAACCCAAACTCCATAGGGATTTAAAATATTTAAAACGGCATCAAAATCAGTGACCCCTCTTTCCGTAAAGGGAGCGATCGCCCCAAGCATGAGCCAAGCCGATAAAATAATGGAGACCATCGCAAGAGAATGACTTTCTTTTCCCTATTTTCAAGATCTGTTCAAAATTGACACCGAGTTGTCACAAAACCAAGAGGAGCTTTTAGCCTAGATTCGGCAGGGGGTTGAAGGGCTGCAAATCCTCGCTCATTGACGAAGGCCTAATTGCTGGATAGCTTAAATTCTTTTGAAATGCAGAGGAGTGTCTCCCGATAGATCCCTAATAAATGAAATGGGTTAAAGCTGCCATTCTCCTCCGATCTCTCTCCACGCAATCCGTTCAGGCTCTTGAATACAAAACTGTTCGAGTCGCTGAATCGGCTCCTGTTCCGATTCACGGCTTAATTTAAAGGTATTAAAATGAATTGGAGCGATCCGATGAGCCTTCGCTTCAAAGGCCATCTGCGCTGCCTGCTCTGGATTACAATGAACTCGAATCCATGGATCATAGGCTCCGATCGGCATGATTGCGACCTCGTAAGGTCCTTGAGTCGCAAGAGACCGAAAGGAGGAGGTCATTGCAGTATCTCCACCAAAAATAATTTTCTTCCCTTCTCTTTCAAGAACATAGCCATTATAGCCTCGATAACTGTCTCGCTGCCAACGGGCTCCCCAATGCTGCACCTCAAAGGCCGTGACCTTCAACTCTCCTGTTGAGGCGGTGACTCGCTTTGAGTCCCCCCATCCCAATTCAGTGACCTGTGTGCTGGTTCCCTGAAGAATATCGCTCGTCTTCGCTGCGGTAATGATCGGGGTCTGCTTGGAAAAACAGCGGAGCGAAGGCAAATCCATATGATCCATGTGCGCATGAGAGAGAAGAATTAAATCAATCTTTGGAAATTCATTTAAATGAAGCGCCGGCTTAGTCACTCGTTTCGGGCCAAAGGTAAACAAACCCAGATCCAGTCCGACTCGAGAAAATAGACTCGGATCGGTGAAAATCCAAAACCCATAAAAATTGATCAAAACCGTGGCGTGCCCCAACCAACACATGCGGATCTGTTGATCACTCCATGAGTTCGGTTTTGGTGAAAAACCGAGCGGTTTCATTTCACGAAAGGATTCAACAAATCGTTCTCTGAGAAATCGAGCCGCCCAGGCATCGGAAAATCCGGTCCATAAACCGGTTCCGGTCAAAAGCCCACCCGCTAACGTTGTCGTTATAAATTTTCGGCGATTCGTTTGTTTCACAGGAGTTTCCCCATCCGTTTTCTTACTCTAACCTCATCCTCTTAAAATGCAAAAACCGATAAGCTTTTTTAAAAGGCCAAGTCGAAGATTTGTACGGGGGTACAACTGCAGCCCCGACCTATCGGGGCTGCCCCTCCAGTTCTAATGCAAGAAATGGGATAAATGCCTGATTACGAAGCAGATTTGTGAATGCAATCCATAATTCTTCCATCAGGCAGATTCACCAAGTTGGTGAAGTCAAAAAATGCGAAAAACAATAATACATTTAAATGGATTTAAGCTTTCCATCAAATTAAGTTTACCTCTGCTTCAAAGCGGCTTGAGCGGCGGCCAATCGGGCGACCGGAATCCGGAATGGGGAGCAGCTGACATAATTTAATCCGATTTTTTGGAAAAATTGAATTGAGTCTGGATCTCCCCCATGTTCGCCACAAACTCCTAACTTAATCTTCGGACGGCTCTTTCTCCCTTTTTCAATCGCCATCTTCATCAACTCTCCCACCCCATCGATATCGATCGAGGAAAAGGGATTATGACGAACGATCTCCTGATCTTGATAATAGGGCAAAAAGGAGCCGGCATCATCCCGACTCATCGCCAAGGTGGTCTGCGTTAAATCGTTCGTTCCAAAACTAAAATACTCTGCTGCTTCAGCGATTCGATCGGCAATCACGCAGGCCCTCGGAATCTCGATCATCGTTCCGACAAGATAGTCAAATCGAACTCGCTTCTGGGTCATGACCTCTTCGGCCACTCGACGAATAATCGCAATTTGCTGCTTCACCTCTTGATCATAACCGACCAACGGAATCATAATCTCCGTCTTCACCGCAACCTTCGCCTTCGTCACCGTCGCCGCTGCCTCAAAGATCGCTCGGGCCTGCATCTCCGTAATTTCTGGGAAAACAACCCCTAATCGACAGCCCCGATGTCCAAGCATCGGATTAAACTCATGAAGCTCTTGAACTCGACGAGCAATTTTTTCGACGGTAATTCCCAGTTTTTTGGCCAAATCTTTTTGCTGAACATCGGTATGCGGAAGAAACTCGTGAAGCGGAGGATCGAGAAGTCGAATATTCGCAGGATACCCCTTCAGTGACAAAAAGATCTCGATAAAATCCCCCTTTTGAAGAGGAAGTAATTTATCTAAAGCCTTTTGCCGATCGAGATGATTCTCTGCCAAAATCATCTCCCGCATGAGATCGATCCGCTCCCCTTCAAAAAACATATGCTCCGTCCGACAAAGCCCGATCCCTTGAGCGCCAAAGGCCATCGCATTTTGAACCTGCTCCGGTTGATCGGCATTGGTTCGAATCTCCATCGTCCGATATTCATCGGCCCAAGTCATGAGCTCCGCATAATTGCGATAGGTCTGACTTTTCGAAGGGGACAAACTCTCTTGAAGTAAGACTTGGATGACCTCCGAAGGAGCTGTTTTTAACTCTCCAGCGAAAACTTCGCCCGTACTTCCATCAATCGAAAGATAATCTCCTTTATTGAAAATCTGATCCCCAACCTTGAGCGTTCCACGCTCATAATCAATTTGAAGCATTGCCGCTCCACAAACACAAACCTTCCCCATCTGCCGTGCCACCAACGCCGCATGAGAACTTACCCCGCCCCGCGAGGTTAAGGTCCCCTCAGCGGCGATCATCCCCCGAATATCTTCCGGGGAGGTTTCCGTACGAACGAGAAGAACTTTCTCCCCCTTCGCAACGCGCGCCTCTGCTTCATACGCATTAAAGTAGATCCGCCCGGTCGCCGCCCCTGGACCGGCAGGAAGACCCCGCGCAATCATTTTCGCCGCTTTCCGAGATTGGAGATCAAAGATCGGGCTCAAGAGCTGACTCAATGAATCGGCCGGAACCCGCTTAATCGCCTCTTCTTTCGAAATCAGCTTCTCCTTCACCATCTCAACCGCAATCCGAACGGCAGCCACCCCTGTTCGCTTTCCATTCCGTGTTTGAAGCATGAAGAGCCGCCCCTCCTCGATCGTAAACTCAAAATCTTGCATCTCACGAAAATGCTTCTCCAGTCGTTGCCGAATTAGCTCTAACTCCTGATAAGTCTTCGGCATCTTCTTTTTGAGATTCGCCACAGGCTCCGGAGTACGTACTCCGGCCACGACATCCTCTCCCTGAGCATTGATCAAAAACTCTCCGTAAAAAACTTTCTCACCCGTAGCAGGATCCCGAGTGAAGGCCACCCCCGACCCCGATTTCTCCCCCGTATTTCCAAAAACCATCGCCTGAACCGTCACCGCGGTTCCCCACTCCGAAGGAATCTTATATTTTTGACGATAAACAACCGCCCGCTCATTTTCCCACGATCTAAAGACCGCTCCGATCGCCCCCTTTAATTGATCCATCGGGTCCTCAGGAAAGGCCTTCCCGGTTCGTTCCTTCACCAGTTCTTTAAAACGAACCACCATGAGCTGAAGTGCCGCTCCATCCAACTCCGTATCCTCAACGTGACGCTTTTTGGGAAACAGCTCTCGCTTTAAATCTTCAATCACTGATTCAAAGGGCTCCTCTTCTTCCCCCTCTTTTTTCTGAACCCCCATTACCACATCGCCGTACATCTGAATAAATCGTCGATAACAATCGTAGGCAAATCGTTCATTCTTACTTGAGGCAATCAACCCCTGAATCGTCTGGTCATTCAAGCCCAGATTTAAAATCGTATCCATCATTCCTGGCATCGATTCACGAGCCCCCGAACGAACCGCCACCAGCAATGGATTCCGAGGATCTCCAAATTTTTTCCCCAACTCCTTCTCCATCTGACGAAGCCCCTCCAACACCTGATTCATCATTCCCTCAGGAAACTTCTGATGATGGGCGCCATAATGAGTACAAACCTCCGTCGAAATCGTAAATCCTGGAGGAACCGGCAAACCAATCTTCATCATCTCCGCTAAATTTGCCCCTTTTCCTCCCAAAAGAGCCTTCATCGATCCATCCCCATCCGCTCTCCCCCCTCCAAAAATATAAACCATTTGCGAATTCCCTTTAGCGGTAACTTTTATTGCTGGCTGTTTCTTCATAATTAATCCTAGTGTTCCATTTGAAGTTAATAAAGGGAAAATCTACTATATGGAGCGTTCCTTTTTTATGATCGAAGTCAATCATTAAAAAGAGCTCGATCGTGAATTTAATCTATTTCTACCTCTCGAGTCAGTGCGGCATGATGTTATTAATCCCAAATTTTTAGATCAGGAGCTGTTTCATCGTGGAATTGTAGCCCTCGGCGGCGCTTAAAATATGAATTTTGTCATTCGCTGCGTCGCTGGGCCGTTGCGGGAGATATCATCTTCCCCCTTGTCGTGCGAAGGACCGACTTCTACATGCAGAGAATGAAACGGGTGATGACTTTTTCTGAAATTGTGAGAATGTTAGAAGATGATGGATCGAGAAAAGTAGGGGTGACGGGGAGTCACTATCATTTTAAACATCCAATGAAGCCTGGAAAAGTCACGGTTCCTTTCCACGGAAAGAAGGTAGAATTTTCAGGGTTTATTTTAAAGAGCATACTCAAGCAAGGAGGACTCCGATGAATTATTTGGTTGTCATTGAACATACGGGAAAAAATTACTGCGCTGCGGTTCCTGATGTCGCGGGGTGCGTCAGTGCGGGGGAGACCGTGGAGGAGACTCTTCATCATATGAAGGAGGCGTTGGAGGGACATCTGGCCGATTTTTCAGAGTACCCCGAAGCACATTCGCTGGAATGGCATTTGAAGAATGGGTTTCATTTAGAAGAGGATCAGATTTTAGCCCACGTCGAAATTTCGAGGCATGCGGTGGCGTAGGGGGGAGTAAATCCCCGCCAAGGGATAGCTCGTTAAAGGAAATAAACCACTGATCTTCGCTAATTTTCACTAATGGAGGACCAAGGCCTCAGGATGGGGAGCTAAAGAGATAAGCCTCGCCACATTTGAAGGGCTATCGATTAAAGATTATATTCTCTAGCTATTCAGAAATTTTCTGTGAATTTCGAGAGATGAATTTAGGAAAAATTTGTCTGGTTCTCATCGGCCTCTTTTTTTTAACGAGTAATGTATTATGGGGAGATGAACTTGAGTCTGAACTGATTTTCATTTCAGCGGATTCGCTCATTGAGCTCAATTGGGGGAAAAATTTGGAATGGATTGGGCCGTTGATCACGGAGGCAAAGACTACCGCGACCAAAGTGCAAAGCTCTGTGGATCTTGTCTTTTTAGTACAACTCGCCTCTGATGCAGATGCGAAGGTTTCTATTCATACACGACCTCAGGTCGACATAGTCGTTTTAAATGATCTCAAAAATAGTATCAATACATGGAAACTTCCTCGAACAAAATTTGGGTCATTTTGTTTTGAATTTAGGTTTAAAGTCAAAGGAGGAACAGGGGGAGATAAAGGAAATTATACGCCGGACCTAATATACCCTGATACCCAATTTGAAAGCGATTTTCAGAAACTTGCACCAGAGGCGAAATATCAAAAAATGATAGAATATGCGCAAAAAGAAGCGCTGCCATATTTTCGAGTGATGATGCCAAGCGTGGACTCCAAGTTTGATGGAGTGATCCAAACAGGAAAATTACTTGAAAAAATGAATTTAGCTGACGCACTTGTTTTACCGATAGCGGTTAATAATAAAAACTATTGGCGGGGAATCATGGAAATGGACCGCTCCGATCCAAGTTTTTATGTGCTTCGAGCGTATCTTGAAGTTTCTGAAGGGAAACTGGAGATCGCCAACGAAATTCAACAAATGGCCAGGATTTTTCCGAAGATGTATTAGAATATGCTGATATCGCTTTAGATTTAAAATATTATAATATTGCAGCGATTTATTATTGGATGATTTTTACCCACATTAAATATGATGAAAAAACGAGCGAACGTGTATTACACCGTTATCTTTATTGTATCGAGAAATTGGGAGCGACGGAATGGAAAAGTAATTTCAAAGGAGATTTTAGTCAAATTTTTTTAGAAATTGAGAAGGAACTTGATACAAAGATGCGATCAAACCCCTTTTTTAATAAATTTAAAAAAGAATTTTGATGGGGGCAGTTTATGATCGAAAAGCCACATCTCCTTTTCATTTGCGGAAAAAACCAATGGAGAAGTCCTACGGCGGTGCGAATCTATGCCAATGATCCACGGATCGAAGTGAGATCGGCTGGAGTAAGCCCGAAGAGCGTTCGATCGATCTGATCAGTAAAATGGACAAATCCCTAACATCAACTATAAAACCCTCTATCCGAAGGAGCCACTAACATGTCAAGTATGCAACAAAGAGCCGAGTTACAATCTCAAATCTGGAAAATAGCCAATGATGTTCGTGGTTCTGTCGATGGATGGGATTTCAAACAATTCGTCCTAGGAGCTTTATTCTTCCGCTTTATTAGCGAAAACTTCGCCCTCTATATTGAAGCCAGCGATGAGAGCATCGATTACGCCGCCCTCGAAGACAGTGTCATTACCCCAGAGATCAAAGAGGATGCTGTTAAAACCAAAGGGTATTTCATCTATCCCAGCCAGCTTTTTGTCAATGTTGCTCAAAATGCAAATGATAACCCAGATCTAAACACCGATTTAAAAGAAATCTTTAATGCCATCGAAAGCTCGGCCAATGGCTTTCCCTCCGAACAGGATATCAAAGGGCTCTTTGCCGATTTCGATACCACCAGTAACCGACTAGGAAATACGGTCAAAGATAAAAACAGCCGTCTGGCATCAGTCCTTAAAGGGGTGGCAGGTCTGAATTTTGGTCATTTTGAAGATAATCAGATCGACCTCTTTGGTGATGCCTACGAATTTCTCATCTCCAACTACGCCGCCAATGCGGGTAAATCAGGGGGGGAGTTTTTCACTCCGCAACATGTCTCCAAGCTTATTGCCCAGCTGGCAATGCACAAACAGACCACGGTCAATAAAATCTACGATCCTGCCTGTGGTTCCGGCTCTTTGCTCCTCCAGGCGAAAAAGCACTTTGACAACCATATCATCGAAGAGGGGTTTTTTGGTCAGGAAATCAATCACACGACCTACAACCTCGCTCGTATGAATATGTTTCTCCACAATATCAACTACGACAAGTTTGATATTGCCTTGGGCAACACCCTTTTAGAGCCCGATTTCGGCGATGAAAAACCGTTTGATGCGATTGTATCCAATCCCCCCTATTCAGTGAATTGGATCGGGAGTGATGATCCCACCCTGATTAACGATGATCGCTTTTCCCCTGCCGGTGTTCTCGCTCCAAAATCGAAGGCCGATTTCGCTTTTGTCCTGCATGCACTTCACTATCTCTCCGCGAAGGGTCGTGCGGCAATTGTCTGCTTTCCGGGGCTCTTTTATCGCGGGGGTGCCGAGCAGAAAATCCGCCAATATCTGATCGACAAGAACTTTGTTGAAACGATTATCTCTTTAGCTCCAAACCTCTTTTTCGGAACGACCATTGCGGTCAATATTTTAGTCCTCTCCAAGCATAAACCCGATACGAAAACCCAATTTATCGATGCGAGTGGTTTGTTTAAAAAAGAGACGAACAACAATACGCTCACCGATGACCATATTGTCAAAATAATTGAGGTCTTTGATACCAAGGCCGATATCGACCATTTCTCAAAATCGGTCGATTATGATGCGATTGCAAAAAACGACTATAGCCTCTCCGTTAGCTCCTATGTGGAAGCCAAAGATACTCGTGAAGTGGTCGATATTACAAAGCTGAATGCCGAAATTCAAACTACGGTGACAAAAATTGATCGCCTTCGTCGTGATATCGACATGATCATTGCGGAGATTGAGGGATGAGTAAAGAGCTTCAATTCTTGATCTATCGCACGCAGCACGAAGAGGTAAAAGTCAATGTCGTGATCCGGGATGAAACCATTTGGTTGACCCAGAAGGCGATGGCAACCCTTTTTGATGTTTTAACACCAGCGATCAATAAACATCTCAAAAGCATTTTTGAAGAAGGAGAATTGAGCAAAGAAGCAACTATTTCCATTATGGAAATAGTTCAAAAAGAGGGAGGGAGAGACGTAACACGTCAGGTTGAATTCTACAATCTTGATGCCATCATTTCAGTCGGCTACCGCGTCAATTCCGCCAAAGCAACCCAGTTCAGAATCTGGGCGACAAAGACCTTAAAGGAATATATCCAAAAAGGCTTTGCGATGGACGACGAACGCCTGAAGCAGGGGACAAAGGTTTTTGGCAAAGATTATTTCAGGGAGCTTTTGGAGCGTGTCCGTTCCATCCGTGCGAGTGAAAGACGGATCTGGCAACAAATCACCGACATTTTTGCCGAATGCAGTATCGACTATCTGCCTGAGGATCCGATAACCAAAGAGTTCTTTGCCATGGTACAAAATAAATTTCATTTTGCCATTGCCGGAAAAACCGCCGCTGAAATTGTGTACGCCAAGGCAGATCGAAATGCCGAACATATGGGACTGACCACATGGGAAAAGGCTCCCGAAGGTCGCATCCTGAGATCCGATGTTATCATTGCGAAAAACTACCTCGCTGAAAAAGAGATCAAACGCCTTGAGCGGACGATCTCCGGTTACTTTGACTATATCGAGGATCTGATTGAAGAGGAAAAGACCTTCACGATGAAAGATTTTTCTGAGAGCATCAACGAGTTTTTAGCTTTTAGAAAATTCAAAATTTTGGAAGGAAAAGGAAAAATCTCCAAGCAACAGGCGGAGGAGAAGGCCACTGCGGAATACGATGCATTCAATAAAACCCAAAGAATCGTTTCCGATTTTGACAAAGCGATCAAAGGATTAGAGAAAAAGGGCGGTGAATCATGAGCGATCGCCGTTTTATGGAGAGGTTGATCGAGGGGGTAGAGGTGGAGTGGAAGACGTTGGGGGAAGTTGGTAGGTTTATACGTGGAAATGGTTTACAGAAAAGTGATTTTACTGAAACAGGTGTACCAGCCATTCATTATGGTCAGATTTATACTTTCTATAACACATTTACAACTACAACAAAATCCTTTGTCTCCCTCGAATTAGCAAAGACTTTAAGAAAAGTGGACACTGGTGATGTAGTAATCACCAACACAAGCGAAAATATTGAAGATGTGGGAAAAGCAGTGGTCTATCTTGGTAAACATCAAGCGGTGACCGGTGGACACGCAACAGTTTTTAAGCCGTCAAACCTAATTATTGGTAAATACTTCGCCTATTTCACTCAAACAATCCATTTTGCAACTCAAAAAAGGAAATATGCAAAAGGAACTAAGGTTATTGATGTTTCTGCCACAGATATGGCAAAAATTCAAATCCCCATCCCCTGTCCTAACAACCCCAAAAAATCTCTCGAAATCCAATCCGAAATCGTCCGTATATTGGATGCCTTCACCGAGCTGACCACCGAGCTGACCACCGAGCTGACGGCTCGCAGAAAGCAATACAACTACTACCGGGATAAGTTGCTCACTTTTAAAGAGGGGGAAGTGGAGTGGAAGACGTTGGGGAATCTTGCTGAGAATCTTGATTCGATGCGAAAGCCAATTACGAGTGGCTTAAGAGATCCGGGCGATATTCCTTACTACGGTGCATCAGGAATTGTGGATTACGTTAAAGACTTTATCTTTGATGGTGACTTTCTTCTCGTCTCCGAAGATGGCGCTAATTTGGCGGCACGGAATACCCCTATCGCCTTTAGTATCAGTGGAAAGAGCTGGGTGAACAATCATGCTCACGTGCTTAAATTTGAGACATGTGTTGAGCGCAGGTACGTTGAATATTATTTGAATAGCATTGATTTAACACCATATATCTCTGGTGCTGCACAGCCGAAACTGAATCAAAAGAATTTAAACGACATCAAAATTCCAAATCCTTTACCTACAGAAAAATTACGAATTGTTTCTATTCTAGACAAGTTCGACTCGCTTACAACTTCTATCACCGATGGTCTCCCCCGTGAAATCGAGCTCCGTCAAAAGCAGTATGAGCATTACCGCAATCTGCTCTTTGACTTTCCAAAAAAGGAAGTAGAGGCTTAATATGGGCAAGACCTTGGGTGAAATCGCTCAGGAACTTAAGGATGCTGTCCATCGAACTAAGCCGTTGTCAGAAAAAGTTTCAGAGGTAAAAGTTCAGTTGATTTACGCCTTTAATGGAACAGGTAAAACCCGTCTTTCCCGTGAATTCAAAAAATTAGTAGCGACCAAAGACAATCATTCTGAAGGAGAGCAGGAAAATCTTACTCGCAAGATCATTTACTACAATGCGTTTACGGAAGATCTATTTTATTGGGACAATGATTTGACACTCGATGCCGAACCTAAGCTAAAAATTCAGCGCAATTCGTTTACCGATTGGGTGCTCAAAGATCAGGGACAAGACCGGAATATTATCGCGAATTTTCAGCGTTACACGAATGAGAAGCTCACGCCTCGATTTAATCAAGAGTATACCATCAAAACCAAGAATGAAATAGGCATTGAGACAGTCGTGAAAGTTGAGGCTTTTTCGGAGGTCACGTTCTCTTTTCAACGTGGAGATGATTCTCTCTCCGAAAATATCAAAATTTCAAAGGGAGAAGAGAGCAACTTTATTTGGTGCGTTTTCTTCAGTTTGCTTGAACTGGTTGTTGAGGCGTTAAATGTCCCTGAGCCTACTGATCGTGAAACCAATAAGTATGATCGATTGGAATATGTCTTTATTGACGATCCCGTAAGTTCATTGGATGAAAACCACTTGATCGAATTAGCGGTCGATTTGGCAAGGTTGATTAAATCGAGTAAATCGAATCTTAAATTTATCATTACCACCCACAATCCTCTTTTTTATAATGTTTTGTACAATGAATTCAAAAAAGAGACCTTTAAAAAATTTCTTCTCAAAAAATATGAGGATGGGGAATATGAGTTAGAACCTCAATCGAATGACTCGCCTTTTTCCTATCATCTCTATTTAAAAGCGGAACTTGAGAAAGCGATTGAGACAGGTCAATTGAATAAGTATCACTTCAATTTTCTGAGGAATATTTACGAAAAAACCTCCACCTTTTTGGGTTATCAGAATTGGACCGATCTACTGCCAAAAGTGGAAGGAGCCCTTAACCCTTATGAAGCGCGAATCATCAATATCTCAAGCCATTCCAAACATTCTGCCGAAGAGGTCGTTGAGCTGACGTCGGATGATAAACGGGTTTTAGGTCATTTAGTGAAAGAAATGAATGAGACTTATCGTTTTAAAAAGGCTCCTTATGCAAATTAATTTCAAACTCGAGCATAGAAGATTCAAAGTGGTTAGTTTCACTCACCGCTTGAAAAGAGAAGTTATTCCGAGGCATTTTTTTTATGTTTTCAAAACGGAGGGCGTATGATGAATCGATCCACTCAAGTTATCTTGTTCAAGGAAAAAAGCATTCGCAGTTTTTGGGATGAACAAGAGGAAGAATGGTATTTTTCGGTGGTCGATATTGTCGAAGCGCTTACCGACAGTACCAATCCGACGGATTATCTGAAAAAGCTTCGAAAACGAGACGCACTCCTCGGTGAATACCTGGGGACAAATTGTCCCCAGGTAGAAATGCAGACTCCCGGGGGTAAATTGAGAAAAACCCTTGCAGCCAATACTCAGCAAGTTTTCAGAATCATCCAATCTATTCCGTCCAAAAAGGCGGAACCGTTTAAATTATGGCTGGCAGAGGTGGCGAATCAGCGAATCGACCAACTTCAGGACCCCGAACTCTCGATTGAGCAAGCGATGCTCGACTACAAGCGTCTCGGCTATTCCGACAGCTGGATTAATCAGCGCCTCAAGAGCATTGAGATTCGCAAAGAATTGACGGATGAGTGGAAAAAACATGGTTTGCAGGAAGGGGGGGAGTTTGCCTTTTTAACGGATGTGATTTACAAAACATGGGCAGAAAAAACGGCAAAAGAATACAAAAAATTTAAGGGGTTGAAGAAAGAAAATCTGCGAGACAATATGACCAATAAGGAATTAGTGATCAACATGCTCGCGGAATTGTCCACCAAGGAAATTTCGGAAGTGACGAATCCTCAATCATTCTCAGAACATGAAGAGGTGGCAAAACGTGGCGGAAGTGTCGCCAAAGAAGCCAGACTGAAATTAGAGGCGGAAACAGGAAAAAAAGTAGTCACTCCTCAAAGTTCGAAGCAACGGCACCTTTTACGCAAGGATGGGAAAAATGATTGAACAGACAAAGCCGATTGCAGAATCCAATCACTTTATCGTTCTCGATAAATACACAAGTGACTGGAAAGTGTGTGAAACCTACCAGAGCGAAAAAGATTTGGAACGAGAATTTATCTCCGATTTACAAAATCAGGGTTACGAATTTCTTCCAGATTTAAAGACTCCTGCCTTAATGCTTGCCAATGTCCGTGCACAACTTCAAACGCTCAATCATCTACAATTTTCTGAAGAGGAGTGGCAGCGTTTTGTTGAGGGATATTTGGATAAGTCCAGTGAAACGCTCATCGAAAAAACTCGTAAAATTCACGACAACTTTATTCATGATTTTGTCTTTGATGACGGCCATATCCAAAACATCTACCTCGTCGACAAAAAAAACATCGCTCGCAATAAAGTGCAGGTCATTCAACAGTTTGAACAAACGGGTACTCACGCCAATCGCTACGATGTCACGATCCTTGTCAACGGTTTGCCTTTGGTTCAAATTGAATTAAAAAAACGGGGGGTTGCTATTCGGGAGGCCTTCAATCAGCTTCATCGCTACAGCAAGGAGAGTTTTAACGCCGATTATTCTCTGTTTAAGTATCTTCAGATTATTGTCATCTCAAACGGTACCGACAGCCGCTATTTTGCCAACACCACCAAGCGGGATAAGAATAGTTTCGATTTTACGATGAACTGGGCAAAGTCGGATAATTCCCTGATTAAAGACCTTAAAGATTTCACGGCTACCTTTCTGCAAAAAAACACCTTATTGGAAGTCCTCTTTCGCTACTCCGTATTTGATACCAACAACACCTTGCTCGTGATGCGTCCTTATCAGATTGCAGCGACGGAACGAATTTTATGGAAAATCAACTGCACTCACCAGAGTAACCTTTGGAGCACAAGCGGTGGTGGTGGTTATATTTGGCATACCACAGGCTCCGGGAAAACACTGACAAGTTTCAAAGCAGCACGACTGGCAACCGAACTCAATTTTGCCGATAAAGTCTTTTTTGTCGTAGACCGTAAAGACCTCGACTATCAAACGATGAAGGAGTACCAGAAGTTTTCGCCTGATAGCGTCAACGGCTCCGAAAGCACCGCAGGTCTGAAAAGGAATATTGAGACGGATGATAATAAAATTATTGTCACCACCATTCAGAAACTTAACCATTTGATGAAAAGTGAAGATCATCTGCCTATCTATCAAAAGCAGGTCGTTTTTATCTTTGATGAAGCCCACCGTTCCCAATTCGGGGAGGCTCAAAAAAACCTTAAAAAGAAATTCAAAAAATTCTGTCAGTTTGGCTTTACCGGTACACCCATTTTTCCCGAAAACGCACTTCGAGCAGAAACCACCGCCACAGTATTTGGATATCAACTGCATTCTTATGTGATTACCGATGCGATTCGAGATGAGAAGGTATTGAAATTCAAAGTGGATTACAATGATGTACGTCCACGATTTAAGGCGATTGAATCGGAACTTGACGAAAGTAAGCTCTCAGCGGCTGAAAATAAAGAGGCTTTGTTACATCCGGATCGTATCAAGGAAATCTCACAGTATATCTTAAACAACTTTAAGCAAAAAACCCATCGACTGGGATCTACTGGAAAAGGATTCAATGCCATGTTTGCCGTGAGTAGTGTTGATGCGGCTAAAATGTACTATGAAACATTGACCACTATGCAAAAGGGAAGCGAAACCCCGCTCAAGATAGCCACCATTTTCTCTTTTGCCGCCAATGAAGCCCAAGATGCCATAGGCGATATTCTGGACGAAAGTTTCGAGGTCACCGCAATGGAGAGCAGTGCCAAGGAGTTTTTAAGTTCTGCTATCAAGGACTATAATTCAATGTTCGGAACCAGTTATGGTGTGGATAGTCATGAATTTCAAAACTACTACCGTGACCTCTCCAATCGGGTTAAAAGAAAAGAAATCGATTTAATTATTGTCGTCGGTATGTTTCTCACCGGCTTTGATGCCCCGACATTGAATACTCTCTTTGTAGATAAAAATCTGCGGTTCCACGGCTTAATCCAAGCTTACTCGCGAACGAATCGTATTTATGA
The DNA here is from genome assembly GCA_945877805.1 of Methylacidiphilum caldifontis. Taxonomy (GTDB): domain Bacteria; phylum Verrucomicrobiota; class Verrucomicrobiia; order Methylacidiphilales; family CAMAQI01; genus CAMAQI01. The sequence continues at coordinate 24,801 of CAMCSM010000009.1, read as the reverse complement.
TGCGACAAAGACATTTGGGAATATCGTCACCTTCCGTAATTTGGAACAGGCGACCATTGATGCCATCACGCTGTTCGGCGATAAAAACACCAAAAACGTCGTTCTTGAAAAGAGCTATAAAGAGTACATGGAAGGCTTTACCGATGTCACCACGGGAGATGCACGTCGGGGGTATTTAGAGATTGTGAAAGAGTTACATGAACGATTTCCAAATCCCGATGAAATCGTAAAAGAAAAAGATAAGAAAGATTTCGTAAAACTTTTTGGTGAATACCTGCGCGCTGAAAATATTCTTCAAAATTACGATGAATTTGCAGGGCTCCATGCTTTGCAGAACTTAGATTTCACAGACGCAACTGCCGTTGAGGAGTTCAAGGCAAAGTACTACCTCGAGGATGATGATTTGACTGCAATGCGGACGATCCAGATCCCCGCCGTGCGCACGATTCAGGATTATCGCTCGACCTATAACGATATTCGCGATTGGCTTCATCGTGAAAAAAGCAGTCATGAAAAAGAGGCCTCCACGATTGATTGGGGGAATGTTGTTTTTGAAGTAGATCTCCTTAAATCTCTGGAAATCAACCTTGATTACATTCTTGAGCTGATTTTTGAAAGTAACAAAAAACGCAAAAATAAAGCAACTCTGATTGATGATGTGCGTCGTTTGATTCGTTCCAGTATCGGCAATCGCGCAAAAGAGAGTCTTCTGGTCGACTTTATCAATCAAACGGACCTCGACACTATTCAGGATAAAGCCAGCATCATTGATTCCTTCTTCGCTTTCGCACAGGCGGAACAACAGCGTGAAGTTGGAGATTTGATTTCAGAGGAAAATCTTAATGAAGCTGCGGCTAAACGGTATATCTCAACTTCGTTAAAACGAGAGTTCGCCAGTGAAAACGGTACAGAATTAAACGTAATCCTGCCGAAAATGAGTCCGCTTAATCCCCAGTATCTTATAAAAAAACAAAACGTCTTTCAAAAAATTGCTACATTCGTTGAGAAGTTTAAGGGAGTCGGCGGTAAAATATAAATGTTCAAGCAGCTGAGTAACTTGAGAGTGGGCGAGAGCTCTACTTTCAAACTCCGAAGGAATAAAATAAATGAACGAAAATAATCTTCCAAAAACACTACGAACTCATCTTGATCTTTGGAGATCGGAGAAGATCATTGATGAGGGAACCGCGTTAAAGATGGCCGAGGCGAGTCTGAAGCTCTTGGGAGAAAATGGCTCTCAAAAGACCCTATGGGCAGGGATGCTTTTGGCGGCGGCGTTGATACTTGGCGGTCTGACCATGATTGTCGCAGAGAATTGGCAAGCGATTCCAGAGGCGATCAAGTTTTTAGGATGGGGAGCGATACAAACAGGCTTTATGATCGGATGGGGGATTACGCATCAACGGAATCCAGAAAAAAGTTTTATTGCCGAACTGTTTTCGTGGCTGGCGGGGGGATGGATCATGGTGGGAATTGCTTTAATGGGACAGGTATTCCAATTGGATTCCCGATTTTCAGATGGATTTTGGCTCTGGGCAGTACTACTGGCTCCGATGCTCTATTTTGCCCCCACTCAAGGGGGGCAGTTTTGGATGATGATCGCAACGGCCTTTGCCTTAAGCGGAGAGGTAACCGAATGGGCTAAAAACGGAGAGGGGATGATGATTGGATCGTTTGCGATTCCGGTAATCGCAGCGCTTATCGCCGCAGTGATTTCTCAATCTCATTTAGCGGTATGGAGAGGCTGGATTACTTTCGGGTTTTTGAGTGTTTGTTATTTTTGGTGGTCGGTGTTGGGATGGATTTCAGAGAATCATTATTCGAAGAAATTAATCGAATTAGCAAGTAATAGTCCGAGGATACTCCTACTTATTCTCCCCGTTTTAATTGGGAGCTTATGGAAGTCAGAGGTTATTTTTTCGCCAACGTTAAAACGGCAGACTTTGGGATGGATCGGAGGTTTGATCTCACTTCCTTGGATTTTAGGGCTGATATCGGTTCATACTTCTGAAGAGCTCGGAAGAACTCTTACCGTGGTTCTTTGTTGGAGTGCTCAAATCGGAGTTTCTTTCCTTTTGATTCGTGATGGACTTCGGGAATATGCGAAGGGATGGGTGAACATTGGGTATTTGATGTTATTTATCTCACTGGTTCAGCGCTACTTTGATTTATTTGAAAAATTCGGATTTTTAAAGAGCGGACTAGGCTTCATTCTTTCCGGGATATTCCTTTTAGGGCTTTTGTTCTTGATGAACCGTAGTCGGAAAAGCCTTTTTGAAAAATATGCTAAGGAGAGTTTATGAAAAAGTGGATCCTGCTCTTGGTGATTCAACTTGGATTTTTTTCAGGATGGTACGGATTAAATCGGCATTATTGGAATAAATGTAATACCGTTCGATTAGAGTTAGGGCCCATTGATCCTTATGATCCGATTCGAGGAAGATATTTTATTTTGAATCCGAAGATTAATCAGGAGATTGAAAAAGCATTTAAACAAACTGGAATAGAGAAAGAGCAATGGTTTTATTTGATCGTGAAGAATGACGCAGAGGGAATAGCCCGCTTTAAAAGGATTGTGCGCGAAAAGCCCAGCGGGCTTGCACTTTCAGAGTATGCGATTCGTGTGAAGTGTGGCTATCGATGGGGGAACCAAGTGGAGATGAATGTAGAACGTTTTTATTTACCGAGTCAGCTGCAACTTCCGCATAAGGAAAGTGAAGAGGGATGGGAAGTTGAAGTGCTGATTCGACCCGATGGAAGTGCTGCACCGAAAGCCCTTCTCTTTAAGGGAGAGTATGTTTACCCCAAAAAATCGTGATCAACGTCTTAAACGACTTGCGAAACAGTGGCAGGTCTCTCAGGCAGAGGTAGTTCCCGCTTGTCCGACAAGTCGGACCGGCCATTTTTAGGTTTAGACTTGTTGATTTGAGGAAGTAAGACCTATTGTTAACGGGAGATGGACGATTATTCTCCAAATCCTTTTCAACAAATGAAGCCGCCGCGAAATCCCTATCGAGCGCAGTTACAGATATGGAAGGATCTTTATTATCGAAGAAAGCAGGCGGAGACAATTTATGGTGTTGAACATTTTTTCTTACTTTTCCTCTGTGGGGGATTAATGCTGATGCCCGCAATGGCGGTGCGTGCGATATCAGGAAGCTTCGGATTTTTGGCGAGGAAAATAGCCGTGGAGTGTTATGCTATTACAAAGCTGGTGGTTCTTTGTGGAATTTTATTTTCTGAAAATTATCACCATTTCGCCGCCTTTCTGCTGACGATCTACCTGCTATGCGATCTCTACTTGTATTTGAGTGGATTAGTTTTCTTAAGACGTTTTTATAAATCGTCCGGCTCTCCGACTCGCTCTCTGTTGCTATTGGGAGTGAACTTTTGTGAACTCCTTGTTTCGTTTGCAATTTTCTATGGATATACCCAATCGATTTCGGGAACGAGCACCGTCTCGATCCCTTTATCCGATTCATGGAGCCTGCTTTATTTCAGCTGTGTTACTTCTGCTACCGTCGGCTATGGGGATTTCATACCAAATGGGACAACGGGACAAAAACTGATTGTTTTCCAGATCCTTTCCTCGATCGCCTTTGCTTCAGTCTTTATTTCTTTCTTTGTAAATAATCTGAGTGTCCATGCGAACACTAAGAAATAGATTAGTCGCCGCCACCGCCCCCACATCCCCCTCCTCCGCATCCTCCCCCAGAATCTCCACTGCTTCCAGCGCTATCGCTAGAAGAGTCGGTACTGGAATGACTGCCATGGGAGTCAGAATGAGAGTGACCGGAGTGTGATGAATCATCGGCGAATCCATAAGTTCCCGTATCATAGGAAGAAGAACTGAAATCGCTTCCGCAGTAAATCACCGCGCCAGAATTACTGCTGGAATCAGTGGAGTTTTTGCGAAGGCCACGACAGTCAGCAGAATAGCGGAACCCGCCGGGGATCTGGAGTTTGATATCGATGGCGAAAAGTAAAGGAAGTCGAGTAGGGTTATTGGGATTAATATTCTCCTCTTTGCAGGCAAATCGCCAACATAGTCTTAAGGCGGCATTACTGGATTTATTGGAGCCAATAGAGACAGCGGGGGTATGGTGTAAGAAACGCCCAAAAGCTTTCTGACAGAAGAGTTGATAATCGGAGGTAAAGAGGATGAATTCATGCCAAAGATCATCGACCACTTGCGAAGGCATCGAAATAAATTGATATTGGGAGCGATGGTAGCACATGAAGAATTGTCGAAGTCCTTGGGCCACAAGTTGACAATCTTTCGTTGTTAAATGAGGATATTTTTTTTGAAGACGTTCGAAAAGCCCAATAGGTAATGGTTCAAAGCGAATAGCCGTTTCCCGCTCTGTACTGGTGCGTTGCTGATAATTAAGGAAGAGGAGAATAAAGAATCCAATAACCGAAATTGCGACGACGATTTCCATAATCCCAGTTAGCAAGGGGGAATTTAATGGGAAGAGAGAACTGCAATTATCTCAAATTTTTCCAATCTCGTTGAGCTCATCTCTTGCATTGGGAAAAAGATCAGATTCGAACCGCGATATGTCGAATCGGTGGCAACGTAACACATTAAAATACAATTTTGAGTTCTTTGCGTTCTCTGCGGCTAATTTCTTTCCCCGATTTTGATTCCCAATTGTTGTGCCGCTTTTTCGAGAGCGGTTTTAATCTCGTGCTCGGTCGCCCCGCGAGCCGGGTCAGCGAGTTGAAAAAGTTTCTGAATCCAATCAAGAATTGCAGCATCAGGAGAGGGAGAGGACATCAAGGAAAGAGTGAGGAGCAAAAGAAAAAAGAAAAGAAGGATCTCTAGTCCCTCACTGTTTGAATTCTTTGCAAAATGTTCAACCTAAGAAAAGAGGAACTACAATTTTAACCACAGGGTAAACGGAGGAAAACGAAGGTGGATACTGTTTTTAATAGGTAAAAAAGGCAGTTGTTTTGGTTTTCAAATAAATAGTGAATTGAATTTTCCTCCGGTGTCCTCTGTCCTCTATAAATCTCTTTCTTTGGTTTCATATTTTTTGGCGTCTTTTGCTTTTACTTGGCGGTTAACTTCTTTTTGTTGCATCCCTGCTACCCCATGCCAAACCGATCAAGCTCCGCTTCTTTTACTTATCGTCGCTCCACGCTCCTCTTGGTTTTCCCTGCGGTTAAACTGTCTTTTAGCGTGTTAGGTTGACGCCTATGCGACAGGTGTGCGGGGCAGGACGGAGTACAAAGAAGGAGGATGTAGTTTACGTTAAAAATCCAAAACAGCCTTTTTCCGCATTCTGGAGTGTTTATGTGTCAACGACGTTACAAGCAGCGTACGATGCAGAGATCAGCCCCCTGCGGAAAAAGAAATTGAGGCTTTTATTGGTTCAAACTCTCTCTATCTGTGATGGAGTGCAGAAAACAAAGAGAACCACGAATCGACACGAATTAACACGAATTGAAATTATTTAAATTTTTCCTATGTACCATCTCTTTCAAACTCGACGATTTCTTCCGATTTTTATCACGCAGCTTTTAGGAGCGGTGAATGATCACCTTTTTAAAAATGCCTTTGTGATGCTGGTCACGTTCAAGCTCGCGAAGGAGCAGGGGTGGTCGACCTCCCTTGCGGTGAATGCGATTACGGCGCTATTGATCCTTCCGATGATTCTTTTTTCCGCCGTCTCAGGAGAGCTTGCCGATCGCTTGGAGAAGTCGCGGCTGATCCGGCTCTCTAAACTTGCGGAGATTGCAATTATGATCCTGGCGGCGATCGGGCTTGCCTTGGAGTCTTCCCCTCTTTTGTTTTGCACCGTTTTTTTAACGGGGATGCAGATCACCTTTTTTGGGCCGTTGAAGTACGGGATTTTGCCGTGCCATTTGAAAAAAGAGGAGTTGATGGATGGGGCTGCGATTTTTGAAGGGGCGACGTTTCTCGCCATTCTCTTGGGAACAGTATTGGGAGGATTGGCTTTGGCTGATTCGGGTGAGGCAAAATCAATCCATCTATGGGTCTTTATCGCCTTGATTGGTTTGGCTGTGGGAGGATGGATTTCGAGTCGCTTTATCCCCGAGGCAAAACCGGAAGGGGAGGTTCCTGCGGCTGATTGGAATCCATGGACCTCGAGTCTGACGCTGATTCGAGAGGCTCGTGAACATACGGTGGTTTGGCAGTCGATGTTGGGGATCTCCTGGTTTTGGGCGATGGGAGTGGTTTGGATGGCCTATATTCCCCCTTTTGTGGCCGATACCTTAAAGGCTGGGTCGGGAGTGGCGACGCAGCTTTTGATGATGTTTAGTATCGGAATTGGGGCCGGATCGTATCTCTCCTCGAAACTGCTTCATGGCGAGATTAGCGCAAAATATGCACCGCTGGCAGGGGGAGGAATTTCGATCTGTTCGATTATTTTTATCATCGCTGAATCGATGTCCTCTGTCGAACCGTTCACAGTCCTTTCGTTGAAGGGAGTTTTAATCATGATCTCATTGGTTGGAATTGGAGCCTGTGGCGGAATTTTTAGTGTCCCGCTTTATGCGATTTTACAAGGAAAGTCGGAGGCTACCCATCGGGCGAGAAATATTGCCGCAAACAATATTTTGAATTCATTTTTTATGGTGACGGCCAGTTTAGTGGCAATTCTCATGGCAAAGCTCGGCTTTGGGGGTGTTTATGTTCTGGGATTGATGGCGATCTTGAATTTGGCGGTTTCGTGGAAGATCATCTGTCTGGTTCCAGAATCGGTTCTTCACACCTTTACACGTGCGGCGTTACGATTGCTTTTTCGCGTTGAGGTGGTGGGATTAGAAAATTATACCGCGGCTCGCGAGCGAAAATTGATTGTGGCGAATCACGTCTCCTTTTTGGATTCGACCTTGATCGCCGCTTTTTTGCCGGAACTTCCGACCTTTGCCGTCGATACGACGATGGCACGGAATCCGATTGTGGCCTCAGTTCTCGGCTGGATTCCTTTTTTTCCGATCGATCCAACAAAGCCGATGGCGATTAAATCACTGCTTAAGGGGGTCAAGCAAGGGGTTCCCGTGATGATCTTTCCGGAGGGACGACTGACGCTAACGGGAAGTTTGATGAAGATTTACCAAGGGGCGGGGATGGTGGCGATGCGGGCCGATGCCGATTTCATTCCGGTGCAGATTGATGGAGTGGAGCGCTCCTATTTTTCAAAACTGCCGACGAGGGCGAACCGAACTCTCTTTCCACGGATGAAAGTGACGATCTTCCCCCCGGTTCGGATTAAGAAACCACAGGGGACAGGACGACAAATCCGCGAGGCTGCGGTGGCCCAGGTTTATGAAATTATGTCGGAGATGAGGCTGAAGACCAAGGCCTCAAATCAGACGATGATGAGTGCTCTTTTAAAGGCGCGGAAACAACATGGCCCGAAGTTTGAAATCGTCGATGACTACCATTTTTCGCCGAAGAGTTATGGAGAGTTTGTGGCCTCAGTTTTAACGATCGCTCCGCATTTGAGTGAGGGAACAGAATTTAGTGAGGTCGTGGGAATGATGTTGCCGAATCAAGTGACCTCCTTACAGGTCTTTTTTGGGCTGCAGGCGAGACATCGAGTTCCTGCACCCTTGAATTTCTCCTCTGGATCTAAAAATTTAGTGAGTGCTTGTCGTACCTCAAAAATAAAAGTGATTTGGAGTGCGGAGAAATTTATTCAAGAGGGAAAACTGCAAGCGGTGGTGGAGGCTTTGAAATCGGCGGGGATCGAGATTCGCTATTTGGAGTCGCTGAAGAGTAAAATGGGATTCAGCGATAAACTACGTCATTTCTGGGCACTCCGTTATCCAGGAACTCTTTATCGTGGAGAGCGGAAACGCTGGCAAGCAACACTCTCGCCTGGAGGGCATTTTGCCGATCAACCCGCGACGATTCTCTATACCTCGGGATCGAGTGGGGCTCCGAAAGCAGTAGTTCTATCGCATCGGAATTTGTTGACGAATACAAATCAGCTGATGTCTCGGTTTGATATTCATCGCCAAGATCGAATCTTTAACTGTCTTCCTCTTTTCCATTCCTTTGGGTTAACGGGGGGAGCCTTGACCCCGATATTGAATGGGGTGCCGGTATTTCTTTATCCCTCGCCGTTGCATTATCGGATGATTCCAGAACTGGTTTATCAATCGAATGCGACCCTTTTCTTTGCGACGAATACCTTTTTAAACGGTTATGCGAGACGGGCCCATGCCTACGATTTTTACTCCGTACGAGCCGTTTTTGCAGGGGTAGAGAAAGTCAAGGAATCGACGAAGAAAACCTGGATGGATCAATTTGGGGTTCGTATCTATGAGGGATATGGATCGACCGAATGTTCTCCGGGGCTCGCGATCAATACGCCGTTTTATTCGAAGCCTGAGACCGTTGGAAAGTTTTTACCGGGGATTGAGTATCGAATAGAGCCGGTTGCCGGGATTAGTGAGGGGGGACGATTGTGGGTGAAAGGGGCGAATATTATGCTCGGCTATTATCTTGCCGAGAATCCGGGGGTTCTCGTTCCGGTGGATGAGGGTTGGTACGATACAGGGGATATTGCGGAGATTAGTACAGATGGATTTGTGAAGATCGTCGGCAGAGCGAAACGATTTGCGAAAGTGGGGGGGGAGATGATCTCCTTGAGTGCTGTGGAGGATCTTGCGACCGAGACTTGGCCGGGAATGCTCCATGCGACCTTGGCGATTCCCCATGCGACGAAGGGGGAAGAGATCGTTTTAATTACTGAGAAAGTGGAACCGCAGCGGGCGGAGTTATTGGCCCATGCGATGAAGAGCGGAGTCTCGGAGTTGCTAGTGCCGAGGACCTTGATCTCGCAGAAGATTCCGGTGCTGGGCTCGGGGAAGCCGGATTATGTGGCATTGCAGAGTTCTTTTAACCACGGATGAACGCGGATAAACACGGATGGGGAGGATCAAAGGCATTTTCTCACACGAAGGCACAAAGAACACAAAGTAAGAGAAAAATATTTTTATTTTCTTCTCAGAGGCGTTTTTTGGGGATTTGACTTTCAAAAATGGGAGGGGCAAGTTGAAGCCCTGTTCCCTCCTTCTTTTGAATGAGAGGCTCCGCACGGAATGCATATTCGCTCTCGCGATGGCAATCCACGTTGCCCGTAGATTCGAGGGGCGACTTAGAAATCGTTCTTTCCGAAAAATCCACTTTTAAATAAAGGATGGAATCACTCGGAACAGGGAGAATCTTTTAAGCGACGTGCTCCCTGATAGAAGAGGGAGACTGCGATGATTTGGATCACGTGATAGAGATCGTTGTGATTAAAGCCTGAGGCGATGGCGAAATGAGAGGCCTGAATGATTGAAGCGACGATCGAAATACAGACTCCTCCGATAATCCATTTCGACCCAAGATCGCGGTCGCGGACTATGGCAAGGCCATGCAAGACGGTAATCACCCCCATCGATGCTGCTGAATCAAGGATGACTGTGAGGAATTCGTCGTGGTAGAGAATCCAGCCGCTATAAATGAAGAGCTTGGCGGCTGATAGAATTAACAGGCTTCTGCACACATTTTTCGATGTGGTTGAGAAGAGGGAACCTGCAAGCATAAAAAAATTAGAAAATCCGATGATCAACAAAGTGATTTTCCAAAGTACCGGAGACTCAAAAAATCCATGATAGCTCCCTCCGGCAAAGGCACCGAGCATGAGAGCAAAGAAGGCTATCGCCCAAGCTCTTTGGGAGCATTGATTGCTGCTCCTTTGAAACAAGATCCAGCCTGCATATCCGGAGATTCCTGCAAGAAGGTAGTCCGTGAGAAGAGTCATCGGTTCGGAAATCATCGTCTTGGGATTTTCTTTGCCATGATGACGAGTTCACCTTTTGCAAGAGGCAGATGCTCTTGTCCTTTAGGGGAGAGATAACGATGCCGTAATGTTTCATCATCACAGATCTCGCTAAGGGTCCATTGATGCAGTGCCAAGAAATTTTCGATCGAGAGGCGTTTGACAGATGACTTGAACGGTTCACGCCAATGGGAGAGTAATCTGGAGACGAGTCCCGAGGCATGATGAAATGTTGAACGCCCATCGGGAGTTGTTTCCATCATTGTGAAGATGATGTGAGTTGGCGAATTGAAAATGCCATCAAGTGATCGAAAAATTCGATCGATTTCTTTTTCGGTTAAATACATAAAAAGCCCCTCGATGATAAGGGTTGAAGGGGCGGCTGGTTGAAAGGAAGGGTGTTTGGAAAGTATGTCCGAAATATTTTCGAAAGCGAGATCCCCAGGGAGAAAAGAAGGAGAATTGTCACGATCATATTTTTGTGCGATACGACGTTTTTGTTTTTGGGTCGATGGATGATCGATTTCAATAAAAGATACATTTGGAAATGAAGTGCTTAATCGTAAGCCGAGGGTGTCAAAGCCTGCTCCGAGGATGATGATTTGATGATGCCCCTTTGAAATATTATTTCGAACGAACTCCTCGATCTGGCGTTTTCGAAGGATGAAATGGAGAGGAAGACCGGGAATGGTTGCCCATTCCGCAAGTTTGAGAATCCAGCGGAAGGGAGGAAGCGATCCTAGGTGGATAAGCGTCAAGAAGCGTGGGGAAATTTCTTTCAGCGAACGCACGCACCATAAAGCGGCATCCTGAGGAACAAGGGACTGAAGAGAACGGTTTTTTGAAATGAAGACCGTTGCGAGTGCGATGAGAATCGCAGTTGAACTCGGTTGATCCTCTTTCATAGAATTTTGGTTAGGCGAACATTTTCCGGTAGTGGCGATACCAAGTGCTTTGGAAAATTTCCGTCGGATCGTATCGACGTTTGAGTTTTAGAAATACCGAAAATTGCGGATAGCAGGCATCTAATTGTTCACGAGTGGCGTATCGGTTGTAAGTGGGATAATAACTCCCTCCATATTTTATTCCGATATCGATCAGTCGACGAAAAGCGGAAGTTGCCTTCTGAATCCCTTCAGGCGTATGAACCACATGAAGATTGAAGATCACACAGGCATAAGATTTTTGAGCCCAAGCGAGAAAACTTTCCTGATCCTTCTCGATCAGACGAATGGTTCCGTAAATGATCTCGGTTTGATTTCGCCGTGCGTCTTCTCGAACGTCATTCATAAATGGTTCCAAGGATTCACGTTCACAATAAATTTCTGTGATTGCCTCAGTACATTTGACCTTGGAGCCTGTTTTTCGATCGATTTCAGTATGGTAATGATCAGGATAAAAACTCATCTGATGTTCGTCGGACCAATAGATTTGTCCGTGAGTAGAAAGGTAGTAATCGGAATATAGTTGAAAGGCACGGGCTTTATCGGTGTGAGCAAGAGTCAGGAGATGAATCCAATCACGATCTGAGATCGTTTTTTGATTTTGTGGAAGGGGAGCCGAATCCTCCACAGGCTTATAACAGGAAAAGACCCCGCGCCTCAAAAATCCATCAGAGGGGGTGTCGATGGAGTATTGAAAATCACCGTAAAGATAACCCTCGTGAATTTTTTGATGGAAAGCGTTGGAGAGTCCCTCCATATCCCGGATTTCAACAATGCGCTTTACCTTTCGGCGTCGAACGAGTTTTAGAGTAACGGAATAAATAAATCCAAAAAGCCCGTAGCCCCCAATCGCTAAACGAAATAATTCAGTATTTTCAGTGCGGCTACAACGGAGGAGATCCCCTTGAGCGTTAATGAGTTTGAAAGAATCAATATCATGGATGAAAGGGGGTAGGGAGAGTCCCCGACCATGAATATTGGCGGAGAGGCTTCCCCCGATCGTTAAATGATCGGCACCAGTTTGTTTTTGGGAAAAGGTCCAGGGACGTGGATCCCCTTTTTGTCGAATCATCAGCTCCGACAGAAGTTGGGGCCATTGAATCCCTGCTTCAACCTCTAGAAGTCCTTGGATGGGATCAAAAGCCAGAACGTGATTCAGCTTTCGGATATCAAATAGGATGGCATCCGTTGAAAAGGCTTGTCCCCCCATGGCATGGCGTCCACCGGAAATACAGATGGACTGATTGGAGCCACGTGCCTGATGAAGTGCACGCAAAACATCATCAAGAGTTTGGGGTTCTAAAATTTCGCGAACACGAGTTTCGTTGAGCTGAGAGTGGATATCATTAACCAGCGCTCCTGATGGGGTGATCGCAGATGAAAGGCATGGATATGCCGCGCTGAGGCCGATCATTTTCAAAAACTCTCGACGATGGAGCATGGAGTTGAGAAATACTCGATTTAGATAAATATGCGAGATTAAACTCGTAAAGCCGCTTCTCGCCAGTGTGTGGGAGTGATGGAAATGGCGGTTTTAATCGGGTTAAAAAAGTGAGAGGATTGCGTTAAGAAAACATTACTTGATTCGTTGTATAGATGAATCGAATATTGAAAAAATAGTGAAGAAGTCCATTTTAAGCATTTGTTGTGATGCAGGATCACTGCAGGAGATGGGGTTATTTGTTCTTTTTTCGTGTGCTTTGCGTAGGGAGTGATTAATCTGTTTGGGACTCAACCCAGGAGTGATAATGAAGATGGTACGATGGATGTGGATGGCACTTAGTGCGGTAACTTTTCTTTCGGCGCAGTCGTTGCCGTCGGAACTCAAGGAATGGAGGGATTGGGTCACTTGGGAGGATAAACTGAAAGAGGCTCCTGTTAAGTACAACGATCCAGCGACCCCTCTGCCTATTTGGCCAAGAGAATTTAATCTCTCCATCGATGCGAAGCACGGTTCATTTAATTTAGAGATCAAGGTTTTTGCAGAGAGTTGGTTTGCACTTCCGGGAAATCTGGAGATTTGGCCGCAGCAGGTGAAGTCGAAGGATCGTTCGCTCCCAGTTGTCGAGCATCAAGGAAGGCCTGCGATCAAGTTGTTGCCTGGAAATTATCAGCTGACGGGAGAGTATCGATGGGCGGAGATTCCGCAGAAAATCGAAGTTCCGAATTCGATCGGTATTTTGAATTTAAAGATCGATGGGAAGTCGGTGGAAAACCCGAATTGGGAGCAAGGGGGAGATCTCTGGCTTCGGCGAGCGAAGGTGGAAAGTTCCGATCAAAATGAGATGACGACGCAGGTTTACCGTTTATTGGAAGATGGAATTCCGATGTGGCTCAGAACCGAGGTCGAGGTGACGGTCTCGGGAAAAAGCCGGGAAGAAGGGATCGGATTTGTGATGCCTGAAGGTTGGAAGATTGCGACGATCCAGAGCCCGATCCCTGTGATGATCGATGAAAAAGGATTACTCAAGGCGCAAGTCCGTTCCGGAAAATGGAATATTAAGGTAGAGGCCTATCGGACCAGCCCGCTGACCGAATTTGGATATTCCAAAGAGATTAAAAGTGCCGTCGGCTCGGAGTGGATCGCATTTAAGGCGAACCCTGAGTTACGGGTTTTGGATTTACAGGGGATCGATCAAATTGATGTCACACAGACCTCTTTTCCGAGTCAATGGCGGAGCTGGCCTGTTTATCAATGGAATACAGAAAAGGGATTTAAGCTTGAAGAAAAAATGCGTGGAATGGGAGAGGAGCGCCGAGGGGACTGGACTTTGAATCGGGAGCTCTGGCTGGATGAAAATGGGGCGGCGTTTACTTTTCGAGATAAGTTAGCGGCGAATGACCAGACAATCTGGCGTTTAAATTCGAGTGCCCATCAAAAATTAGGATCGGTGAAATTAAATCAACTCCCACAACTCATCACACGTCATCCGATTTCGGGACAAGAAGGGGTGGAGATTCGTTTTTCGAAATCCTATCAGATTGAAGCGGTCGGAAAGAGCGATTCAGCGAGGAAATTGGATGTTGCGGGATGGGATCAGGAGATGAAGCAGGTGAATGCCACGGTGCATCTTCCTCCGGGATGGAAAATGATTGGAACCTACGGGGCGGAGAGTGTTACGGGAGATTGGATTTCGCAGTGGACCCTTTGGGATTTCTTTTTTTGGCTATTGATGACCCTTTCGGTTTTCCGTTTATGGGGAGTCTCCTATGCGGTGATGATTGGATTAGCTTTAGGGTTGACGATACAGGAGCCGAATGCACCAAAATATATTTGGATGGCATTGATCCTTCCGCTCGGATTAATGAAGGTCATGGTGCGGCAGGAAGCCCAGAAAATATTAAAAGTTGTGGTTGGAATTGTTTTTCTGGCGTTGGCCTATCGGCTAATCGACTTTGGAGTTCAGCAGATTCGGATTTCGATCTATCCTCAATTGGAAAATGAAATCGTGCAATTTCAGGAATCGAGTTTTGAAAGCAGTAGTGCTCTTCTCGGAGTTGAATCGCTCAGTCCTACACCAGCTTCTCAATCAAAAATGGAAATGAATCTCATGGGAGACGCAGAGTTTGCTGATCGTGCTTATAAATCAAAGATCAGAGGAAGGAGCTCCTCTTGGGGGGCTTCGGAAGGTGGAGCGGGCTCTGGGGCCTCGAGATCGAATCTCCTACAAAAAACCGATGCAAAAGTGCAAACAGGGTTGGGGATTCCGGAATGGAATCATTGTTCGGTACGATTGACTTGGAATAGTCCGGTGACCCCTCAAGAGAGGATTCAACTTTGGATGACCCCTCCTTGGCTAACGGGTTTGCTTCGATTGATTGGATTAGCGCTTGCGGCCGCTTGTGCCGTGAGACTCATCGACTTGAAAACAGTTCGTGAGGAGATCGAGGAGCGTTTGAAATCGAGTTTGAAACTTTCTAAAATTTCCATGGTAGCGATTCTCTTGATAGGATCACTGGGATTGACGAGAGCCGATACGCCAGCGAAGGAGGTGCTTGAGCAACTCCGTCAACGACTTCTTAAAAAATCGGATGCCTTTCCTTCGGCGGCCTCGATATCGATGCTCACGATTAAAGTGGAGGGGAATCAGTTGCTCATGGAGGCTGAGGTTCATGCGGCGGTTGAATCGGCGATTCCGCTTCCAGGTCGACTTCCTCTTTGGTCCCCTCTTTCAGTCAACATTGGCACGCAGCCAGCCTCAGCGATTTTACGAGATCAAGGATCGTTATGGGTTTTAGTCCCCGAGGGGGTGAGTCGCGTGACCGTTCGAGGATTGATCCCGAATAGCTCTGAGTGGGAATTTCCTTTTGCACTCAAACCTAAACAAGTCACAGTGATTGCACCGGATTGGGAAGTGAAGGGGGTTCGTCCTGGGGAAATTCCGGAGGCACAACTTTTCTTTGCAAAGAAACAGAAAAATGTGGCTCAGGAAGGGGCTTTTCAAAATCAAAGTGATCTAGGAAGTGTCGTTCTTGTTTATCGAGAATTAGAGATTGGGTTGATTTGGAAAGTCGTCACCCATGTCGAACGACGTTGGGGAGGCAATAAAGCGGTTTCGATTACGGTTCCGCTACTCTCGGGTGAGAAGATATTAACGAACGGTGTTTTGAATGAGAAGGGAGTCGTTCAGGTACGTCTTGGGACAAATGAACGGGCCTTTTCTTGGGAGAGCGAGCTCGATCCTGTGAATGATTTGAATTTAGTTTCCTCTGCGGGTGAGGGCTGGGTGGAGCAATGGTTGCTCTCCGTCTCTCCGGTCTGGAGTGTGGAGTCCTCGGGGCTTCCCCCCTTTTTTGATCGTGAAAGAACGGATTTGACTGCCCTCTGGCGGCCGTGGTCTGGAGAAAAAGTGACGCTCAAAATTTCAAGACCTGAGGCAATCAGTGGGGAGACGTGCACGGTTCATCGGGTTCAGCAATCGACCCAATGGGGGAAGTCGCAGAGTGAAAAAACATTAAACATGGATCTTCAGTCGAGCCTTGGCGGAGATTTTAAAATCACCGGTTGGAAGGAGTCACAAAAGATTGACTCATTAATGGTAGGGGGAGTACGAACCCCTGTGCGTCGTGAAGGAGAAAACTTAATGATTCCGCTGAAACCGGGTGAGCAGAAAATTGAGCTTCACTGGAGAGAGAATCAAGGGGTTGGATTTTGGAATCAGGAAAGTGGTTTCCAATTTCCTGTTCCGGTTTCGAACATTCGGATCGATTGGTCAATTCCTCAAGATCGAGTTTTGCTATGGACTTGGGGGCCGCGAAAGGGGCCTGCTGTTTTAATCTGGGCGATGTTGCTTTGCTCGATCATTGTGGCGTTAGGGCTCGGGAGACTCAAGGGCTCTCCTTTGAGTTGGAAAGAGTGGGGAATATTGCTGCTTGGATTTTTACAAACAAGTTTGATCCTCTCCTTTGCAGTGATTTTCTGGTTCATGGTGACCGCCTATCGATCGAAGATTATTGACGAGAAAACACGGCCTTGGATCTATAATCTATTTCAATTGGGATTCTTAGGATTAATCCTTTTAGTTCTGTCGGGGTTTGCCGCCGTGATTAGCGAAGGATTACTTCAAATTCCGAATTTCTCCGTGAGTGGGAATGGATCCAACATGCTATCATTGAATTGGTATGAGGCCTTCAGTGAGAAAGAGATGCCAAGTACAGGGGCGATCACGATTCCGATATGGATCTATCGTGGGCTAATGTTGGCCTGGTCGATCTGGATTGCTCAGTCCTTAATCCGATGGTTGGGATGGATCTGGAAGAGTTGGAATGAGGGAGGACTTTGGAAACGAGGTCCCAAAGTGGCGCAACCTCCGGTAATCCCTAGAAATAATTAGAGCCAGATTTTGGCATCGATATCGAAATGGGGAGGATCAAAGGCATTTTCTCACACGAAGGCGCAAAGAACACAAAGGAAGAGAAAAACAGTTTTATTTTCTTCGGAAGGGAATCTTGGGCCGCTTTGTGCTTGGTGTGAAATAGTGCTTTGGGCTTTTTCCTCTGTGACCTTTGCGGTTAAATCTGTTTTTGTCCTTCTCTTGACGACTCGTTGAGAGTCTCCCACGGGAGAGGGATGGTTGTCTCGCAAAGTCCGAAAAGAGTTGAAGATATACAATATCGATATATTGTATTTTTTATGAAAGTATTAATCAATTTTTCCGAGGAGCAGGTGGAGGCTCTGGATAAGATCGCTCGGCATCGAAAGTGTCCTCGGATGAGGATAGTTCAGGAGGCAGTGGGTTATTATCTTTCCCAGCAATCTCTGGCAAAAGGGGAATCACTCACGGGATTTGGAGCGTGGAAAGGGAAGAAAGTCGATGGACTCCAGTATCAACGAAAAATCCGGGGAGAATGGGAGAAATGAAGGCTCTTTTTGATACCAATATTTTAATTGATTTTTTGAACGGTATTTCGGAGGCCAAAAAAGAGATCGAGAGCTATCGGCATCGCTCTATTTCTCGGATCTCTTGGATGGAGGTCATGGTAGGAGCAGAAAATGAAAAAGATCAAAAGAGCGCTCGGGAATTTCTAGAGGCTTTTAAAATGATTGAAATCGATCAAGAGATTGCTGAGGAGGGGGTTCGGATTCGACAAAAAGAAAAGATAAGGCTTCCCGATGCTTTAATCGCTGCGACCGCACAAGTTCATCACTGCCTTTTGGTCACTCGAAACTCAAAAGATTTTGATCCTCGAAAACCGTGGGTTCGGATTCCGTATAAAACGAACCACTAAGAGAAGACAAGTAAATCGCTCTTTTCATTCCCCCTTGACGATTTATCGAGAGTCTCCCACTTCAGCAGGATGCGAATCCTTGAAAAAATAAAAAGTGATGGTATATCTGATGGTATGGCTAAAATGACCCATCGGACCACATTTGCATTGGATGCGGTGACTGCCCAGCGACTCAAACGTCTGGCGAAGCAGTGGCAGGTCTCCCAGGCAGAGGTCGTTCGACGGTCGGTGGAGCAGGCGGAAGGGATGATTCAAATCAAGAAGCCCGATCCGGTCCTTCTTCTTCAAAAACTCCATCGTGAGGGAGGCGGTCTTGATTCAAAACAAGCGGAGTTATTCCTGAAACAGGTTCGAGAGGATCGTAAACGATGGCGAAAAGAATGATCTGCCTCGACACGAATTATTTGATTCGGGGAATTGTTCAGGGAACGAGAGAATCTGCATCACTCATCGAATGGGTGAAATCAGGAGAACAATTAATCGTTCCCATGCCCGTCTGGTTTGAATTCCTTTGTGGGCCAGTGACGGAAAATCAAGTCATGACGCTCCGCTCATTCCTTTCTGAAATTATTCCCTTTGGGGAATCCGAAGCGTTTGAGTCGGCTCGTCTTTTCAACGCAATCCAACGAAAACGCCAACATCGGATAGATTTGATGATTGCTGGAACAGCGATCATTGCGAATGCGAAATTGGCGACGAACAACCGGGCTGACTTTGAGCCTTTTGTTCGGTATGGGCTGAAGATGATTTAATTCAGAGGAAAGTTATCGTGACGAGTACCTTAGAAAAAACACGAGGAGTCTCTCAGGAAAGCTGAAAATCAGGAAAAGAATTTTGTCTTTCTTCTCTGCGTTCCTTCTTGTCCGCCAGATTCTTTGACGACTTTTCGCTGATCTACCTAAATTAGGCTATAGGAAGAAAAGAGATCTCCTTTCTGTTGTTTGACAAAATATAACAGTATCATTATAATATTAGTATGAAATCGGTTAAGGGGGAAATGCAGCGATTATTGGAGGAGGCGGTGAAGATCCCTTTGCCAAAGGATGAAATCAATTTTCAATTGAATACCGTCGGGGTCGGAGGGGATCATTTGTGGAATCGCGTGGAGATTTACGCCGATGAAAAGATAAGTTTCGGTCCGTGACCGTTTTCCTTGCCGAGCATTTGACCGTTCATCATTAATTATTGAAAACTTTCAGGGGGAAGAGAGTGACGGGAGCGGAGATTTGTACCCCCATCTACCCTACACTAAAATTACGAGCACCTCCGGTGATCTAACGTGTTCGTTTCACGAACCTTTTGTGGTTTAAGATTTTCCTCATGGGGGTGGACCGTTCTTTTTGTTCCCTCCTTGACGACTTGAGGGAGCTCTCCCACAGGATAGAGATGGTTGGAAAATTGACTTATCGTAAAAATAGACTAAGGTGGACTAATATTATGACGTACACCATACATGAAGCGAAAACTCATTTTTCGAAGTTAGTCCGCGAGGCGATGCGTGGGGAGAGCGTGTTGATTCGACGCGGGGCAAAAGGAGAGGTGTTATTGAAATTAACGCAGATTCAGAACCGCCCATTTGAGGAACGGCTTCAGAAATTTAAATCTCGAAAGTATTACGGAAAGTTGAAATCGAAAGTCAGTGTTTCAAAGCTGGTAGAGCCGCTTCCTGCGAGTGTGTGGGAGGGATGGTAATGGCGGTTTTGGATACTTGCACGCTCATCTGGCTGACGAGTCAGAGAGAATCGATCTCGCCGAAGGCAATGAAAGTGCTGGAGTCGACCTCAGATCTTTGGATCAGTGCGATGACGGTGATCGAGATTCACCGGCTTTTAAGGGCGGGACGTTTGGAGTTTCAAATGAAGGAACGGGATCTGGAGCCTTGGTTGGAGGCGGTGATGGAGGATTTTTCGATTCAGTGTCAATCGATCACGCGGGAAATTGCACATCGCTCCGAAACTCTTCCGTGGCATCATAAAGATCCTGCCGATCGAATGATTGTGGCCACCGCTCAAATTTTGGATCAGCCGTTGATCACCCCTGATCGTTTGATCGCTCAGTATGCGGTGAAAACAATTTGGTAATGATCAAGCAACTAATTTAGCCATAAAGAACTCAAAGAGCTAAAAACGGACTTTATTTTAAAAAAGTGAGAGGATTGCGTTAAGAAAATAGGGTTTGATTCGTTGTATCGCTGATTTTCGCTGATAAAATTCAAATTTGTTTTATCCTAGAAAAAGCAGTTGGAACCACGGATAACGCGGATCACACGGATTTTCAACGGTTTAGGAAAAAATCAGCCTTCATCTTGTGGGTGAAGGAAAAAACAGAGGTTCATTTTCATAAACTCCTCCATCCGTGGTTAAACGGATTGCCGTTTTTAGGTTTATAAGCGTTAATCAGTGAAGATTTGTACCCCCATCTACCACTGCACTAAAATTACGAGCACCTCCGGTGATCTAACTTGTTCGTTTCACGAACCTTTTGTGGTTTAAGATTTTTCATCATTGTGGTTAATCTTCTTTTCTAGGCACACGATACTCGGTTTAAATTTCTCTTTTGCTTCCTGATACGCTTTCTCAAAGGCCCCCTCCCCTTTTCTCCAACCGCAATAGCGGAGCCATTGAATGTAAATCGAGCGCCTCCATCGAATCGAAAAACTCCGCAAGTTTTTCCATTGAAAAAGAAACTGCGAAACCAAAATCAGATGCACCGCCCTTTTACTTGTCATCGATCCGTTTTCCCGATGCCAAACTTTACTTTCCGGCTCATAAATCGTGACCCATCCCCGCTGTTGCGCTCGATACCCCAAATCTAAATCCTCGCCATAGGCCGGATAATAAAGCCGATCAAATCCCCCGAGCTCCAAAAACTTTTTTCGATCGACGGCCGCATAGCCCCCTGTCGGAAATAAGGTCGGGGTCGCCACGGAACAACTTAAATCGAACTCCGTATAAAACCATCCATGATGAATCCGAAAAGAGGCCGGCCCAGAGGTCACGCTCTTCCCCTCCCAGTCGTAGGAGAGGGAGGTCGTCGCAAAAACATCGGGGCGCTCAAAATGCTTCACCAACGGAGGGATAAAATCAGGAGCTAATCTTAAATCATTATTTAATAATATAACGATCTCCTCTTCTCTTGATTGTAAAAGTTCGTTGTAAGAAAATAAATAGTCGTTCTTAGAGGCAATAATCACCTCAACCGTCGGGAAATGAGTCCTTACCCATTCCTTATCCCCTGTTTGACTTTGATTATCCAAAACGAGGATCGGGCATGGATCGCCATAAATTCGTACCGCCTCCAAAGCTGTCGGCAAAAGAATCTCCAGATGCGCGACTCCTTCGAAATTTAAAATTGCTAAAGCGACTCGCTTCATCGCTTCTTTAATCCCTCTTGAAAACTCCAGTAAACCCCCCATCGCTCAAGGATCAAGCCGGCACCAAAAAGAATCAAGCCCGTGTAGGTCATCGATAGCAAAGCGGAAAAGAGAACATCACTCGGAAAATGAACCCCTAAATAGATTCGATTCCATCCCATCAACAAGGGCCATAAAAAAATCCAACGATACCTTCTTCCATAAACCGCCACCACCACCAGCGCCAAAGCGAGATTGTTACTGACATGCCCAGAGGGAAAAGAACGACCCTTGGTCGGCAGCTCCGTCGGATGAGCGATCCGAACCTCCTCTTTGGTTACCAATCGCACCCCCTCCACCGATTCATGGGGTCGAGGTCGATTCACTGCTTTCTTTAATCCTTTCACAATCACTGCATCCCCAAGAATTAAAGCGACCGCAATCAAGACCAAAAATAAAGGCCCCCGAATCCCCCCTTTCCAAATTAATAGCAATCCCAAAAGAATCCCAGGAATCAAGAAAATCGACGGAGCAGCCATCCGCGGAAAAAACCAGTCCAAAAACGGATTCGCTCCCGCCTGATTGATCCACCGAAGGATCGAAAGATCGAGCTGCTGCAACCATTCGATATTAAAAAGGCTCATTTATCTCATCCCTGCCAACGGTCTGCCATGGGCCACAAATTTTCCCGGTTTCCACCCAAAAAAGAGAAACTGATGATGTCCTCCTTTGAGAGCTAATGGATTAAAATAATAAAGATCTGGGCCATTGAAGCTCGAGTCCAATAGTCCCTTCCCCTGTTCCGATCCGACCATCAGAAACCGCCCCTCCTCATCCGTTCCTAAATAAACGGTCACATGGGTAATCGGTGGCTCTCGATCGGGACTATAAGTATGCTCCCAAAAAAGCAGATCTCCCTCCTTTAAATTCTCATGAAGATAATCAATATCTGGCCGTCCCTTTGCATCCATCGGAACTTCCCAGGCCTGCCCCTTCACTTTAAGTCGATAATATTGCTCTGAAGCGGTCCGGCCGATATCGATCTTAAAAATCTTGTGAAATAAAAAGCGGGTCGTATTCGAGCAATCCATCACCCAATTGTTGCTCGCTCCCTCGGGCCGCCACGATTCATTATAATGAACCCGATCGGCGACCATTTTCCGAACCTCCACCAGAAAACGCTCTTTCAACGAAAGCGGAACGGCAACGGGAGCTGCAACAGGAGCGGGAACGTTTTTAACCTCCGCTAACTCCTTCGGCTTTTCCACCCCTTGAGAGGGATTTGCGGCTTGAGAAGGAGGGGTTAAATCAGGGGCCTTGGACTCTGAATGGAGCCCCTCTTTTTCGAGCGGAATCGCCAGACGAATCGCCATCGGATTCTCCTCTATCATGAGACGTTGTCCGATTTTTATTTGATCGCTCTTGAGTTGATTCCAGCGCTTGATCGCAGCAACGGTAACTCCTGAATTTTTTGAAATACGCCAAAGGGTATCCCCTCGTTTTACTTGATACCATTTACGCTCCGGCGGTTTCTCATCTTCGTTCAACGGAAGAACGACAGTCTTTTTTAAAGCCGGGGAAACGGAGTTTACTGAAATCGCCGCAGGAGCTGACGGAGAGACCTGATCGGGGTTATAAATCTGAGGATCCACCGCTTGCTCTGCAAAAACGGGAGCGAGAAAAAAAATATAAAAATAGACGAAAGTGAGGGCCTCCTGTTTTAAAAAACGAATCAACCCCATAACTGCGATCATCCGAATTAAAGTAATCCTTTACGCCGAAAGTCGTTAAAATTATTCACCGAAGAGGAGTTCATCATATCGACCATAAACTTCAAAAGGCTGACCTCCCAAGCATCATCGACTCCCGTTAAAATCGCCGCAAAAGGATCATTTTTACTCGCCACCTGCTGCTTGATCTTTTCTAACACCGCCTCTTTCGGTTCATGGGCATCATAGCTCTGAAACTCATCCTTTTTCATTTTAAAACCGTACTTTAAAAAGGAAAAACGCTCGGGATGTCCGCTGATAAAATCGGCAAAGGCCTCCGCCTTTTCTCCAAAGCCCTCCACTAAAAGCTTTGCTATTTGATCCGGGGAGATAATTTGGGGTCGTTCCGCCTGAATTTTCCCCTCTCGGACACGAGTTAACGAAAGTTGATCCATATCTTCAGTCACAAGATAATAGTTAATCAATGTACTGCCAAAGGTTTGGATATGACGATCCGGAGCCAAAATGACCTCCGTATTTTCCATCGCATATTGAAAATGATGATCCGAAAGCATCGCAAAACCCTAACCCGCTTTTAGAGTTCGACAATCTCTATTGCAGCAGGAACAACAGAAAATACAAAGGCAGCCTCACACCAAGACACGAAAACACGAAGGAAAATCATTTCAAATGCAGGGGAGTATTTCCCGCTGAGTTGCTGAGAAAGAGAGGTTAATCGGCTGATGGACTGTAGGGCTGATCGGAAGGAGCAATTTTTAACCGCCAAGTTAAAGACAAAATACGCCAAGCTTTAGAACGCCAACCCCAAAACAGGTTAAATTCCCCTTATTTATTTTCCTACATTCCAGCCTTCCTTAGAGAAAAATGTATTAAAATTCGTATTTATTCGTGTCCATTCGTGGTTAAAAATCTCTTTTTAAGATGAATTCTAAATTTGAATCAAACTTTGTGTCTTTGTGGCTTGGTGTGAGGCTGATTTTAGCCGGCCTGTTCAGAATTTTCATTTTCCTGCTTTTCTGCCTTCCTTAGAGCTATTTTTCATCTACCTTTCTCCTCATGCTCAAAATTATCGATAAATCTAAACTCTTCTCGATCATCGCAAGCCTTCTTTTTTTAGGACTTTTATACGCTTGGTTCCCCTTCTCCAAGTTTCTGATCTCCGCAAAAGCGGAGCCGATCCTCAATGTCGCATGGGCCTACTCCGCCGGGGAGGACTGGGAACATTGTCGCATTGTCCCCCTTTTTGCCCTCTTTTTGATCTACCTTCAATGGAGCATTATTCAAAAAATCGAATGGAAGGGAGAAAAAATCGGATTTGCTCTCCTCGTTCTTTGCGGATTTATCTTTTGGCTCGGTTATATCACCGATATTCACTATCTCGCCTATCTTTCCTTTCAAGGAGCGATCGCCGCTCTGATCCTTTGGTTTGCCGGAAGACAGATGCTTCTGACCCTCAGTTTTCCCCTCCTTTTTCTGACTTTCATGTGGCCTTGGCTCTTTCTCGATAACGTGATCGCCTTTCCGCTTCGACTTTTCATGTCCAATCTCTCTCATCATTTCCTCAATCTCATCGGGGTCAGTAATCTTCAAATCGGCAGTGCCATTGTCTCCGCTCCCAACTTCCAACTCGGAATCCCTCAAGGGGCCAAATTTCAACTCGATGTCGCCAATCCGTGCAGCGGCATTCGCTCCCTCTTTGCCCTCACGATGATTACCGCACTCTATAGCTATTTAACTCTGCCTAAAATTGGCCAGCGCTGGTTTCTCTTCCTCTGCTCGATCCCCTTGGCGATCCTTGGTAATTTTATCCGAATTCTCCTTCTCACCTTTGGCACAATTTTATTTGGCTCAAAATTTGCGATCGGGACCGAAGCAGATCCCTCCCCCTATCACATGGGAGCCGGTTATTTTGTCTATCTCATCGCCGTTGGCGGAATGATTGGAATCGGATGGCTCCTCAAGGTTGACTGGAAGAGCTGGAATGAAAGACGTAAATCCTCTCAAACTATCCCGATTGTCGAGGAAAAGCCGGCTTCTGAAAAATATTAACCTAAGTGCGCCAAGCAAAGCAAGCGGTCGCTTGCGGGGTCAGCAATTCCGAAAACTAAAGTTTTCGGAAGTCCCCATCCCTAGAGGGATGGATTGAATGCATAGGGGAGCGCATCGAATCCTTTAGGATTCGAAATGCGCTGGGGATCGGGGGGAGTCAATGGAGGGGTAATCTAACGAATCGTGTT
>CAMCSM010000008.1 GCA_945877805.1 Methylacidiphilum caldifontis | reverse complement strand
TTAAATGAGATATTCCAAGGAGATGAAATGAACAAGTCCTATAATTTTACAAGAGCCTTATCGATTGGGGGATTTAAAGAGTCGATGGAGGCCCCTCAAAAACATTGGAGTGTTTTTGATTTACGTCGGATTCTTTTGATTGCCAATATCGGATGGTTTTTTGGGGTCTGCATTTTGGTCGGGATTATTTATTGGACCGTTGGTTATGCCTACCAAAAAGAGCTGGCGCGTACAGAGAGCCTTCATGAGGTGGAGGCACTCGAAAAAAAGATCGTGGAGCTCAATACGAATCTTCAAGGATTAAAGGATCTCAATTTAAAAACCGTCGCCAGCACATTAGATTATTCGACGAATATTCAAATCGTATTAGAGACGAGCCGTGGCGAAGAACGGGCTTTTTTGTTATCGATCATTCCCGAGGCGTTACGAATTCAAGTGACGCATCATATTCCCGCCTCCGCGACGATTGCGATGGCGGCCTTCGAAAGTAATTATGGAAGAAGCGACCTCGCGCGCCAGCACCACAATTTTTTTGGAATCAAAGCCTTAGATCCCCGCTGGGAAGGGGAAACGGCGGTGATGACGACACGGGATCGCGGCGTCGAAACAAAGGCCTCTTTTCGTGTCTATCCCGGAATTACCGATTCGGTCCTCGGCTATGCGGAGTTTCTTTCCGGGTCCATTTATTATCGTCGTGCCTTTGACGAGAATTCTGGAGAGCGATTTGTCGCCCAGGTTTTAAAAGGGGGCTACTGCCCTGACTCTTTTTATATGGGATACATTCAAACCATCATGAAACGCCATGATTTAAAACGGCTCGATTTTTTAAAGTCCACGGCACAAGCCGCCGAGGAGTTGATCTCAGATGCTGGAATGATGGAGAAACAAGGGGCGATCCAAGTGGGAATCTCCCAATGAGTTGGCTGAATCCCGGCCCGAACTATGGGTATCGCATTACCCAAATTGATGAGCATCCTTGGAATACCTTAATCACCATGAAAGAGATCCAGAGGCTTGATCCCGGCTCGATGATTTTTGTCGGCCCAGAGTCGGAGCTTCATGAGCGTTACTGGAGAGAGACAGATCCGCAATTATTTGAGACAGGCAAAAAACCGGTTTTTCAGATCGATGTCACCCCGATTCACCCGCATACCGTTGAGACCAAGCCAAGAACCCCCTTTAAACCGTACTCACTTTAATTCTTCATCGTTTTTCTGTTATTTTCTCAATTTCTTAGGGGAAGAACCTTAGGAAGCTTTGCGGCTCTACGAAGCCCTTTTGACTACAAATTGGGAGGAATAAGCCATTAATTTAAAATTTAAAAGAATTTTACTTCAAAAGCAACACTCCGGTAACACTATCGAATCAAACCCAACCTGCAATCCTCACAAGTCCTTGCGTCGCAAGGAGTGGAGGCGGGTGTCGGAATCGTCCAATTCTTACCTTGATTTAAAAAATGATACCATGGATTTATTGTGAAACAAGTTTCTTAAAGAGTGTATCTACACTTAGCATTACTTAGTAAAATACTGGCGATTTCAATGACTTATATTTAAAATAATCAAAACCCAAAGGGTGAACAACATTTGGAGGGGCAGACGCCGTCTGCCTCGGGCTACGTGGAGGGGCAGTGAGCCACTGCCCCTCCATTTCAACTGCCCTTTTTAGGATAAACCGGACTAGCCGGAACCCAGGGCCAATTCTTCAGTTTTTATAAACTCCTCATTTTGAGGGCTAAACGCCAATACCTTTAAATGGGGAAAGCAGAAAAATAGGAATTTAAAACCCAAAAATCCGGAATTCTTTTTTCTTTTTTCAAGTCCTCGCATCCCGATTTATTTCGGGACTGATTTCCCTATGGAAAATGGATTTTCCGACTTTATTCTAAAAACACTTGTGAAGACGCTATGATTTTTAGGACATATATGTAAATCGTTTTTTAACTATTCTATGAAAAATGAAAGATATTCATTATAAGGAAGTTATATTTCTTCGTGAATTAGCCCTGAGCTGGAACCAAGACTCATTTGTGGGGCGAGTCGTTTTTAGATCGAATCAACTCTTCTCACTCCGGTTTATGAAATTTGCTCCGCAGAAAACAGAAATTCTGGTTTTTTTGTTTCGGGCTTTGCCGAAACTCGTTATCATTTGGTGGGAATAAAAAAGGATCAAAGCGCTCTTATAGAGTATGAAATTTATTGGGCTATTTTTTACATTTTTTGTCTTATTAGGGATAACGACGAGTTTAGGCCCCAGCCTCTTCGCTGAGAATCCAGTGGAGATCGGGAAGGTCATCTGGGGGAGGGATTTAGAGGGGGCTTTTCAAAAAGCAAAGGGGAGTAAGAAACCGATTTTCCTGCTTTTTCAAGAGGTTCCCGGTTGTTCCGGCTGCCAGCAATTTGGGAAGGAGGTTCTTTCCGATCCGTTGATTGTGAAAGTCGTTGAGGAAAGTTTCATTCCGGTTTTTGTTTATAATAATCGATCGGGTAAAGAGGCCGAAGTTTTAAAGCGATTTCAGGAGCCGGCTTGGAACTTTCAAGTCGTTCGTTTTTTGAATGAGGAGGGAAGGGATTGGATTGAGCGTGAGGAGGGGATTTGGACCCGAGAGGCTCTTGCAAAAAGAATGAAGATTGTTTTGGAAAAAGCAAAGAACGCCATTCCGGAAGAGCTTTCACTTCTTCTGGGGGAAAAGTCGGCAGAAAAGAGAAGCGAACGAATCGCTTTTGCTCAAAGTTGTTTTTGGAACGGAGAGATGCGATTAGGAGGAGTTGAGGGAGTTACCCAAACCGAGGTCGGGTTTATGGAGGGGAGAGAGGTAACGGTCGTTGATTATGATCCTCAACAAGTTTCTCTAAAGCAGCTGATTAAAAAAGCTCATCAAATGGAGGTTGCCGATCGAATTTATCTCACGAGCGAAACCCAGAAAATAGAGGCCAAAGAACTCTCCTTTTCAGGGATTGCCTCTTGGAAGAGTGACTATCGTCGCGCCCCACAATCGGATCAAAAGAGGCAACTCCAAGGAACGATTTATGAGCGTCAGTCATTGAGCGCTGAACAGTCGACAAAAGTGAATGCCTTTGTCAGAACGGAACCAGAGAAAGTAGTGCAGTATCTGAAGCGATGAAGCAAAAAACCAAAAAAAATTCATAAATCGGAATTCAATGCAATGTAAATGGCGCCGACTCCAAAAGGGTTTGGAGAAGACGATCTGATACCGCAGCAGCGGGAGAAGAGATTGCAGCCCCGACAAGGGATCGGGGCAGGGACGCAATACGAATGAGACGGGCGTCGAATGAGTCAACATGGAGTTGGAGATAGGCTCAAGTGTCGGCGTTCACCTACGTTTTCTTACAAAACTACGGCTGATCTTTGACAGAAAAATATTTTCATGAAAGATAAATCCTTGGTTTCGGTCTTTGACTGATTTATTCTAAATCGAAAAGTAAAAAATGCGAGGATTCCTTCGCTTGAACAGTAACGACCTCTTGATCGCCCAGGGCCGCTCCATCTCCAGCCTCTAGAAATCGACCGTTCACCGAGAGGCTGCCTTCGATGAGTTGAATCCAGAGGTGACGATGCGGTTGAGTTTGATAGGTCAATGATTTTCCCGACTCTAATTTTGCAACGTAAAGATCGACCTCTTGATGAATCGAGAGGGAGCTTTCTCTTCATTTTTCCGAACGATTTATCAGCATAGGAGGGATCGGTCCCCTTTGACTCCGGCTGAATCCAGATTTGCAGAAAATGAACAGGCGCTGTTGAGGAGGGATTATATTCCTGATGGCGAATTCCTCGTCCCGCACTGATCCGTTGAACATCTCCCGCTTGGAGCGTCGCTTTGTTTCCCATCGAGTCTTGATGTTCAAGGGAGCCGGAGATCACGTAGCTGATGATCTCCATGTTTTGATGAGGGTGCATTCCGAACCCTTGTTCCGCCGAAACATGGTCTTCATTGATGACCCGAAGCGAGCGATAGGAGGAATGCTGGGGGTCAAAATAGTCTCCAAAACTAAAGCTGTGCTGGGACTGGAGCCATCCGTGATCGGCTTGGCCTCGCTCGTTTGATTTACGAATCTTCATCGGTGTTCCTGTTTGCATAAAACAACCCATAAGGCCAAAGTGCTTTTTCTCCAAATACTTTATTTTCGATTTGAAGGGGAATACAAGGAGCTAGTTTGAGCCGCAAAAGAACGCAAAGAACACAAAATAAAAAACGGCCTCAAAAAGTCCTCTTCAGGATTAAATTTATCCGGAATTAAAAATCTTTTCATTTATGAGTTCTTTGCGTTCTCTGTGGCTAATTTAATTGTATTTAGTATTTTTTCTTGGGCTGGGACGGTTTTCGGCTTTTGGAATGCTTATTGTGTTTCGTCTCTTTCGATTTCGTATAGCGATCTTTGGTGAACTTCGATTCTTTCTGAGGAACGACTCGCTTCGCTTTGTTCTTCGCCAGTTCATCATTAAATTCGATCAGCTTGTACGGCAATTGGCCTTGAACGATCGAACGGAAGATCGAGGGCTCAGGACGAGTAAAGTTGAGGATCTCTCCCGTGACGGGATGGACAAACTCAAGGTAGCTGGCATGAAGCGCCATCCGATGAAGAGGGTTAATCGTCGATCCATATTTTTCATCCCCAAGGATCGGATGTCCCTTTTCAGCAAGATGAATACGGATCTGATTTTTCCGACCGGTTTTAAGATCGATTTCGAGCAGGGAGAACTTCCCGTTGGTCTCGAGGGTTTTATATCCGGTGAGGGCCAATTGTCCCAGTTTTGTATCGGGGGTACTCCGCATTTTAAATTGTTCCCCTTCAATGAGGTAACTCCGAATTTCCCCTGAGGAGGGATCGAGTTTTCCTTCGATCACAGCATGGTATCGCTTATTTGCGAGGTGCCAGTTGGTTTGGAGTTTTGTTTTGTAGATCTCCTTTTTAGCAAAGACGAGAATTCCTGAGGTCCCACGATCGAGTCGATGGACGATAAAGATTCGGGACTCTTTAAAAGCATCGCGATTATTGAGATATTTATTGAGTTTAAAATAGGCGGTTTTCTCTTTTTCGCTATCGGTGGCGATACTTAAAAGCCCAGGAGGTTTATCGATGACAATGATCGCTTCATCTTCGTGAAGAATATGAATCCCTGAAGGAAGTTCCGTCTCTGGCGGAGCAAATCGATCTTGGGTAATCATCACTATATCCCCAAGATGTAAGAGGTGATCGAACTGATGAATCGGGATTCCGTTGACACGAACCGCTTTGTATTTCAGCCACGACTTCACCTTTTTACGGTTATCCGATTTCTCTAAGAGAAATTTCATCAGAGTGATTTCCTGTTCGACGGGAAAGGTGAGCGGTTTTTCGGGGCGTTGCATGATCAGTAAGTTATAGATGAGCTCAGAGAGTCCGTCGATGATCTTCTCAAATGAAAAATAGGTTGAAGAATAAAAATCTTGAGCTAACGATTTGCAGATGATTGAACTTTTGATGGATCCGAATGCGTGGGCAACCTTTGCTTTATTGATCGGCTTAGAGTTAGTTTTGGGGATTGATAATGTTCTTTTAATTTCAATCGTGACCGGTCGATTGCCAGAGCATCAGAAAGAGAAGGCACGATTACTGGGATTAGGGCTGGCACTGGTGGCACGAATTGTCGCTCTTTTTGGGGCAACGGCTTTAGTCCGATTGACCTCACCTGTCTTCATGACCTTTTCCTGGAAGGATCTCGTTCTTTTGGCAGGAGGTCTATTTCTAATCTACAAAGCGGTCAAGGAGATTCATCATGTTGTGGAGAGTGAAGAGGATCATGGGGAATTGGGAGCCGCCAAGAGTACCTTTTTTGCCGCAATTACACAGATTGTGATGTTGGATATCGTTTTTTCATTAGATTCAGTGATTACCGCTGTTGGATTGACCCCTCATTTGCCGATCATCATTGCGGCGGTCTTGGTCTCTTTTGTGATCGTCCTTTACTTTGCCTCTGCAGTGGCAAAGTTTGTTCAGGATCATCCTTCGATTAAGATTCTGGCACTCGCCTTTTTAGTCGTGATTGGAGTGACCCTTTTCATGGAGGGATTCCATCAAAATGTTTCTAAGGCTTACATCTATCTCCCGATGGGTTTTGCCTTGAGCGTTGAATTACTCCAAATGCGCCGCGATCATAAACGGAAGAAATTGTCGCCATCGGCAAAGCTTTAAAATAAGGCACATGCGATTGGGGTCGCAAGAGATGGTTAACCGCCAAGGGGAGCTGAATAGCCCATTAGCCGGATAGCTGAATAGCTTAATTCATTTCTCGGAATTTTCTCACGCGAAGGCGCAAAATTTCGCAAAGATCCAAAACAGGGATCATTCCGATCGCAATCGGAATGAGAACCATGAGATAAGCCAATCTCACAAACGCGTTTGTGAAGATGGTTTTTCTCACGGTTCCCCCATCAAAAGTCCTTTTGAGGGATTCCTTGTTTTCAAGGTCTTTTCTCAATCCGTGAAATCCGTGTTATCCGTGGTTAAAAACTGTTTTGAATTGTGTCGATCTACGAAAATTCGTTTATAACCCACTTGGGGAATCGATCCAAACCCAAGGAATTTTAAACTTCTCACTGAGGTGTTGGGCGACGGTTTGAACCCCAAAGATCTCCGTCGCATAATGGCCACCGTAGAAAAGATTGATTCCCATTTCAAGAGCCGCTCCGTAAGTCCAATGAGAGCCTTCTCCGGTAATGAAGGTATCGATCCCCGCCGCTTTTGCTTTTTCAAGATCATTCCCCGCGCCACCCGAGACAATCCCAATGCGACCGATTTGAGTCGGGCCTCCGGGAATCAGATGCACCGGCCCTGCAAGAACCGATTCCAGCCTCTTTTGGAGAGTCGATCGGGCGATCGAGGTTTCCGCTAAAAATCCGATCTCGTGACCTTTCATCTCAAGAAAAGGTTTTCTTTTTTTAAAGCCAAGTCTTTGGCAAAGAACGGCGTTGTTTCCCCAACGAGGATGAAGATCAAGCGGAAGATGAGAGCCATAAACCGCGAGATTGGAGTGAATCGCTTTGGCGATTTTTTGATAAGAGATCCCCGTCATTGGACGGGGATCGCTCCACCAGAGACCGTGATGGACGATCAGAAAATCAGCTCCTGCTTCAGCCGCCGCTTCGAGGACTTGAGAATGAGAGTCAACGGCCGCGGCGATTCGTGTGACTTTCCCCTGATTCTCCAGTTGCAGTCCGTTATAGGCCTGGGGATAGTCCTGAATCTCGGAATGACGGAGCTGTTGATCAAGGTAGCGAACGAGCGTGGAGAGAGGGATCATGATTTTTGATGAATAATCGAATCTTCGCCATCGATCTCTTGGATATGAACCAAGACTCGATCGGTAAAAGCGGTCGGAATGGTCTGTCCGATATAATCGGGTTGAATCGGCATCTGGCGATGACCGCGATCGATCAGCGCAACAAGTTCGATTTGGTCGGGCCGTCCAAAATCATTGAGAGCATTCAAGGCCGCCCGGGTTGTTCGGCCGGTAAAGAGCACATCATCAACGAGAAGAATCATTCGTTGAGTCGCATCAAAAGGCATGTGGGTCAGTTGAGGGAACGGGGAATGTTGATCGAGATCATCTCGATGAAACGAGATATCCATTTGTCCGACGGGAATTAAGAGTCCTCTTTTTTTTTGGATCAACGCGGAGAGACGTTGGGCGAGGGGATAGCCGCGTTTCGGGAGACCCACCATCGCGACTTTATCCAGAGTAGGATGTTTCGCAAGAATCGCCTCTGAAAGAGACTCGAGAAGTTGTGCGATCAATGAGGCATCACCAACGATGGATTGAGAGGGCATGAGAAAAATTTATCAGGAGGAAGAGAGAAAGGAAATCAATCTTTTTAATTTGATTACTTTCAGGCTGCGGCCTGAAAGTAATCAAATTAAAAAGGAATTTAAACCCGAATTGACTCAAAAAAATATTACTGAAGGGAGGGCAGAGAGGATTGAGAAAACTGTTATCCCAATATTTGAGTTAAGGCGGCGAGAAAAACAACATTTTTAACATTTTACTGATCATTTCTTTGTAAAACCGTACTCACAAAATCATGAGAAAGGATCAGTTCAACGGGGGGTGGAGCGGTTTGCCAGGTATTGTAGTTCCACTTTGATCTAAATTCGGAAGACTTATTTCTAACCGTAAAATTATTGTCGGAGTCTTCCTCGATTGTTGTCGGACGACTTGCGGATAAAGCAAGAAGGGGTCCAGGAAGTGGCGGCCATTGTTTTTGTATTTTTTCGATTGCTAGCCAAAGACGCTTAAGATCGCGAACTTGATTGAATCGCACCGATCCATGACGATTTTCGGGATCAAGTTCAGAGAGTCTGAAAACGGCGTTTTCAAAAAGTTGTCGAGGAATTTGGGTTTCGCCTTCTAGCTCTACGATTCTTTTCCAAGCATTCAAATACTCTGGGTCGAGTTCGACCGCTTTTTGATAATTAAGAAATGCATCGTTATAGCGATATTGATTCATTCGAAGATATCCGAGGAGATAATGGATTTGCGGTTTGTTTGGCTGTTTTTGCATTAACTCCAAAAGAACTTTTTCTGCAATGTTTTGCGCCTTTGCATTGCCGAAGGCCCGTTCACAACCGAAACAATGGCTCTCCATTCGTCCAAAACTATCTGGCATCAGTTCAAAAGCCTTTCGATAGTGGAGGGCTGCTTCTTCAGATTGACCGCTTTCTGCTAAATGTCGGGCAAGACGGGATTGTATGCAGTAGGCATCAGAAAAATAAGAGAGAGATTCACGGTACATGGCAATCGCTTTTTTTAAGTAACCCGCAACTCTGTAGCGATCTGCATTTTCAGAGAGACGAATGGCTTTGAGGATTCCCTCCATCAATTCAGATTCTTTGGCGTTTCCTTTGGCCTTGGCGATTTGACCGAGAACCCCATAAACGCGCATCCGGTCTCCTGGTCCTTGTTCTCCATCGGATGGATCAACAGCAATTGCTTGCTTTGCGGTTTTCTCTGCCTCCTCCCATTGTTTTGCGTTGACGAGCGCTTGAGCCTTCCAGATTAAGGGCCTTTCTTCGAATTGATCGCGCTTAAAGAAACGATCCATCAAGGAAAGGAAATCATTTGGAGAGATTTCTAATAAGAGAGCGTAGGCAGGATCAAATCCACCGTGACGCTCGAGATAGGCGACGAGAATCGACTTCGCCTCACTCATTTTGTTAAACTGAACGAGACTCTTTGCCGCCATGTAGGCGAGGGGAATATCTTGAGAGGTTTTTTTATCCAAAATATCAACCAAATCGGAGGTTCCCCAATGAGGATTTGTTGTGAGAACCTTCATGACCTCTTCGTATCTCCCCGTAGCAAAATAAATGCCTGTGAGTTCCGTCAAAATAGTTTGATTTTCCTTGTCAAACTGTTCGATCATAAAGCTATTTTCAGGAGGCTTTTTTCGTGCAATTTCGAGATGCTCTCTTAAAAGGCGCTCAGCCTCTGAATACTGACGATTTTCTTGAAGTACATCGAGCCAACTTTGAATGCCATACCAAAGGTTATTATTATTTTGATCAGGATTGGGAAGTTGATTATGAAGACTAATTCCTTCTTTGATCCATTCGGGGTGATTTTCCAATGTTCCCCTTTGAATCATAAGGGTTGCCAGAGAGGTTAAGGCTGATTTGTTTTCCTCAGTTTTCGGTGCCGTTGAGACTTTTTTCATTTGTTCATTGGCTTCAGTGAGGAGATCATTTGCGAGTAATGCTCGAAGAAGGTGGAGTTCAACTTCCCAAAGGAGATTTTGTGGGAGAGTTTTTTTGGCTAAGGTTTGACGCACGAGTTTAAGCATTCTTTCCCCTTGATCTGATTTCGATCCCAGATTGAAAAGAAGTGTCCAGAGGTTTAATTTCGGATCTTTTTGTAAAGCGCTATAAACGATTTCAAAAATTTTTTCCGGACTTCCAGCCTCTTCAAAAGTTCGGCTAATTTGATAGAGATAGCTACTTTGTTGATTGGAATCGGATTGGGCGAAGGAGTCTGATATCCGGGATGCCTCCTGTAGGCGGCCTTCAAGGATCAGCCAGCAAAGATAATTAGCCTTCGCTCGATTTCTTTGGAATGCGTCATAGCGATGATGATCATTTCCTGAAAGTTTTTTTTCAGGGAACCGTTTATCCAGTGCTTCGTAGAAGGGGCCATCTGCAGGAGAGGAGACGAGTCCCCAAGGAACGAAACGGGCATCTTTTACTTTTTCCAGAACGATTTTTTTAAGAAGCTCTTTCGATTCTTTTCCATGAATATTGTCGAGACTGACATGAGTCTTGATCAACTCTTCAAAATAATAAGCGGCCTTTTTTTCGCCGAGGATAAGGAATAGATCCGGAAATTTTTGATTAAAAGAAAAACGATTAAAATTTCGCTCATCATTTTTTTGGTCTTTCAGAAATAGAATCCAAAAATTGAGAATCGATTCAATCTCCTCCGGCTTGTCAGTGTAGCAGATGGTTTTTGAAGTGATCTCGTTAAGAAAATAGGAATCCATGCCCGCCTCTTTGTTAGAGGTTATTTTTTTTAACGATTCGACCCATTGGGAGTCTTGTTGAAGTAATAGTTTGACGAAAAGAGGAAGAAAAGAGTCCTCTATTTTTTGAGAGAGCATCTCTTTTTCAAGAAAGATCCATGAGGGAGGAGGAGGCAGTAAGAGGAGAATCTCCGAAAGAGAAACTCGATCAGGATTAAATCGGTTGTGACTTTTTTTTGCTATGGATCTTTGAAGTTGGTAGAGTTTTATCCATTCTTGAGCGGACTTTTCAGGGGTATATTTACTTTGTTGAAACTGAACAATGCTCTCCCGAAGTTGATTTGATGGAGTTGCTTTTTCCTGGTTGTTCGTAATGACTTTGGGAGTTTGTAGAAACCAAACAAGCCCAACGAGGCCTGAGCCTAAGAGAAATCCTAAAAATAGAAAGGTGACTCCTGAGTGCCGTTTTGAGTTTTCCATGAAATCAACGATCTAGAACTCCTTTTTACAGTCAAGCCCTGTTTCCACTGCTCTATGCGATAGGGGTATCCGACTATATTTTTGAATGTCGCTTCTGCGACGGCGTTGTATCCTCCGAGTCTTCGAACTTCGTTATTTAGTGAGCCCACGCCTCAGCGGCTTGGACGGTATTCGACATCAACAGGGCGATCGTCATCGGACCGACCCCTCCGGGATTCGGAGTGATTTTTCCCGCAACCTGTGAGACTGCCTCAAAATCAACATCCCCAACGAGACGGTACCCGCGAGGATCGTTTTTATCTTCAATTCGATTCACACCGACATCGATCACGGTAGCTCCCGGTTTTACCATCGAGGCTTTCACAAAATGGGCAAATCCCATCGCCGCAATGATAATATCGGCCCTTTGGCAATGAGCCTCAATATTTTTGCTTCGCGAGTGAAGTAAAGTGACTGTGGCATTGGCATTTTTAAACTTTTGAATCAAGATTGAGGTCATCGGCTTCCCGACGATATTCCCTCTTCCCAAAACAACGACCTCAGCCCCTTCTGTGGGAACCCCCGAGCGAATCAATAACTCATGGACTCCTGCAGGGGTACAGGGCCTAAACCCGTTATTTTCCCCGAGCATCAGCTTTCCCACATTAATCGGATGAAATCCATCGACATCTTTGTGTGGGTTCACGTAAGAAAAAACAACGGTCTCAGAGATATGAGCTGGAAGCGGGGCTTGAACCAGAATGCCGTGAACATTCGTATCGGCATTGAGGCGATCGATTAGAGCGAGTAGCTCCTCTTGCTTGGTGTTTTCGGAAAGAACGATTGTATCGGAGTGGATTCCGATCTCAGCCGCCTTTTTCCCCTTCATTCTGACATAAGCCTGCGAGGCTGGATCTTC
This sequence comes from Methylacidiphilum caldifontis, assembly GCA_945877805.1. GTDB lineage: Bacteria > Verrucomicrobiota > Verrucomicrobiia > Methylacidiphilales > CAMAQI01 > CAMAQI01. Next base: position 36,208 of record CAMCSM010000008.1, on the reverse strand, counting down.
GCCGACGCGAATAAAGGTAATTCCCGGAACGATTCCTTTGATCTTGAGTTTTTCCACTCGAAGCTTTGTTTCTAAGTGGATTTGTTCTGCGATTTTTCTTCCGTCAATCAGTTGAGCTGCCATAGAGAGGAAAGAATTAAGGGGATTTTAAAGGCACGAAAAGAAAAAAGATTTCCTGATGTAAATTTGTAGGCATTCGTGTTTAATCACGAACTCATCATGAGTGTGATAAACCCCCAAAGAATTGCGATTATTCGCCGAAATCGTCTCGGGGATATGATCTGCACGCTTCCCCTGATTCATGCGCTTCGCAACCGTTTTCCTCAAACGGAGATCCTCGTGGTCAGCGATTCTGCCGGATGCGAGCTCGCTCGCTGGTCCCCTGAAGTCAGTCAAGTTCACCTCTTTAAAAATTTCTTTTTGAAGTTTTTAAATCCTTGGATGAATAAAAGCTCTCTGAAAGGAGCCGATCTTGTCATTGCGGCGAAGGGTGGATTTGATCGCGGAGTTGCAAAGGTCGTTTGTGCCTCCGGCTCTCCCATCCGAATCGGTTTTGACCCTCATTCTCCCTCGGCTTATTATTCGCATCCGATTCCTCTCCCCGATTATGAACATCAGATTAAAACTCTCTTTCGCCTCCTTCTCCCGCTAGGAATTGAGGAGCCTCAAGAATATTGCTTTAATCTAACGATTCCTTCCGTTGATTCCTCGTTTTTAAATTGGGGCTGTGGGTCGGATAAAAAGAAAATATTGATCACTCTCACTTGTAATCGCGGTCAGTATTGGCCACTTGAAAACTATTTTCAATTAATCGATCGGCTGGAGAAAATGGGGGGGATTCAAGTCGGGGTGATGAAACGACCAGAAGAGACTCTTTCGATGGAGATCACTGAAAGATTAAGATCAAAAGGAGTCGCTCTTTTTGAGCCTTCGAGTTTAGCGGTCGTGGCCAATCTCCTGAAAAGTGCCGACGGATTCATCTCCCCCGAAGGGGGCCTTGTTCATCTCGCTGCCTGTACGGAAACGCCCACAGTTGTCTTATGGAGACCCGATGGGGTGATTCAAAAATGGGGTTCAAAATCAAAAACCCACCTCGACCTTCAGCCCTCCTGTGGAATTGAAAATCTCTCTGTCGATGCGATGCTCGATCAGATTCAGGGGCATTTTCTTTAGCAGAAGGACTATCTTTAGCTGCGTTGATGATGAAATAGGACGTGATCGCGGCCCGCAATCGCTCCCGATGAGAAGATCACCTTTTGGTGATGTTGGTTTACGTCGTAAATGGACTTCTAATGACGAATCTGGGATAAAGACAAATGAAGATTTCTTTGCATCGATGGTCAGGATAAAGTCAGATAAATACGAGCCTGATAGCCTGTAGTAATTAGCTAACAGCCACCCGCTAAAAGCGATTAGACCCCTGCCTTTTCTCTCTTAGGATCTTTTTTGAAAGTATTCGCAAATCGAATCATCGAGAATTTGAACCATCTGTTCAAGCTCGCTCTCGGTCGTTGAATAGGGGGGAACAAGAAAAAGAATGGAGCCTATCCCACGAGTCAAAAGCCCTTTGGATTCCGCAATCTTATTAATTTTATAAGCGACCCGTTCCGCAAAGCCAAAGGGCTCTTTCGTTAATCGGTCTTGAACAAGCTCGACGGCCAAAATAACTCCTTCGATGCGAACATCCCCGACGGAGGAATGCTTCCAAAAGCAGGAGCTCAGCTTTTGAAGATGAGTCGAAAGCCCTTTTATTTTTTCAATCGTATTTTCCTCTTCAAAAAGCTCAAGATTCGTTAAAGCCGCTCGTGCGGAAAGTGGATTGCCTGTATAGCTATGACCGTGAAAGAAAGTTTTCTCAAATGATCCTTTAAATCCGTTAAAAATAGTTTCTGAAACGGCAGTTGCTGCCATCGGAAGGACGCCCCCCGTGAGTCCTTTTCCAAGGGCTATAATGTCCGGTTTTGTGAGCGAAGGATGACAGGCCAGGAGCTCGCCCGTCCTTCCGAATCCAGTAAATATTTCATCGACAATGAGAAGCGCATCATGTGAATGGGGGATCTCGGAAATCTTTTCGAGATAACCCTCCGGTTGCATCACCATTCCTGCGGCTCCTTGAACTCGAGGTTCAATCACGAGGGCTGCCATCTCGGTTCCAAATTGAAGCATCACCTCCTCCGCTTTCGACACGCATTCCCATTGGCACTTTCGATAGCTTCTTGCATCCGCCTCTTCAAAGGTCGCTTGATTGAAGGGACAACGGTAGCAACCAGGCATCGGGATCGATTCTGTTGGAAACAGGAGATGATCAAAGGGCAGATGAAATAAAGCCGATTTTCCCAAACTCATATTGCCAATGGTATCTCCGTGATATGCCCCTTGAAGAGTCACAAATATTTTGCGCTCGGGAGCTCCGTTTTGGTGAAAATACTGAGTCGCTATTTTTAACGCCGCCTCCATGGCTGAGGAGCCATCGCTGGAAAAGAGAATTCTTTGTAAGGAGGTCAGTTGGGAAAGCTTTTGAGCAAGAGAGGAGCCCAGAGAGTGTCCTAAACCGAGATAGGAGGAGTGGTCGAGAATCGTGAGCTGTTCCTGTAATGCTTGAACCATACGAGAGTGGCAATGTCCATGGGTGTTGGTCCAGATCGAGGAGTTTCCGTCCAGATAAGCCTTTCCCTCTTCATCTACGAGCCAAGATCCGTGACCGGAGGAGATCATCACCGGGTGATGATTTGGATCAAGCCATTCATCCAGAGGGGTGAAGGGATGCCATCCATAGGTTTTATCGAGCAAGAGACTCGCGGAAGGTTCTTGAATGTTCATAAATTCCCCATTCTTTTAAACGAGATTTCTCTCTTAGGAAATAGAAACCATTTATCTTCTTTTCATCTCCCTCAGGTCATTTAATAAGAAGGGGTACATGAGTTCTGAATGGTCATTTATTAAAGAATCAAAACCGATTTCCCTTCTTCAGGAGAGAAATATTCACAGAATCGGTCTCTTTAAATTTCGGAATATTGGGGATGTTCTTTTAATGACCCCTTCGATTCGTGCCATTCGAGAGGCCTTTCCGCAAGCGCGAATCACTGCGGTGGTCAATTCCTCAACAGAGGCAATGCTCCAGGGAAATCCCCATTTAGATGAGGTGTTGGTCTACGATCGATCGAAACGAAAAGAAGGGAATCGTCTCTATCATGAATTTCAGTTTTTCCGAGAGATTCGTCGTCGTCAGTTTGATCTCACTATTAATTTAGTGAGCGGAGAGAGACCCGCTTGGTGTTCCTTATTTTCGAGGGCTCGCTTGCGAATTTCCTACTATAACTGGTGGCCTTTTTGGAGTTGGTTTCGATTCGCCTATACTCATCTCTATCGCTATCCTTCGCAAACAATTCATCAAGTCCCTTTTCAATATCATCTTCTTCAAAAATGTGGAATTCCAACCCCCTCTTGCGATGCGCCTACGACGGAGAATCGACTCGAACTTGTGGTGAGTGAGGCCGATCAAGTTTGGGCAGACCAATTTCTTTTTCGACATGGCATGAATGAATTTATTCACATCCATCCTGTTTCTCGCTGGTTGTTTAAATGCTGGGATGATTTACGGATGGCGCAACTGATCGACTGGATTCAAGAGTCAAAGGGGTTAGGGGTTGTGATGACTTGTGGTCCAGAACTTAAGGAAAAAGAGAAAGCTCAACGAATTCTCGATCTCTGTCGTCTCAAGCCACTCGCTTTGATAGGCGAGGTCACTTTAAGTCAAACAGCCGCTTTAATTCAAAAATCAGTGCTTTTTTTAGGGGTCGACACGGCCCCTATGCATATGGCCGCGGCACTTGGAAAGCCGCTGGTCGCTTTATTTGGGCCCAGTGGACAAGGGGACTGGGCGCCGTGGACCGCTTCGAGGATTATCATCGATAAAGGATGCCCGTGTGGTCCTGTTTTAAGAGAGGGTTGCGATCATCATGCGCTACGTGCCTGTATGGCGGCAATTACCTTGGATGATGTGAAAACGGCGATTCACCAGATTCTAAAGCAACCGGATCGTTGAAAGAGATTTTAAGTCCAAATCTTACAGGCAGAGCTATTGCGTTTTGGGGCTGAAAATCAACCGCTTTAACAAACCAATAGCAATCGGAAGCATCGAGACTCCAATCACAAAAATAATGATCAAATGAAGTTGCTTGGCGAGAGGTGTTTTACCAACAAGATATCCAAGATTTAAGAGTGTGCCAATCCAGAGAACTCCTCCTAGAAGGTTAAAAAAAAGATATCGTTTGCGAGGCATTTGGGCGACTCCCGCAATGAAGGGAACAAAGGTTCGTAATATGGGGACGAATCGAGCAATAATCACCGATTTTCCTCCATGTTCTTCATAAAATAAATGGGCTTCATGGAGATATTTTTTCTTAAAAAAGAGGGAGTCCTCTTTCAGAAAAATTTTAGGCCCCGTTTTTGATCCCAACCAATAACCCAATTGATCCCCGGTGAATGCGGCGATGATTAAGGAGAAATTGAGTACCCATATATTAAACAAGGGATGGTCACTTTGAGCGGCAACAACACCTGCCGCGACAAGGAGAGAGTCTCCGGGGAGAAAGAATCCGAGAAGAAGTCCCGTTTCAGCAAAGATGATCGCAACGAGTAGAAAAAAACCACCCTGGGTAATTAAACGAATCAATCCCTCTGAAGTGTGAAGGCTTTTAAAAAAATCAAGAAAATCCTCTAAAACCATCTATTTCGCTTCTTGAATAAAAAAATTCACTTTAGGTTTCGCTGGTTTCGGCAGCTCTTTGGGTTGCTCTTTCTCTTTAATTGTAAAGGGGGGAGCGATCGCAAGTCTCGAGCTGGGTTGATAGGCGATGACTTCCTCAAAATGTTCATGAACCCAACTCTCTAGAGCTTTAGAATCCTCTAAACTAAAATATTTATCGTAAGTCGATACAATCAATGGTTTCCGATCGGTAATCCGATAAACGATCGCAGCATAAAGGACTGAAGGAGTGACTTTAAAGTCATAAGTTTTTTCTTCATTGCGGGTCAAATTACCTTCAAGTGTATTGATTTTAAAATTAGAAATCGTGTTCCCTGCCTTAATGACTAAGATCACGCGAAGGTTTGAAAGCGGTTCTGCTTCGTTAAATTGTCCAGGAAGAACAAAATTCATTCCTCGAACGCCAAAACACCAAGTAAACTCAGGGGCTGAAAACCGTTCAATCGGAGGAATCAGTAAAGAATCTTTTTCATAAAAAAATTGCGGCGTTTCTTTTGGAAAAAAGAACGGATCGTAATAGGTCTTTTTCTCAGGAACCATCGTACTGTCGTATTCCCAAAAAGTAGGATTTGATCGATAGGTCTCTAATATAAATTTCAGTTTCCCTTGATCCTTCTGAATTTTAAAATTGGACGATCCGATTTGCATCCATACTAATCCATGGGTGAAAATCGATTTGATCGAGGTGACCTCCTTTAAGAGTACCGGATTTTTTTCGATATCCGTGTTAGGCTTGTTAAATAAAATATAATTGTAGATTCCACTAGGAGGGATCCAGACCATCGGGTTTTTAATCAGCTCAAGAGGGGAGGTAAGTGTGGGATATTCAAAAACGGACTCTTCAAAGTCCTGGCCTTTTGTTATTTTACCTTTCTTGGCCGGTTGATTTAAAAAGTAGAAGCCTATGCAAATCCAGATGATCAGAAAAGTATATCCAAGGGAAAGTCCCACTGCTTGACTTTTTCTGTTTTCTGCAGTGATCGGCTGAGCCATATGTCCGGTGATAATCGCAGGGAGAAAAGTAATGAAACCCAAGTAGCCAAAAGTTTCACAGATGCTACTCAGACTATCCATCGATGGGTTCACTTTTTCAGTCAACATCATTCTCATCGGAACGGTTTGACTTCCCGAAGAGTGTTGAAGTTGAACTGTTTGCCGATAACTGGTCCCCTTTTTTTGCGTCGGCTTCGGATCAATAATTTTAATATTATGAGTGACTGTTTTTTCGAGTTTTTCGTCGGTTTGATAAAATTCGTCAAAAAAGAATTTGTAGGAGCCAAATTGAAGGGTGTCTCCGTTGTTGAGTTGTGTATATTGCGCCGGCTTTCCGTTTACGAGCGACCCGTTCGTTGACCCGTTGTCTCTGATCCAAAATTTATTCTTATCATAGACAATCGAGGCATGATTTTTACTGACACTTTGATCCTGCAGTAATAGCTGGCTCTCTTCAGCGCTCCCGAGCATTAATGTCGCTTTCCCTAGAGGGAGACGTGAAGGGACTCCTTGATCGTCTGTATATATCAGGCAGGCCATAGGTCTATGATTATTAGCATATTACGTGCGACAATCAACACGATTTTTGATCAGCGGTATTTGATTGTCCTAAAAGCCCTCCGAGGCTAATGAAGTTAAAATGAATCGATCGCGATCTGAACAAATTTTTAAAGAGGCACTCCACTTTATTCCAGGAGGGGTTAACTCACCCGTTCGAGCTTTCCGCGGGGTTGGCGGAACTCCTTTTTTTGCTCAAAAAGCGAGCGGAAGTCGGGTTTGGGATGAAGATGGAAATCCCTACATTGACTATGTTTGTAGTTGGGGTCCCTCTATTTTAGGCCATGCGGATCCAGCTATTTTGCAAGCAATCCAGAGAGCTGCTGAAAATGGAGTTAGCTTTGGGATTCCGACGGCTCGTGAGGTAGAAATGGCAAAAAAAATATCAGAGTGGGTCCCTTCGATCGAGAAAGTGCGGATGACCAGCAGTGGAACAGAGGCGACGATGTCTGCGATTCGCTTAGCAAGAGGCTTTACGGGGCGCGATAAGATTATTAAATTTGAAGGCTGTTATCACGGTCACGTGGACTCGCTGCTCGTCAAGGCAGGATCGGGGGGGCTGACTCTTGGGCAACCGGATAGTGCAGGGATCCCACGCGCTTTGGCTGAGTTGACGATCGCACTTCCTTACAATGATTTAGAGGCTGTTCGCAGAACTCTTGAGCTTTATCCAGGGGAAATAGCCGCGATTATTTTAGAGCCCGTAGTCGGAAATGTCGGATTGATTCTTCCGCTCGCAGGATATCTTGAGGGACTCCGCGAATTGACTCAAAAGCATGAGGTTATTTTGATCTTTGATGAGGTGATGACCGGATTTCGCTTGGCACGGGGCGGAGTTCAAGAGCTGCACGGAATTTCTCCAGATCTTTCGACTTTTGGAAAGGTCATCGGCGGGGGGCTTCCGGTTGGTGCCTTTGGGGGAAGAAAAAAGATTATGGATTATTTGGCCCCTTTAGGGCCTGTTTATCAAGCCGGTACTCTTTCTGGAAATCCGTTAGCGATGGCGGCGGGACTCATGCAGCTTCAACAGTTGGAAGAACGAAATGCTTTTCAACGATTAGAGGAATTAGGGCAACTCCTCGAAGATCGAGTTCTCGCAACGCTGAAACGTAGGGGAGCACCTTACGTTTGGCATCGGATCGGCTCGATGTTCTCCTTATTCTTTACTCAGGGACCTGTTCGAAACTTAAATGAGGCGATGAGCTCTGACCTCGAACGATTCGCTCGTTTTTTCCATTTATTATTAGAGGAGGGCGTTTATCTTGCTCCCTCTCAATTTGAAGCCGGATTTTTAAGCCTTGCTCATGGTCAGGACGAGATCGAATTTACAGCCCAAGCGATGGAAAGAGCCTTAGAAAAAGTGATTCCTTAAAGGAGAAAATACAGTGAATTTTCAAGCCCAAGATTTTTTTGAATTAACTCGATTAAACAAAACAGTACACGCCTCGATCTTCGAGGGGGTGAATCATGTTTGGGAGGTGCTTCCCAAGATTAAGCCGTATCTTGCCGCTTATTTTGAAAAGAATCCCCCCCAACTCCTTGGCGAGATCGATCCGCTCGCTAAAATCGGCCCTTTAGTCCATGTCGGTAAGGGAACGGTCGTTGAGGCAGGAGCGGTCATCAAAGGCCCCGCTTGGATTGGAGCGCAATGTGAAATTCGTTCAGGGGCTTACATTCGAGACCATGTGATCGTCGGAGATCAATCGGTAATTGGAAACTCCTCGGAGCTCAAAAACTCTCTTTTAATCGATCATGTTCAAGTTCCTCATTTCAATTATGTCGGAGATTCTATTTTAGGCTTTGGAGCTCATCTGGGGGCAGGGGTGATTCTCTCTAATTTCAAACTCGCAGGGGACTCGATTGTCGTTAAGAGTCATGAACTTAAGATTGAGACAGGACTTCGAAAATTCGGGGCGATCATTGGAGACCAAGTCGAGATCGGATGTCATGCGGTATTAAATCCAGGATCTCTCATCGGACCCCGTTCGATGATCTATTCCGGCGTTCAATGGAGAGGAACGCTCGCTCCAGACCAGATCGTCAAAGCCTCGGTGACCTATACGATTCTCCCGAAAAAATAACTTCTTTTTTGTAAATCAAAAGGCCTGTGCTAAAGTTTGAGATGAAGGCTCCCAATCTTAGCGCTATGGATGAAGTCGCTTTGCAGAAAGATATTCCAGAGCATGAACTTCGTTATGGTGATATAGGGGTTATTATTCATTCTTTTCGTGAAGGAACTTACGACGTTGAAATTGAGAACGGCCTAGGGAAAAGCGTCACATTGAATCAGCTCTCTAAAGAGGATTTACTCCTTGTCAGAAAATCGAGGGCATAAGTACTTTTACTGGGTGTTTTTTTGCTAATTCCATTGCTACAACAAGCTTACTTAAGATATTATTAGAACTATGAGCGATTTGATACGGTTTCAAGAAGCGGAGATTCCTTGGAACGAAGAGGTTCGACTCCAGGCCTTGAAGGAACTCCAGATTCTCGATACTCCTCCAGAGGAACGTTTTGATCAGATTGTCCGTTTAGTCCAGACCCTTTTTGAAGTTCCAATTGTCTACGTTGCGCTGATGGAAAAGGATCGTCAGTGGTTTAAATCAAAAGTCGGCTTAGATTTAGTCGAAACCCCGCGAAATCTTTCTTTATGTAGTCACACGGTACTCCTGAGAAAGCCGCTGATCATTTCCGATACACGAGTACATCCGATTTCTAAAAATCACCCTGCTGTTTTAGGAGAGCCTTTCCTTTGTTTTTATGCCGGATGGCCGTTAATACCCGATGGAAAACATGCTATCGGAACCCTCTGTTTATTGGATATGAAGAGCCGTGAACTCACCACCTCACAGTTGAGTGCAATGAGAGGTTTTGTGAAATTAATCGAACGAGAAATGAATTTAATGGAGGTTGTTCAGAGCCAGGAAAAATACATTAAAAGTCAAAAAAATCTTTCTCGCGAAAAAAAGAAATCGGACAGTTTGATCCGTAATATTTTTCCAGCCTTCGTTCTAGACGAGATTCGGGATAAAGGAACGATTCGAGCAAAAGAGCATGAGAAAATCTTTATTTTGTTTAGTGACTTTGTTGATTTCACTCGCCTGGGTGAAATGATGGATCCTGAGGAGCTTGTGGGAGAGTTGAGTATCTGTTTTTCTGCTTTTGATGATATTTGTGATGAGACAGGAGTCGAAAAACTGAAAACCATTGGAGATGGCTATTTTTGTGTGACAGGACTTCATGAATTTAATCCCACAGACTCCGCCTCTCGCCTCCTCGAATGCGCCTTTCGCATGCGAGATTTTATCGCTAAGCGGTGGGAGGATAAAGTGATGAACGATCAACTTTATTGGGATCTTCGGATCGGACTCCATTGCGGTAAAGCCATCGCAGGGATCGTCGGAAAACGTAAATTTTCTTACGACGTTTGGGGCGATACAGTCAATACCGCTGCAAGAATTGAATCGGTCTGTTCCCCCGGTAAAATTACCGCCTCCAAGGATTTCGTCGGTTTTGTCAATACCCCAATCGAGACGCGTCCTCTTGGCTTAACTTCGTTGAAAGGAAAAGGGTTGCCTTTAGATCTCTTGGAAATCGAAAGAATCAGCTCTCATGAATTGGAAGAAACTCCTCCCCTTCAGATCGGTAGGCTTGGAACTTTTTAATAAAAGTTCATTGCGCTTCAGAATCAGACGGGCTAAAGGAAATCATGCGCTTCATTCATTTATTGATATTGAGTTTCATCTTCCTGATTTTCACCGGGTGTGTTTCTAAAAAAGAAAAAGAGACGATCTCTACGGTAGACTCACTCGTACAAGTTCGTGAATTTGAAAAAGCGTTGAATATTTTGACCTCCGCAATTCATGAGTCCCCGAATAGCAAGCCCCTTCAACGTCGTCGAGTGGCTCTTTTCCTCAAGGCCGATCGCGTTGATCTCGCTGTGGCTGCCTATCGTGAATTTGTTCAGGTCATTTCTAAAGGCAAATCGACGACAGAAGATTCGATTTTAAGAGACTCTCTTCGTGATCAAGATCCCATGATCCGTGGAAATGCAGCCCGTGCCTTGAGTACGATCAATGACCCTGACTCCTTTTCCTCAATTGCAAAACTTGTCAAAGATCCTGAAAATGAGGTTCGACGTTCAGCCGTATATGCATTAGGAGATTTGAAAGATGACCGAGCCGTTGAACCACTGATCGAGGCGTTGAAAGATTCCTGGTGGTTTGTCCGGTCGGATGCGGCACAAGCCCTAGGACGGCTCCGCAACGCAAAAGCGGTCGCTCCTCTTTTTCTTCTTTTGGAGGATCCCGATGCCCAAGTTCAGCACGCGGCGACAAATGCCCTCCTGACCCTCGTTAAAGAAAATAATCCCGAGGAATATCTTGCTCAATTAAAACACTCGAATCCAAAGCATGTTGAGGTCGCTACATTCTCATTAGCCACCGTTCGTAACCGCGAATCCCTCCCTCAGCTCTTAGTCTATCTCTCCACAGGGCGCCCTGAGATCCGTCCCTTAGCCATGCGGGTGATCGGTCAAATGCAAGACTCGAACACCATTTCAGTCGTTCGACAAGGACTCCAAGATAAAGACCCCGCGGTTCGTCACGAAGCAATTATTGCTCTCGTTGAACTTCAGGACACTGGATCGATCGAGACGCTCAAAGCGCTTGCAAATAAAGGGGGAGAAGATCAAGTCATTCGTCAGCTCGCCGCTCGAGCTGCCGATCGTCTTCTCAAGATCGTTCCCACCGTTAAACCATAAATCGGCTAAAGACCGAAACCAAAGGTTTATCTCGAATGAAAACATTTTCCACTCGCATTGATATCGCATTGAATTCCGATTTATGAATTTTAAAAATACAGCTTCATTTTTCGTCGGAACGAAAACCATAAAATGTTGAGCAGCGATTATATCTCTATCGGGGGACAATTATTTTTCGTTCCGACGAAAAATAATGCGAATAATTTAAAGAGAGAGAGTGACAATGGTTAAACTTCAGACTGCCTTCATTCTGGGGGCGGGCCTTGGCACTCGATTGCGGCCGCTGACCTTAGAGTGTCCTAAGCCGCTCCTCCCCGTTCAAGGTCGACCGATGATCTGCGATGTCTTCGATCGGTGCGTCGATTTAGGGGTCGAAAGAATCATCGTGAATACCCATCACTGCGCTTCAAAGTATGAAGAGGCCTTCCCTCAAAAAGAATGGCGTGGAGTCCCTCTTTTTTTTAAATACGAACCAATCTTGCTCGAAACTGCCGGCGGCCTCAAGAACATCGAAGAGCTAATTCTCGGGGAAACCGTTTTCATTTATAACGGCGATGTACTTTCTAATTTTAATTTAAATCCGTTGATCGAAAAACATCAAAGCACGGGCGTTGAAGTCACTCTGGCATTGAGGACTCGAGAGGAACCGAAACAGGTGGGCTGGGATCGAAAATCAGAGCGAGTGAGAGATATTCGTTCCCGTCTGGGAATCGAGGGACTTGAAAAAACTCTTTTTACAGGAGTTTATCTCGTCGAAAAAAGATTTTTAAATCGCTTAACCTCCGGGAAAATCGAATCGGTCATCGAAGTTTTTTTGAGAATGTTACAAAATCATTCGGAGCGAGATCAAATTCAAGGAGTCTTGGTCGATGATGGGAGTTGGATGGATTTAGGAACCATTGCTGATTATGAGCGAGTCAAAATCGCTGGCCTTTCTGTTTGAGAAACACAGGGCTAATTCACGATCGAATGTAAACTCCTCTGTGGTTTGTTTTAAATTTCGACACAAGATTGTTACAAAAACTTTTTTGTGATTATTTATTTTTTTATTAGGATAGAGGGATGAAATCAGTATTTATCCTTTTTGTTTTTCTTGGAATTAGTGTTCTTTCTCTTCTCGGTGGACCTACGATAGAAGAAAATACGGCTGCCGGAACTTTCCAATTCAAAGGGAGAGTAACTGCCGTGAATAGTAACGAAAATCGATCAGGGTTGAGCTTCACCGCCGTCGATGATCAAGGACAAGTGAAGATGTTTTATATCTCCTCTTTAAAGCATCTTGATCTCCAAGATCGTGTCGAACTCACCTGCAAGGCTTCCGAAAAATTTCCGCTTCAAGTCATTCGAATCCGTTTTTTAGAACCCAAATCCAAAGAATAAACTTGAAAACAAATGGAAAAAAAATCCAACCAGCAGATAAGGAGTTAGATCGACTTTTTCAATCGCTTTTGAAGATTCGTTCCGATCTCCTCCATTCCGAAAGTCAGAAATCTGCGAATTATCCGATTCATCCTTCCTATCAAAAAAGCGCTCAAAACCTCGTTCATTATCTAGCCCTTCGTCAGAAGGATATTTTGCCAATACAAACGCAACTGAGCGAAAGAGGGCTTTCTTCTTTAGGACGATCGGAAAAGCATGTTTTTCAAAGTATCAATTCCGTTCTCTCCATTCTTGCTCGCTTGAGAAATTCAGATCCAAAGATCTTTGAGATTCCTAACGCATTAGACTTTAAAACAGGGCATCTGCTTTTAGAAAAGCATACTCTCGATCTTTTTGGGGCACCTGTTCATGATCGTAAGGAGCGGATCATGGTGACCCTTCCTTCTGAAGCGGCTCAAGAGCCGAAACTCGTTCATGATCTTATCGAAAAAGGGATGGATTGCGCTCGTATCAATTGTGCTCACGATGATGAGACTGTTTGGACGGCAATGATCGGTCATATTCGCAAAGCGGAAAAGAAGTTAAAAAAGAAAACCCTTATTTTAATGGATCTTCCAGGCGAAAAAATTCGTACCGCACCCATTCTCATTGAGCCGGAGGTGGTTAAAATTAAACCGCTTCGAAACAATTTAGGACAGATGATTCAAGCGGCTTCTGTTCGACTGATTCCGCTCGGGGGACTCTTTTCCGAAGGGGATGGAACTCCTCTACCGATTCCACAAAGCTGGCTTCAAAAATTACGAGTCGGAGATTCTGTTTCATTTGCCGATACTCGTGGAGCCTCCCGTAAAATCATCATCACGAAAGTTGAAGTGGGGGGCTATCTCGGAGAATGTAAGCAGACCGCTTACCTTTCTAAAAATACGGTTCTGAAAGCTAAAAAACATAAGAAGTTCACGATCACCCATTTTCATCCCACAGAGAATTCTCTGACTCTTTTTGTGGGAGATCAGATTCAACTGAAAACTGAGTCTTCACCTACTACTGCTGCAACTCGTAACTCTAAAAAGAAACCATTAACAGAAGCGATTGTTGGCTGTACCTCTTCGCGTATTTTCCCCTTTCTTTCTGTTCATGATCGAATTTATTTTGATGACGGAAAAATTGGCGGAGTGATTCAGGAGTGTCATCGCGATTACTGTAAGATTCTCATCACTCATGCAAAAGAAAAAGGAAGTCAACTTCGCTCCGAAAAGGGCATTAATCTCCCTGATACTGTCCTGCCCTCTCAAGTCGACTCCTTTGTTGAGGAGAGTTTGTTGGACTACGTCACAAAAAATGCCGATCTCATTGCGCTTTCATTTATTAAATCGGAAAAAGATTTGGAACAAATCCTCATTAAAATTAAAAAAAAGAAGGCCAGTTCACTTGGAATTATTTTAAAAATTGAGACACAAGAGGCCTTTCTTCATTTGCCTCAACTGCTATTAAGGGCAATGGAGTTCAATAAAATTGGGATTATGATCGCTCGCGGTGATTTAGCCATTGAGTGTGGGTATGAAAGACTCGCCGAAATCCAAGAGCAAATTCTCTGTCTTTGCGAAGCGGCCCATGTCCCTGTTATTTGGGCAACTCAAGTTTTGGAGAATTTGGCCAAAAAAGGATGTCCAACACGAGCAGAGGTCACGGATGCTTCAATGGCTCAACGGGCCGAATGCGTGATGCTGAATAAAGGACCCTACATTTTATTTGCGCTCGATACACTTACGAAGATTCTTCAGAAAACGAATAGCTACCAGGATAAAAAGAAATCCCTTCTTAATCCGCTTATTGCTCCTGCTCTTTATTCCGGTTCGTATTCAAGACTGTGAATGACGGCACTCTGCACAAAGGCTAAGAAATCGATTTCAAAGAGAGCCTCTGCTTTTGGGTTCTGATGGAGCTTTTCAAGATCGTGATGCATATCCTCCTCCCGAATCTGATGATTCGCCGCTAAAAGAAGCCGTCGATCATTCGTGATTTGTAAAAGAGCATCCGCCTCCTCTTTAAGAAATTTAAACTCAAACTCCTGCTTGGGATTAAAATCATTAAATTGATCGAGCCATCGGTTGACGATCTTCAGTCGATCCCCCTTCCAAATGAGTCGCTCTAACTCCAAAGCCTCTGACTCATTTTTCAGTTGAGAACTTGAGGCATGTGGATCTAGGAGTGAGCCTTTCCAGTAAGATCGCTCCTGATCCGTAAGCCTCTCGATCGGGGTTTCGTAAGACTGTTGAAGGCATCGAAAGGTGTTGAGTAACCAGATTGCTTCAGAACGGTGAAGATGGAGTGAAATCGCCTCTTTATGAATTTCGATCTTCATAGCCCCTGGAGCGTTGCGGTGAGCCCATACGATTGAAGCTGATGGACGAGATGCTCCGCTTTTTCACGATTCTCATGAGCCACCAGACTTTTTCCCTGTTGATGGACCTCCATCATATGCTTCGTTGCCTGAGAGCGATTCATATGCAGAACTTTTTGAAAGACATAGACAACGTAATCCATCAGATTGATCGGATCATTCCACACCAAGACGCTCCACCCCTGATCAAACGACGATAGGTTCTCGGTTTGAAGATCGGGCGTTGTGATCGTCGCCCCATAGATCTCGGTCTCACTCATGAATAAAAGCTTAATATCGTGGTAAGGTTGGGTCAATCCGCTCGCTCCATGCATCGATCCCCTCAGCGACATTCTTAATGCGTCGAAATCCGGAGTCATGCAGCAGTTTCCAAGATTTAGCACTTCGAATCCCACTCTTACAAAGAAGGTAAATCTCACGGGCACTATCAAGCTCATGAATTCGGCTCGCCAGTTGTCCCATCGGAATCAGCTTCGACCCTTCAATCTGCGAGATCTCAAACTCTTGAGGCTCACGGACATCAACGATATCAAAATCCTTTTTAGCATCAAAAGCGGCCTTGAGCTCTTCAACGGTGATCTCCGGAACTCCAAAGCGCTCCTCTTTCACTCCCACAGGTCCCACCCCACAAAATTGATCGTAATCAATCAATTCTTTGATCGTCGGATGGGCACTACAGATCGGACAATTCGGATCTTTTCTCACCTTAAGCTCACGGAATTTCATCTTCAATGCATCAAAAAGCACCAATCGGCCGATCAAGGTATCGCCAACGCCGATCACGAGCTTCACAGCTTCGATCGCCTGCATCACCCCAATGATTCCAGGTAAAACTCCAAGGACTCCTCCTTCAGCGCAGCTCGGAACCATTCCCGGCTCCGGGGGTTCTGGGTAGAGACAGCGATAACAAGGCCCTTTTTCTCCCCAGAAAACCGTCGCCTGACCATCGAAACGAAAGATGCTGCCATAGACATTCGGTTTTCCTAATAGGACACAAACATCATTCACGAGATAGCGAGTCGGAAAATTATCAGTTCCATCAATAATAATGTCGTAATCCTTCGCAATCTCCATGGCGTTATCCGAACGAAACGAAGTTTCAAAAGGCTGCACTTGGACATAAGGATTAATCTCCTTCATCGTCTCAATCGCAGAATGAATTTTCGGCTTCCCAACATTCTTCGTCTTATGAATAATTTGACGATGGAGATTCGAGTAATCGACGGTATCAAAATCGACCAGTCCAATATTTCCAATCCCTGCTGCAGTTAAATAAGCAAGAAGCGGAGAGCCAAGTCCACCCGTACCGATGCAAAGAATTTTTGCGGCCTTTAATTTTTTCTGACCCTCTAAGGTGACTTCAGGCATAATTAAATGACGGCCATAACGTTTGATCTCGTCATTGGCAAAGGTGATCTCCTTATAAACGTCGTTAATTCGATGGATCTGACTCATACATTTTCCTTTTAAATTTGTTTTTCCGATTGGGTCGGAAAAATGAATATGATTGCCAATCT
Source organism: Methylacidiphilum caldifontis (assembly GCA_945877805.1). Classification (GTDB taxonomy): domain Bacteria; phylum Verrucomicrobiota; class Verrucomicrobiia; order Methylacidiphilales; family CAMAQI01; genus CAMAQI01. The sequence goes on along the minus strand of CAMCSM010000008.1, from coordinate 19,829 downwards.
CTTAGAATCAATCAAAAAGAACAAACATGTCTTACCGATGGATAGCGACACAAAATGATCTCGAGGACCTTATTTCTAGACTTCACCCCCTAGAATGGGTCGTCATTGATACCGAAGCCGATAGTTTTCACCATTTTCAGGAGAAACTTTGCCTGATTCAGCTCTTAACTCCTCAAGGGGTCGAGCTGGTTGATCCCCTTGCAAAAATCGATCTGACCCAATTCTGGGCTATCTTGGGAGATAAAAAATGGAAAATTCATGCCGCTGACTACGACTTACGTCTGATTCGTAAAATCGGAGGGAAAACCCCCTCGGTCATTTTTGATACTTTCATCGCTGCTCAGATTCTCGGCAAAAAAGCGCTCAGTTACTCCGCCCTCGTCCTTGAAAACAAAGGAATCACTCTCTCTAAAAGTAATCAAAAGGCAGACTGGACGCTTCGCCCCTTGAACGAATCAATGATCGATTACGCCTCCGCCGACGTTTTACACCTCGACCCAATCGTCACTGTCCTCAGAGAGGGGCTTGAGCAAGCAGGACGTATGGAGTGGTTCGACCAAAGCTGTCAGCGCCAACTCAAGATCACCCAGAACCCCAAGGAGCAAGAAGACCCCGAGGCTTGGCAGATCTCCGGACATCAGCACCTCGATCCGAAATCACGTACTCTCCTGAAGTCCCTCTGGGAGTGGCGCCAAATAGAGGCCAAAAACCGCGATTTAGCGACCTTTCGTGTCATGCGAGGGGAGTTGATGCTCGAACTCATCGAGCTCTTTAATAAAAAACCGTCAGAAGAGTTTCCGGTCCCCCCATTCGTCAGAGGGGATTCCAAACAGCGGCTCCTCCTTAAAATCGAACAGGCACTTCAAGCAGAACCGATTCCCTATCTCCATCCCCGTCGCCCCGATCCGATGTCACTCGCCGTTGAAAAACGCTTTAATGCCCTCCGCGATAAACGACAAAAAATCGCCGAAGAACTTAAAATGGATCCCGGCTTCATCGCCTCAAAGATTACCTTGATCGAGATCGCAGAGAACCCGGATACTGCCCCCCAGCGCTTGATTCAAGAGGATCGATGCTGCCCATGGCAAATCGACCTGCTTCGTCTTTAGAATTAACCTGAGGATTCAGATTTTACCAACTCCTCAGAGCGGACAATGGTATTTGGCTTAAGCGAATCGAGCTTATAAAGCTTATGACGATCCATGATCGAGCGAATGCTGTCCAAATAGTTACTATCGGGACAATAGCCAGCACGTAAGAGTCCGGAAACAAACTCAACTCCGTTTCTGGATTGCAGCGCATGATCATAGCGATCAGAGTTCTTTAAAAAATGAACATAACCATCAAAACCTTCGCTTGTGGTTGAATAGGCACGAAAATCAGCGGTCGTAAGAACACCACTATCTCGTGTCACCATATTTTGAGCCTTTTTCCCATCCCAATTCGAGAAAGCCTTCAGCCCAAAGTAGTTATGATGCTCTCTCGCCAGTTTACTTTGTCCATATTGACTTTCATAAATCGCCATCGCCACACAGGCTGATGCCGGAATGTTCTCCGTAAATTGAAGACGCAATGCCTCTGGAAGTGCCTCATCTAAGAAGCGGGCCTGACGGGAGTTATTCGCCGTCCCATAGACCTCCTGAATCGATTTTGCCAAAGAGATCAAATCCGTAGTCGAAGCATTTTGAGCCGACATCAGTCGATCGATCTTTGAGTCACGATCTGCGATCGATTTTTCGTTCGACTCTTGAATTAAGGCGATCTCTGTCCTCAGATTCATGATCTTATTGGCCATATCCAAACCCATATGCATCGAACTCATCGAGATGATTCCGAAAATGAGAACGAAAATGATCCAAAAGGTATTGGAGATCCAAAATGAGGCCCATCCACCGAGGGACTTCTCCCGTTTCTGATGAAATGGACGTCGAGCAATTAAGTTCGTTAAATCTAATGAGTTCTTAGACATGACTGGCTATTTTCGTTTGAAATCAGTGAAAGTCAAATAAAAACAACCCAATGGCCTAATACATTAGAGCTAATTATAGACAAAAGAAAATATTATTTTAAAAATTAATTAATAAATTATCTAATTTAATGCAAATTATATATTTATAATAGATATTTAGTATATATTTGATCATTTTGATTTATTTTTCTCTTTTCTGTGAATCCGGACAATTTTTGTAGAGTTAATCGATAAAGAATGGATTCGTTAAATCGCTTTTTTTCGCTACGCTTTTAAAAGAGAAAAGGAAAATAGGATGAAACGTAACAACAATCGCACCGCAATCGTCGTCGGAGCAGGATTAGGAGGAATCGCTACGGCAATAGGATTACGCCTCCAAGGGTATCAAGTCCAGATCTGGGATCGCAATGAAAAGGGAGGAGGCAAACTTCAAGAGTGGAAAAAAGAGGGGTATCGGTGGGATTTAGGACCCTCGCTCCTGACCATGCCCGAGGTTCTCAACGATTGGTTCCGGCTTGCCGATCGGAGGATCGAGGATTACCTAACGTTGGTTCCCCTTGAGAATACCTGCCGTTATTTTTGGCAGGATGGAAAAATCATCGATGAAGATGACTCTTTCTGGAAAAATCCGGAGGTTCAGTCTCTCCTTAAATATGGGGAGGGAATTTATCAACTTTCAGGAAAAGCCTATTTAAATCATCCTCCCTCCGAATTTTGGCGGGCCTTCCATTGGAGGAATTGGAAAGACTTAAAGCATCTTCCTAAGCTGATGAGCCTTCTGACTCTTGCACAAGTCGTCGAAAAAAAAATCAAGGACCCCTATTTAAGGCAGCTATTTTGTCGCTATGCGACCTATAATGGCTCCTCTCCATATTTAACCCCCTCTACTTTTCTTATTATTCCGTATGTGGAAGCTCATTTTGGCGGTTGGTACGTCAAGGGAGGAATGCGCAAGCTTGCAGAGGCCTTCGAGCGAATCGCAATGGAAGAAGGAGTGGAATTCAACTACTCCCAAGAGGCGATCCGATACGAAAACAAAAAAATCACCTCTCACCAAGGAATCGGAGCGACTCCTGACTTGCTCATTTGCAATGGAGAAGCGATCCGGACGGCAAACACCCTTCTAAAAGGATGTTATACAGAGAAAGAAAAAAATACGATCAACAAGCCCTCCCTTTCAAGCTCTGGATTTATCATTCTCTTAGGAGTCAGGGGAGAGAATAAAGAGCTGAAGCATCATAATATCTCATTTACCCGTAACTATCCCGAGGAGTTTAAATCGATCTTCGAGAAAAAAGAGCTCCCTCATGATCCGACCATTTACATATCCATTACAAAGAGAGAGGAGGGGGGCGATGCTCCCGAGGGGTGTGAGAATTGGTTTGTCCTCGTCAATGCACCGGCAAAAACAAATTTTTCAGAGGAAGAAAGCGAAAATTATCGAGAAAAAGTGATTCAAGAGTTACGAAATCGAAAACTATTACTTCCAAGTCAAAGAATTGAGATTTCGAGGCAGATTCATGCAGGAGAAATCGCAAAAAGAGATCTCACCACAGAGGGAGCTCTCTATGGGTGGGCTTCTCACTCAATCGCAACCTCATTATTTCGTCCTGCGATGAAGCATCCTCGGGAGGAAATTTATTTTGTCGGGGGAAGTACGCATCCGGGGGGCGGAATCCCGCTCGTTTTGTTAAGTGCGAAGATGATTTGCGAAAAAATATTAAAAAATTTTTCATAGGTAAATTCGATCTTTTTTAAAAAAACTCTTGCAACTAATTCTCCTTTTGCTAGCAAGAACGTCCCTCGCAGAAAAAAGGGTGATTCGGAACTGAAAAAGTTCTGAAAAAAATTTGAAAAAACTTTGAAAAAAGTTTGACAAATAAAGTTGAACTGATAAGTTCAACTTCCCACTCGAAAAAAGTGGGAAAAAGCCCGAATGAAAAACTTCGGGTTTTTTAGTCGCCTGAAAGTAAATTGGGCGACATTGTTCTTTGAAAATTTGGCAATTCAGACAGACAGATTGAATTGTGCGGAACGTCAAGTTCGAATATTATTTTAAGATCGTAAGCTAGACTGAATAGGTTTAAAAACCGAGTTCAGGACTTTCAACGAGATCCTTATAATCCTCCGAAGAGCAATCTAAAGAGTGTTATAAGATTTACGGAGAGTTTGATTCTGGCTCAGAATGAACGCTGGCGGCGTGGATAAGACATGCAAGTCGAACGGAAATATTTCGAATAGCAATATTTGAGATATTTTAGTGGCGAACGGGTGCGTAACACGTGAGAATCTACCATGAAGAGCGGAACAACACAGCGAAAGTTGTGCTAATGCCGCATGTGATCGAAAGATTAAAGCAGGGGATCGTAAGACCTTGCGCTTCTTGAGGAGCTCGCGTCCTATCAACTAGTTGGTGAGGTAATGGCTCACCAAGGTTATGACGGGTAGCTGGTCTGAGAGGACGACCAGCCACACTGGAACTGAGACACGGTCCAGACACCTACGGGTGGCAGCAGTCGAGAATTTTTCTCAATGGGGGAAACCCTGAAGGAGCGACGCCGCGTGGAGGATGAAGGCCTTCGGGTCGTAAACTCCTGTCACCACAGAACAATGTTTTCAATCTAATAAATTGAAAAAAGGATAGTATGTGGAGAGGAAGGGACGGCTAACTCTGTGCCAGCAGCCGCGGTAATACAGAGGTCCCGAGCGTTATTCGGATTCACTGGGCGTAAAGGGTGTGTAGGAGGTATGATAAGTCTGGCGTGAAATCCCACCGCTCAACGGTGGAACTGCGTTGGATACTGTTGTGCTAGAGGACTAGAGAGGTAAGCGGAATTCTTGGTGTAGCGGTGAAATGCGTAGATATCAAGAGGAACACCAGCGGCGAAGGCGGCTTACTGGATAGCTCCTGACTCTGAAACACGAAAGCCAGGGTAGCAAACGGGATTAGATACCCCGGTAGTCCTGGCCGTAAACGGTGTGCATTAGGTGTAGGAGGATTCGACCCCTTCTGTGCCGACGATAACTCATTAAATGCACCGCCTGAGGAGTACGATCGCAAGATTAAAACTCAAAGAAATTGACGGGGGCCCGCACAAGCGGTGGAGTATGTGGCTTAATTCGATGCAACGCGAAGAACCTTACCTGGGTTTGACATGTGCGTAGTAGAAGCTTGAAAGAGTAACGAGGTAGCAATACCAGCGTACACAGGTGCTGCATGGCTGTCGTCAGCTCGTGTCGTGAGATGTTGGGTTAAGTCCCGCAACGAGCGCAACCCTCATGGTTATTTGCCCGCAAGGGATCTATAGTCAGACTGCCCTGTTTAACGGGGAGGAAGGTGGGGACGACGTCAAGTCAGGATGGCCCTTATGTCCAGGGCTGCACACGTACTACAATGGCGAGTACAGAAGGACGCAAGACCGCAAGGTGGAGCAAATCCCAAAAACTCGCCCCAGTTCAGATTGTAGGCTGCAACTCGCCTACATGAAGTTGGAATCGCTAGTAATGGCGCATCAGCATTTGGCGCCGTGAATACGTTCCCGGGCCTTGTACACACCGCCCGTCACATCATGAAAGCTTGTTGTACCCGAAGCCAGCGCGCTAACAGCAATGAGGCAGCTGCCTAAGGTATGACCGGTAATTGGGATGAAGTCGTAACAAGGTAGCCGTAGGGGAACCTGCGGCTGGATCACCTCCTTTCTAAGGAGTATGGATTCCTCCGAATCATTCTTGTAATGAACTCGGAGTTCGAGTCCAAGGTCGAACACTAAAATATTCGCAAGAATATCACGTGTGAACCTTTTCTCATCGAAAGATGAAAGAGTGGACTGACGTTACGCACAATTCAGTTTGTTTGTCGTTTAAGAATTTGTTTAATAATTTGGAGATAGGTTTTCCTATCCCCGACCTCTTGGGGGGCATAGCTCAGTTGGTAGAGCGGTAGCTTTGCAAGCTATAGGTCTGGGGTTCGACTCCCCATGCCTCCACCATTAAAATAAATTAAACAAAAAATAAAATAGAAATTGCCAAATTAATTACATCGGCTTCCAGCTGCCGGCGATCAGTATCATGCTGAAAGTAAGCAGCTGTTGACTAAAGCTGAATCGGGGCCTGTAGCTCAGTTGGTTAGAGCATGCGCTTGATAAGCGCAGGGTCACTGGTTCGAGCCCAGTCAGGCCCACCATTTTTTGTCCGGTTTCATACCGGACTTGTTCTTTGAAAACTATAGGATCAGTAAGAGAGTCATTTCTTCGGAAATGACTGCAAGAATACAACAACGTTGAACTCCATGAGAATGGCGTTTTAATGAGAGAATAAGTTGATTTCATATCAAGATAAAAAAAGTGCATGATGAATGCCCTGGCACACTATGGCGATGAAGGACGTGGCAAACTGCGATAAGCCTCGGGAAACGGTAAGCACGTGTTAATCCGAGGATCTCCGAATGGGGTAACCCTACACAATTAATCTTGTGTAACGTATGAGTGAATACATAGCTCATAAGTGCGATACCCGCTGAAGTGAAACATCTTAGTAAGCGGAGGAATAGAAAACGAAAGTGATTCCGTAAGTAGTGGCGAGCGAAAGCGGAACAGCCCAAACCAGGTGGTTTACCATCTGGGGTTATAGGACCACGATATGATATTCTCAAAGGTTAATTTAAGCGGTTGGAAAATCGCCCCAAAGAAGGTGAGAGGCCTGTGGATGAAAACCTGAGAGAGTCTAGTGAGTTCCTGAGTAACGCGATGCACGTGAAACTTCGCGTGAATTTGTGCCGACCACGGCATAAGGCTAAATACAAGAGTGTGACCGATAGTGGACTAGTACCGCGAGGGAAAGGTGAAAAGAACCGCTGTGAGCGGAGTGAAATAGAACCTGCAATCATGCACTGTCAAGGTGTCAGAGCCCGAAAGGGTGATGGCGTGCCTTTTGCTTAATGAGTCTGCGAGTTACTGTCAGTGGCAAGTCGAAACGTCTCTGACGTGAAGGCGTAGCGAAAGCGAGTTTTAAAAGAGCGTTTAGCCGCTGGTAGTAGACCCGAAGGGGAGGTGATCTACTCATGGTCAGGTTGAAGCTACCTTAACCGGTAGTGGAGGACCGAACACGTGAAGGTTGAAAACTTCTGTGATGAACTGTGAGTAGGAGCGAAAGACTAATCAAACCCCCTGATAGCTGGTTCTCCTCGAAATAGCTTGAGGGCTAGCCTCGTGTGTTGATTTAAAGAGGTAGAGCACTGGATGGACTAGGGCCCACACCCGGGTACCGAATCCAATCAAACTCCGAATTCTTTAGAGTAGAGCACGGGAGTCAGACAGTGAGGGATAAGCTTCATTGTCGAGAGGGAAACAACCCAGATCGTCAGCTAAGGTGCCTAAATATAGCTAAGTGGAAAGGATGTTGAATTTCTAAAACAGTGAGGATGTTGGCTTAGAGGCAGCCATCATTTAAACAAAGCGTAATAGCTGACTCATCGAGAAATTCAGCGCCGAAAATGATTGGCGATAAGTTATATACCGAAGCTACGGATCCTACGAGTCCTCGGACTTGTAGTGTGGTAGAGGAGCGTTCTTAGTGCTGCGAAGCGGGAGGGAAACCAACCGTGGAGCGCTTGGAAGTGAGGATGCAGACATGAGTAGCGATAAGACAAGTTAAATTCTTGTCCGCCGTAAACCTAAGGTTTCCCGGGGAAGGTTCGTCCGCCCGGGGTTAGTCGGGATCTAAGCTGAGGCCGAAGGGCGTAAGCGATGACAAGTAGGTTCAATATTCCTACACCACCGACATTTTAACATAGAGGACGCATGAAAGGAGATCGAAGGGTTTTTGATTACACCTACATGAGGGAGCAATCCTGATTGGTTCGATTGAATTTTGTGCCGAGAAAAGTCTATGTGTATACTAAGGTGCCCGTACCGTAATCCGACACAGGTGGGTGAGTCGAATAGACTAAGGCGCGTGAGTGAAATCTCTTTAAGGAACTCGGCAAATTAACCCCGTAACTTCGGAAGAAGGGGTCCCTCGCAAGAGGGCGCAGAAAATTGCGCAAACCGACTGTTTAACAAAAACACAGCACTCTGCTAAGTCGTGAAGACGACGTATAGGGTGTGACACGTGACCAATGCTGGAAGATTACCGTAAGAGGTCAGATTATAGCAATATGATCGAAGCTTTGAGCGTAAGTCCCAGTGAATGTCGGCCGTAACTATAACGGTCCTAAGGTAGCGAAATTCCTTGTCGGGTAAGTTCCGACCTGCACGAATCGTGTAACGAGTTTGCGACTGTCTCAAAGAGAAGCTCAGCGAAGTTGTAGTGGCGGTGAAGATGCCGCCTTCCTGCAGTAGGACGGAAAGACCCCGTGCACCTTTACTGTAAGCTGTCACTGTTTTTTTAATGTAATTACTTAGCGTAAGTGGGAGACGTTGAAGCCAATCTTTCGGGGTTGGCTGAGTCGCCGATGAAACACCACCTTATTACCTTGAGAAATCTAACCTTTATCCATTATCTGGAGAAGGGACAATGGCTGCCGGTCAGTTTGACTGGGGCGGTTTCCTCCAAAATTGTAACGGAGGAGCGCTATGGTAACCTCAGCACCGTTGGCACTGGTGCGTCGAGCGTATGGGTAGAAGGTTGCTTAACTGCGAGACACACACGTCGAGCAGATACGAAAGTAGGTCCAAGTGATCCGGTGGTAGAATGTGGAATCGCCATCGCTCAACGGACAAAAGGTACGCCGGGGATAACAGGCTGATCGAGCCCAAGAGTTCATATCGACGGCTCGGTTTGGCACCTCGATGTCGGCTCATCACATCCTGGGGCTGGAGAAGGTCCCAAGGGTCCGGCTGTTCGCCGGTTAAAGTGGTACGCGAGCTGGGTTCAGAACGTCGTGAGACAGTTCGGTCCTTATCCACTGTGGGCGCAGGATATTTGAGGGGTTCATTCCTTAGTACGAGAGGACCGGGAATGACGTACCTCTGGTGTTCCGGTTGTTCTATCAAGAGCAGCGCCGGGTAGCTATGTACGGAAAGGATAAGCGCTGAAAGCATCTAAGCGCCAAGCCTATCCCAAGATAAGATATCCCAATTAAGATCGAGGTAGACTACCTCGTTGATAGGTCGCGGATGTAAGATCAGTAATGATTTAAGTCGAGCGATACTAATTATCTGATCGGCTTGATATTTCAATTTTAATCGTGTCATCCGCTTGCGGGTGACCAGTTTAAAATTACGAAGCTTATTCAAGTTGTATTTTGAAAAAATTGATCCTATAGTTTTCAGAGAATAAATTGTTCTTTATAATCTGGAATGTTTTACACTTAAACTTTTTTCCTCAGAACGTTTGTGCCAAAAGGGCACTCATTTTCTGGTGATAATAGAGTTGTGGCCCCACCCGTTCCCATCCCGAACACGGAAGTGAAACGCGATATCGCCGATGGTAGTGCTTCTATAGGTTGCGCGAGAGTAGGTCGTCGCCAGATTCTATAACCCCTGTTTGCCTAAAGCAAACAGGGGTTTTTTGTGTCGTAAATACTCTTTTTTTGTTTTTATTTATTTTTTATAAAATTAAGATTTGCAATAAACAAATAAATTGAGCTCTTTTCCCTGCCTCCCTTTATTCTTTTGAGAGCTCGAATCCAATTGCAGTTTCAGATATCTGACTTATCTTATCGTCCGTGGATCATTTTTCTTTAATTTCACGAAAGGATTTTCTTATATGATCGTTTTCCGTATTTTAGAGATTCTCTTTATTGTATTGGTGCTTGGGGTCGTTTTGACTCAAGTGATATTTCCCCTTTTGACGAATCGGGAGCTTTTTTGGTTCTTTAAGAAACAAAGCTCAACAAAGATCGTACAGGATTTGGAGAAAGAGGTGGCGAAAGAAGAGGAGCTTGGGGAGGCTCAAAAACTTCGAGAAAAAATCGAGAAAATGAAGGAGCAGCGTTGAGAGATGATTGATATGAGAAAAATTATTTTGGTGGTGGGGTCGATCCTGATTGCGATCCTCCTTATTTCAGGAGCGAGCAATATGTTCACCCATGTCGATGCGGGAGAGCATGTGGTCATTCAATCCGTGGGGCTTTTTGGTCCTTCGACGTTGACTTGGTCTCATGACCCTGGATTTAAATGGCAAGGATGGGGGAAGGTCACCTCCTATCGTAAAAGTTTTCAATATTGGTTTTCCTCCTCGAACGACCAAGGCGAGAGCCATGATCAATCGATTAAGGTCCGTTTTAATGATGGCGGTCATGCGAATATCAGTGGATCGGTTCGAGTCGATATGCCAATGGATGACAAGGCTCTTACCGAGCTTCACGTTCGTTACGGAAGCCAAGTGGCGATCGAGCAGCAGCTTGTGCGGACGGTGATCGAAAAAGCGGTTTATATGTCGGGGCCGATGATGAGCAGTAAAGAGTCTTATGCGGAACGTCGAAATGAGTTAATCTCGTTGATCGAAGATCAGGCGGCCAAAGGGGTTTATCGCACGGAGACAAAAAGCATCGAGGTGATCGATCCTCTGACCGGTGAGAAACGGAAAGCGGCTTATGTGGAGATTACGAAAAGAGAGGGGGTTGTTCAGCGCGTTGAAGAGTCGCCGTTGACGACTTTTTCCGTGCGTTTATTTAATCTTTCGATTAACGGAATGAAATATGACGCCACCGTCGAAACGCAAATTGAGGAGCAACAGAAGGCGATCATGAGTGTTCAGACCTCCTTAGCGAACGCTCGCCGAGCGGAGCAGGATGCCATCACGATTGCAAAGCAGGGGGAGGCCAATGCCGCGAAGACCAAATGGGAACAGGAAATGGTCAATGCCAAGGTTGTCTCTGAATCGGAAGGACGGATGAAGGCAGCTGAGTTTGATAAAAAAGCGGCGGAATATACCAAAGCGAAAGATATTCTATTAGGAGAAGGAGAGGCCGCCCGTAAGAAATTAGTCATGGAGGCCAACGGAGCCTTGGATGTGAAGCTGGATGCCTATATCAAAGTGAATCAATTTTATGCAGAAGCGATCCGAGAGATGAAGCATCCCTTGGTTCCGACTGTGGTTATGGGGGGAGCTACAGGGACTCATAATAGTGCGCAATCTTTTATGGATTTGATTCAAGCGAAGACCGCAAAAGATTTAGCGATCGAATTCAATATGCAAAAGGGTGGACAGCGTTAAGTCGAGAAACTAAAAATTTGTCATGAGAGATCGTTTCTCATGCAATGTATGGGGTAAAACCTAAAAACAATGAATTTAGCCACAAAGAACGCAAAAAACGCAAAAATGAAAATAAATTCCCTTTGTTTTTTCAAGTATTCCTGCATTCATTAGAGAGATCGAAGGCTTTTTTATTTTTGTGTTCTTTGCGTTCTTTTGCGGCTCAAACAAGCTCTTTGTATTCCCCTTGATCTGTTCCAGTTTTGGACGGCAGTGGATTGAGTGAGATCTGTCCTCTTGACTTTTCGATCAAGTAGAGTGAGGTTGACGGTTAGGTTTATTGAATGATGTCATCACTATCTTGTATCCGAGTCCGAGGGGCGAGAACGCATAATCTGAAGAATATCTCAGTCGATATTCCTCGGGAAAAGTTAGTCGTAATCACTGGCCCGAGTGGCTCAGGGAAATCCTCTCTCGCTTTCGATACACTCTATGCTGAGGGGCAACGACGCTATGTCGAAAGTCTCTCGACCTACGCGAGACAGTTTTTAGACCGCTTCGAAAAACCGGAGGTGGAATCGATCGATGGTCTTTCCCCTGCCATTGCGATTGAACAGAGAACGACCTCAGGGAGTCCCCGATCAACTATCGCAACAACGACGGAGCTGTACGATTTCTTGCGGCTGCTCTTCACTCATTTAGGTGTCCCGCATCACCCCAAAAGCGGGAAACCACTTCAACGCTTTACGACGCAAAAGATTGTCGATGCCTTGTTGACCTTACCAGAAGGGACGCCGCTTCATATTTTCGCTCCGTTGATTCAGAAAGAGAAAGGGGAGTTTCGCGATGTTTTTGAGCGGATGCGTCGCGATGGCTATATCCGAGGACGTGTCGATGGAGAGATTGTCGAAGTGGAGGAGATCAAGGGACTTGATCGAACGAAAACTCATACGATTGAGGCGTTGATCGATCGACTGAAGGTCAAGGTCGATCTTCGGGGGCGTGTGACCGATTCTGTAGAGACCGCTTTGAAGGTCGGGAAAGGGGTGATTTTAATTTTAGAGGGGATGCCCAGCGAGAAACATCGGGAGTGGATGGCAAGTACGCAGAATTTTGATCCCGAGACCGGTTATCGTTTCGGCGAGCTGACCCCAGGGCACTTCTCTTTTAATAATCCGAAAGGGGCTTGTGCCCGTTGTCACGGGTTGGGAGCGGAGGAGTTTGTTGACCCGGAGTTGTTGATCGATGATCCGACCTCCTCTTTGGAGTCGATGCCGATCGCTCCTTGGCGGAAGGCGACTCCGGCGTTGCAAAGTCATTACGTCGATCAAGTCCGAGTGGTGGCGACCCATTGTGGGGAATCGATGGAAATGGCGTGGCAGAGTTGTAGTGATCGTTTTAAGAGAATGATGCTGATGGGAAGTGGGGAGGAGGAACTGGATTTTTCGATTAGTCGCAAAGGGGAGACGGTGGTCATCCGCAAACCGTTTGAAGGGGTCATTGCTCAGTTGGAACGAATGGTTCACGAATCAGAGAGTGAGACGGCGAAGAAAAAACTGAATGCCTATTTAGGGGATCGCACCTGTACTGTTTGTCAGGGGGCACGACTCAAGGAGGAGGTTCTTTCTGTGCGCATTGAGTCCAAGGGATTTAAAGGGCTTAATATTTATCAATTTACTCAGCTAACGATTGATGAGGCGATGGGATGGATCGATGGACTGACGCTTTCCGGAACGCATCAGAAGATTATTCAAGATGTTCTGAGAGAGATTCGATCCCGACTCGTTTTTTTGAAAGAATTAGGATTGGGCTATTTGAATTTAAATCGTCAAAGCAACTCCCTTTCGGGGGGGGAATCACAACGGATTCGACTAGCGACTCAGATCGGCTCTCGATTGACGGGGGTTCTTTATATTCTCGATGAGCCGAGCATTGGACTGCATCAACGGGATCATGAACGGCTGATGAAAAATTTAATGGAGCTCCGCGATTTGGGGAACACCGTCATCGTTGTCGAACATGATGAAGAGACGATGCGTGCTGCCGATTACCTTTTAGATATGGGGCCGGTTGCCGGCTCGCGGGGAGGTCATCTTGTGGCACACGGGACGTTGGAGGAGATTCTTCAGAATCCAAAGTCTGTAACAGGACGTTTTTTAACAGGGGAAGATCGGATTTCAGTTCCGAAAATTCGCCGAAAAACCGAGCAGGGATGGATTCATCTTCGCGGGGCACGGGAGCATAATCTTAAAAATATTAACGTCTCCTTTCCGCTCGGAATCATGACCTGTGTGACGGGGGTGAGTGGATCTGGAAAAAGCACTCTGGTGAACGATGTCTTTTGTAAAGGGCTCTGCCGGCAGCTTTATCGAAGTGGGAATAAACCAGGGGAACACGATCGAATTGATGGAGTCGAATTTATCGAGAAGGTTGTCGTGGTCGATCAATCGCCGATTGGACGATCTCCTCGATCGAACCCTGTCACGTATACAGGGGCTTTTAATGCGATTCGCGATCTTTTTGCTCAGCTGCCGACGGCAAAGGTAAGAGGCTACGGGGCGAGTCGCTTTAGTTATAATGTTAAAGGGGGCCGTTGTGAGCATTGTGAAGGGGATGGATTGCTTAAGGTGGAGATGAATTTTCTCCCTCCCGTTTATGTGCCCTGTGAGGTATGTCAGGCGAAACGGTATAATCGGGAGACCTTAGAGATCACCTATAAAGGCTGTAATATCTCCGAGATTTTAGAGATGACTGTCGATGATGCGCTTCACTTTTTTAGGAGCGTTCCTCAAGTGGTTGATAAGATCGAATCGTTAGCGCAGGTTGGATTAGGCTATTTGAAGTTAGGCCAGCCTGCGACGACCCTTTCGGGGGGGGAGTCTCAACGGATTAAGCTGGCAGCAGAACTTTCCAAGCGAGCCACTCCTCGAACGATCTATATCATGGATGAGCCGACGACCGGACTGCATTTCGTTGATATCCAGATTTTACTCCAGGTATTTCATAAGCTCTGTCAGGCCGGGAGCACCTTGATTGTGATTGAGCATCAACTGGATGTGATTAAGTCGGCCGATTATATTATCGATATGGGCCCCGAGGGGGGGAATGGCGGCGGCGAGATTGTGATTAGTGGGACTCCTGAAGAGGTGGCGAAACATCCGCAGAGTCACACGGGAAAATATTTAGCAAAAGCACTCGTTGAGAAAAAGAAGAGAGAGTCCTCAAATTAAAATTCAAAAGGAATCTCACACGAAGACACTAAAACACAAAGTACGATTCAAATTTAGAATTCATCTTAAAACAAGATTTTTAACCACGAATGGACACGAATCGGCACGAATTTAAATGCATTCAAAACCATTTTTAACCACGGATATCACGGATCACGCGGATACAAAGGCATTGAAAACAGGGTAGATTCGTCCGGCTGCCGGAACGAATCCAAACCAAGCGATAAATCATCTCTCCCCGAAAGCTTTCGGGGGAGAGTCGTTTTTCTCATTTATTTGATTTTCGATCGAGATCGGAAATTTCACTGTTTTTGGGTTGGGGATTAATATCAGTGTCGATAAGTGAAGATAAGCGGTAAAAGCCTCTTTCTCTGCGTCTCAGCATCTCAGCGCGAGGCACTCCTCTGTATTTTAGATGATTTTCCTTCGTGTTTTCGTGGCTTGGTGGGAGAATGGTTATCCTTAGAGAGCTTAATTAACTTCTCTTTCTTTTCTTGGCAAAAGGGGATCGGTTTCTACGGTGGAAATTAGTTATTATGGATATCGACTATAAACTCAACCGTCCGCAGCGGGCTCCGACGCGAATTATTGATTATGCCAAGGAACTCAATGAAGATCAGTATCAGGCCGTGACCGCTCCTGCGGCTCCGGTTTTGGTCATTGCTGGGGCGGGGAGTGGTAAAACACGCACCCTAACCTATCGCGTCGCTTACTTGATGGAAAATGGGGTCGAGCCAGAGAATATTCTTCTTTTAACCTTCACGAATAAAGCGGCGAAGGAGATGCTCCATCGGGTGACCACTCTTTTGCCAAATGATATCTCAAATCTTTGGGGCGGCACTTTCCATCATGTTTGTAATCGACTCCTACGTCGACATGCAGAGCTTATTGGCTATCAGCGGGATTACACCATCCTCGATCGGGATGATGCGAAAGATTGTTTGGAGTCGGCGATGCAAGATTTGGGCCTTGATCCTAAAGATAAAGAACGACCTCGCGCCGATGTGATGCTTGATATTTTCAGTTTTGCCTCGAATACCGCGCAGCTCATTGAAAAGGTCGTGACAGAAAAATATCCCTATTTTGTTGTCGAGACTCAATTGATCCAGCAAGTCGGAGTCGCCTATCAGTTGAAGAAAAAGGAGCAGAATGTCATGGATTATGACGATCTGCTCACGCAAACCTTAGTGTTATTGAACTCTAATCCAGAGATTCGCGAGCGTTATCAAATGCAATTTCAGCATGTTCTCGTCGATGAGTATCAGGATACGAATAAGATTCAGTCTGAATTTATCGATTTATTGGCCGGCTATCATCGTCAGGTCATGGCGGTGGGGGATGATGCGCAGAGTATCTACTCTTGGCGAGGGGCAGACTTTCAAAATATTCTTACTTTTCCGGATCGTTATCCGGGAACGCAGATGGTGAAGATTGAGTTAAACTACCGCAGTACCCCAGAAATTTTGGATCTTGCGAATCATACGATCTCGAATAATCGCCAACAGTTTTCAAAAACCTTACGCTCGGGACGACGGGCAGGGCACCACGCCAAACCGGCGCTTGTTGCCCTCGATAACTCCAATATGCAGGCGGAATTTATTCGTCAGCGAATCATCGAGCTTCATGAGGAAGGGATCGATTTAAATGAAATTGCGGTTCTCTATCGCTCTCACTTTCATGCGATGGAGCTTCAATTTGAACTGACGCGCCGGGGGATCCCTTTTCAGATCACCAGCGGGCTTCGTTTTTTTGAACAGGCACACGTGAAAGATGTTTGCGCCTTTCTCAAGCTCGCGGTGAATCCGAAGGATGAGGTGGCCTTTAAGCGTATTGTTGGATTACTTCCAGGGATTGGAGCGAAAACGGCCCACAAACTTTGGCAGGAGTTTTCTTTAGGAAAGTCGTTAGAGGGGATGAAAGTGCCGGCGAAATCGATCGAGGCATGGAAACAATTTGCCGCCTTACGAGAGCAGATACTTTTGCCTGAGAATCGAGGGGCCTCCTCTCAAATAGGAATTGTTCTAGAGGGCTACTACGAAGATTACATGAAGGCTAAGTTTAGTAATTATACTTCACGTAAAGAGGATCTTGGCCAACTTCAGATTTTTGCTCAGCAATTTGAAAAGACTGAGGATTTTCTTGCCGAGCTTTCCCTGCAGACCAACTTAGAGGCGGGAGAGGATACGAAAAAGAACGAGGAGGGACCACAAATCCGCCTGAGTACCGTTCATCAAGCCAAAGGGTTGGAATGGAAAGTCGTTTTCGTGATGATGCTTTGCGATGGGCTGTTTCCCTCTTCAAAAGCGATTGAAAATGGAGAGGGGGAAGAGGAGGAACGCCGCCTTTTTTATGTTGCCGTGACCCGTGCCAAAGATGAGCTCTATCTTACCCACCCCGAGTGGAGAACGGGAACTCATGCCAACAGCTTTTTCCAAAAACAATCCCGTTTTATCGATGAGCTCCCCTCCGACAGTTATGTCCGTTGGCGGATCAAATAATTAATTCATTTTTTTGCGGAGCTTATTCATAAACCGGAGTCGGAATGAGTTTATTCGTTATCAAAACGACTCGCACTACAAATGAGCCTTGGCTTCGGCTAGTCCGGTTTATGGGGGTGAGGATAGGTGCTAAAGCCGGTGATTTTTTTATGTTTGGAGATCCAATCGATTAGTTTGTGAACATGGGGCCGGAGGATCTGGCGCGCTTTTTCAATTTCACCACCGCGATCTTGAAGGTGTTGATTTGAAATCTTTTGAAGGTCATCCAAGTTATAAAGATAGAGACCCTCCAGTTTATTGATCTCCGGATCAAAATCACGAGGGATCGCAAGATCGATCAGAAAGAGCGGGCTTCCTCGACGTTGCTGAATTAAGGTGCGTGCCTCCGCTTGATGGAGGACAAAATCAGGGGCCGTTGTCGAGCTAATCAAAATATCAACATCGACCGCTTTTTTTTTCCAATTCTCCCAAGGAATCGCCTCCCCTTGGAGTTCTTGGGCGAGTTGGTACGCCTTATCGTTAGTTCGATTGGTCACAAAAAGAGAGGAGATGCCACGGCTCATAAGGGCTCGGGCCGTTTTTTCACTCGTATCTCCTGCCCCAATGACAAGGGCTTTTCTGGTGTGGAGCGAGCCAAAGATCTTTTCGGCGAGCTCGACAGAGACGGAGCCGACGGAGACCGAACCACGGGTGATGGCGGTTTGGGAGCGAACCTCTTTTGCGGCATTAAAGGAGGATTGGAAAAGTTTATGGAGCCATTTTCCGGTTGTTTTCTGGTTGGTCGCCGTTTCGTAGGCCTCTTTAATTTGGCCAAAGATTTCCGTTTCTCCGACAACCATCGATTGAAGTCCGGAAGCGACTTCAAATAAGTGCTCAATACAGGCCGTTCCCTCGACGCAGAAGGTATGGTCTGAGATCGTTTCCGGAATCTGATGGTAGCGTTGAAGAAATTCGGGCCATTGCACGGAGGGAATCGAATTCGATTTTGCCACAGCAAAAAATTCGACTCGGTTACAGGTCGAGAGGAGGACGATCTCTTCAAGATCGAGCTCGGATTGAAGCTTGTGGAGAATCTGAGCATGGCTCTCTTTAGGAAAAGAGACCTTTTCTAAGATTTCGACTGGGGCCTCATGAAAGCTGATTCCTCCACAGACAAGTCGCGGTCCATTCATGAATGATTCCCGATCAGAGAGTTCATAATTCCGAACGAGAGAAGGACAAGAATATATCCGATGAGAGCCATCCACGCAAATCGACGGTGGCTGAGTCGAAGGAGAAACGGGGAGAGAAGAAGTCCCAAATACCAACTCCAAACAACGGTTGCCCAGAGAAGCTTGATCTTGGAGACCTGATCGAAAAGTCCTGTTGCGAATCCACTCAGCATCCCGAGGGTCATTAAAAGAAATCCCCAACGAAGAAGTCGATGAAGGACGATTTCAAGATCTCCCATGCTGGGGAGTCGGTCAAACCACCCGGTGAAGGTATGTTTTTTGAGATGATGCTCTTGAATGAGGTACATCAGGGAGCAGACCGCCGCAAGTCCCAAGGTGCCATAGGAAAGAATACTGATCGCCGCGTGAAATTCGGAGCTCCAGCGAACCGGATTCAAATCGTTCGAGGGCTGATCTGAGGAGAAGAGCCCTCCTAACGTCAGTAAAAGAAGGGCAAGCGGAGCGGTAAAGGCCCCGAGAATCGAAAGCCGGTAGGAGCTTCCGATTAAAAAATAAGTGAGAAGAACTCCCCAGGTCAGAAAGGCGGTCGCCTCAAAGCCATTGGTCAGGGGACAACGGCGAATGAGCTCCCCTCGTTGCATTAAAAAAAGAGAAAGGGAGATCAGTGCGAGAGCAAGAAGAAATTGAACGCCTCGCCGGGTCAATGAATTGTTTTGATTGGATAGGAATGACCAAAGAGTACTTGCCGCGATGATCAGAGCAGCGACCAGGAACCAGAGACGGTCATTCATAGTCCCTCACTCTTGAAATAATTGTCACCCGATAGAGAGATAATCGCTGGTCAACATTTTTCAGTTTTCTACGGAACGTCCTGTGACCCCCTTTGTTTCGACGAAAAATATTCGTCAAACCCCAAAAACAAAAAAATGAAACTGTATTTTTAAAATTCATAAATCGGAATTCAATGAGATTGAAATGGGGTAGAGAATATTTTAATTGAGGAGATATCCTTGGTTTCGGTCTTTGACCGATTTATGATGATCTAAGTTCATACTTCTTTTGAACGAGAGAATGTTATGGTAATAATTTTTGAACGATCTGACTGATCGTTTTACCATCGGCCTGTCCAGCGACTTTCGCTTGGACCGCTTTCATTACAAGACCCATTTGGGCTTTGCCTGTTGCGCCGACCTCTAAAATCGCCTCTTTGACGTAGGCTTCGACCTGCTCTGTGGAAAGAGCGGCGGGAAGATAGGCCTCAAGAAATTTGGCTTCTAAGGTCTCTTTGTCCGCAAGATCCGCACGGTTTGCGCTCGTGAAGCTTTCGATCGAGTCTTGACGTTTTTTGAGCTCTTTACGAATGACCGCAATGACATCGCTGTCCGGAAGGACTCCATCGGCTCCGATCTTATCGACGGCGGCATATTTGACCGCCGATTTAAGCATCCGAAGGACAGAAAGTTTATCGGCCTCTTTGGCAATCATCGCTTTTTTGAGGTCGGCATCAATTTGAAGAGTAAGGCTCATGGGCGAAACGTAACACGAAATCTCCCAACGACAACTCTTTATCCCAGATTCGTCATTAGAAGTCCATTTCTAATGCAAGAAATGGAATTAACCTCGAGCAACGTCGAGATTTCGGTTTCCACCGAAACATTTTTGCATTTCTAATCTAAGAACTCTCTAAGGAGCCGACTCCAAAAGGGTTTGGAGGAGACGATCTGATCCCGCAGCAGCGGGAGAAGAGATTGCAGGACGCAATCCGAATGAGACGGGCGTCGAATGAGTCAACATGGAGTTAGAGATAGGCTCAAAGTGTCGG
>CAMCSM010000007.1 GCA_945877805.1 Methylacidiphilum caldifontis | reverse complement strand
GGTGTATTTTGGCAAGAAAATAATGAGTGCGAAACAATCTATTTTTTAAGAAAAAGAGACAAAATGTCTCTTTCAGGGCTTTTAAGAGGTCGATGTCCGATCAAACCATCGCAAAATCGTGCGAAGGTTTAGGTTTTAGGAACTGCTGTCAACCCTTCGCATCCTGATTTCATAAACCGGTGTCGGAAGAAGAAAATTTGACCCCATCCATGATACCACAACCAAACGAATCTTGATGCCGGCTAAACCGGATTATGATTAATAGACTTCGACTGGGGATCTTTTCCCATCATCGTTGGAACGGGTCATGGCGTGATCGGCTCCAAGAGTCGAGACACGGAGCTCGATCACTTGAGCGTTGAGAGCGTTCCATTTTTCGAGAGAGAAGGGATCTGGTTTCACGAATTTTGCACGGAGTCGATCGATGCGGTCCCAAGCCTGTTGTTTGATCGGTTCCGCCACCGTTTCAAGGATGCGACGGGCTTGCAGAGCCATTTCGGTTCGATGGCAGAGAAGAATCAGATCATTGCCGGCCTCTAAAGCCTTTTTGAACGCTTCATCAAATCCGTATTCATTGAGAATCGCCCCCATATCCATATCATCACTGATCACGCACCCTTGATAATTCCATTCATCATGGAGAATTCCACGAATAATCGGAGCGGAGAGGGAGGAGGCAATTCCGGTTGGGTCGAGATCGAGGTAGCGGGCGTGACCGATCATAATCGTGTCGAGTTGTTCTTGAAGATTGCGATAGGGAATCCATTCACAGGCCTCAAGTTCTTTGCGGGTTCGTGGGATCGTCGGGAGTTCATGATGGGGATCGACCCCTGCGGCACTGTAACCGGGGAAATGTTTGCCACTCGTGAGAATCCCCTCTTTGCGCATCGCGGTTGCAAAGGCTTTGGAATAGTGAGTGACCTGTTCGGCGGTTTTTCCAAAGGTACGGTTTTTCAAGGAGTTATCGGCCTCATCATCAAATGAGACATCGAGAACTGGGCAGAGATTGAGATTAAACCCGAACAATCGAAGGAGTTTACCGGTGAGTTCGCCGTGACGGCTAAAGAGCGATTCCTCTCCTTTATCCCGGAGCTGTTTAATACTGGGCGGTTCTGCGCCGATCTCTTTCAGGCGAGAGACACGTCCCCCCTCCTGATCGATGGTGATCACCGGTTCAACGTCACAAAGAGAGCGTAGATTATCAATGAGATCTCGGAGCTGTTGGGGGGCTTTGATATTACGTCCAAAGAGGATAAATCCCCCTGGTTGGATCTCACGGATCAAGGACCGGGTCTTTTCATCGACCGTTGCTCCGGGGATTCCAATGACTAAAAATTCGCCTGCATGTCGTTTCATAAGAGTAGGTTAGAAGATAAAAGCAGGTTGGGCTTCTGTCACGAAACAAAATGATCTGTTGTTTTCATGAAAATGAGAGTTAATATTGAAGTAATGATTAGCAGCGTTGGAACTTCTCCACAAATCCCTAGCTCTTCTTCTTCCCCCACGAAGATGACGGTGGAGGAGGCCATTGCGCAGGCGAAGCAGACATTAAGCGATTCGAGGCAAATGCTTTCCAGTGGAGGGATTGGCTCCTCTCCCTCATCGACGGAGACCTATAGCTCTCAAATGATCTACGATCGATTTTTTTTAAAGGCGTTAGGGGATAGTAACGCTGCCGTTTTATCCAATGGGAAGGCGGGGGTTCCGTATCCCGATGCCAAAGCGGCGATTGAGGCCGGAAATAATGCGATCACTGCTTCAAAGGCTTCAATTCTTTATTCCGCAGCCGGGATTTTGGGATCGAATTCAGGAGGGGGAACAACTCCACTGCTTCAACTGCTTTATTTAAAGAACGGTTATCGTGGAGCGTTTAAGAGTGGGATTTAACCGATTGACGCTATTCTTGTTTCGTGATACTTTATATCTATCATGAAAACAGCAACCGTAGCAGATCTTCGAAACAATTTTCGCCGTGTATCCTCGTGGATTGAGCATGGAGAAACCGTTCACATCATGAAGCGAGGACGTGCGTTTGCTCAACTCACGTCTTTGGCTCAAAAAAATTCTTCTACGGCAGCTCCCAAGCCCGACATTATGGCTCGTCTGGACGAGGTTTGGGGAGATCGTGTGTTTTCCATGGACGAGGTAGCCGCAATGAGAGAAGCTGAGCTGGAGGGAGAAGAAGGATGATTGCTTATCCTGACACCTCATTTTTGTGCGCGTTTTATCGAAAGCAGGCAAACTCGCCTCAAGCAGCCGCCCATTTTGCTCAAATGCCAGAAGCTTTGCATGTTTCCTCACCTCTTCTGTTCGAGTTTAGGCAATCCGTCCGATGGCAGACCTTCCTTCATCAAAAAGATCGTAGCAAGGGATATGACAAGCCGACAGCCTTGGCGGCTCTGTCAAAGTTACAGCTTGAGATTGCGAGCGGAGCCTTGGTTGTGGTTCCAGTAGAGTGGGCCGATGTTGTCAGTATCGCTGAGCGGCTGTCGGCCCAATATACATGGACAGAAGGCTATCGAGGATTCGATGTTTTGCATGTTGCTACAGCCCTACACCTCGGCGCATCGGAGTTCTTGACCTTTGATGGCAAACAGAAACAGCTAGCCCAGGCAGAAGGATTATTGCTGCCACTATGATGAGAGGAATGGAGGTCTTGCGACCTACCCTTCCTACTCTACTAAAGGAGGGGGGTCGAATCTTCAAAACTTCTTTTTTATGAGGTTGCCGAAATAAAAAACGGTAATTAGTCTCTGCGGACTATGAAACCTAAATACCGTGTTCTCGTTGCGGATCCTATCTCTCCCAAAGGGGTCGAACTCTTGCAGGAATCTTTTGATGTTGTTGTGAAATTGGGTCAAAAAGAGGAGGAAGTGATCGCAATGATCGCTGATTTCGATGCTGTTGTCGTTCGCTCTCAAACCAAAATCACCGCCAAGATCATTCAAGCGGGGGTGAATCTCAAGGCGATCGGGCGTGCTGGGGTCGGCGTTGATAATATCGATGTCGAAGCGGCAACGCAACGCGGGATCATTGTGATGAATACTCCCGGGGGAAACACGATTTCGACAGCAGAACTAGCTTTTTCATTGATGGTCTCTCTCGCCCGAAAAATTCCTCAGGCCCATGCGACGATGGTCGCGGGGAAATGGGATCGTAAATCTTTTGAAGGGGTCGAGCTTTGTAATAAGGTTTTGGGGATCATCGGAATGGGACGAATCGGAGCTGAATTTGCCCGTCGGGCGATCGGTTTCGGAATGAAGGTCATGGCCTTTGATCCTTATCTGACCTTGGCCCGTGCGAAGAGTCTTCAGGTCGAGCTTTGTGATCAACTCGATCCGCTGCTCAAGGCCGCTGATTTTATTACGCTGCATACTCCGATGACTCCGCAAACCAAGGGAATCTTGAATGCGAAATCGATGTCGATGTGTAAAAAAGGGGTTCGTCTCATTAACTGTGCTCGTGGGGGGTTGATTGATGAAAAGGATCTCGTCGAAATGTTGAAGTCCGGACAAGTCGGTGGAGCGGCTCTCGATGTCTTTGAACAAGAGCCTCCTTCCCCGGATAATGAGCTTTTGAAACTTCCGAATGTTGTTTTGACTCCTCACCTAGGGGCCTCAACCGCTGAGGCTCAGGAGAGCGTCGGAATTGAAGTCGCTGAATTGATTCGTGATGTGTTGACCTCCGGAGCGGTCAATAATGCGGTCAATATGCCGAATCTCGATGCGCATACCGCGACGATATTACGGCCTTACATTGGACTTGCCGAGAAATTAGGATCGATGATCGCGCAGCTTTCCCCGAAGCGTTTAGATCAGCTCAGTATCAACTACAGTGGAACGGTGAGTGACTATGATACGACCTCGATCACGCGGGCGATTTTGAAAGGGGTTTTAAGAAATGCGGGCGGGAATGAGATCAATGATGTGAACGCTCCGATTTACGCCAAGAATCTCGGATTGAGCTTTAAAGAGACCAAGGTCAGTGAGCCTGGCGATTACACGGAATTGATTAAGGTCGAGGTTGTGAGTGGTGCAGAAAAGCATAGCGTCAGTGCGACCTTTTATGGCTCTCGTCCACGGATCGTGGAGATCGACGGCTATTTATTAGAGGCGACTCCCGAAGGGAATCTCTTTATTATGCAGAATCTCGATCGTCCCGGAATCGTCGGCTGGATAGGAACTCTTTTTGGTAAGCATAAAGTGAATATTGCCAATATGTCATTGAGTCGCTCTGAGCCTGGAAGTGTTGCCTTGAGTGTCTTGAATTTAGATACCGCCCCGAGCGAAGCGACTTTAAATGAAATCCTCGCAGATAAAGATATCCGTTGGGTGAAAGTCGTGAGTCTCTAAGTCCGTTTTTTTCCCTCCCTTAAAATAGGGAGGGGAGGCTTGAATATCCTGAACCAAGGAGCGTGGTGAACTCGATCGATCCTCTGAAAAAATGTGCGGGACTTTTGATTCCCGTTTTTACCCTCCGTCGTCAAGGGGATTGGGGGATTGGAGATACGGAAGCGGTTCTTGAGACCTTAGCGTTTTGCAAAAACTTTGGATTCAAGGTTCTCCAATTGCTTCCGATCAATGAGACGGGGGCCGATCATTCTCCGTATAATGCGATTAGCTCCGTGGCTCTCGATCCGGTTTATATCACGCTTGATCCGAAAAAGGTTCCCGGATTAACGAAAGAGGATCGCGAAAAGATTTTAGATTCCGAAGATCGAGAGTCATTGAATGCCGGCTCGGTTCAATACAATCGAGTAAAATCGCTCAAACAGTCGGTATTAAACGAGTCATTTGAGCGGTTTCTTCAGAAAAGTAAGTCGAAGGGATTTGTAGAGTTTCAAAAACAGGAGCGCACTTGGTTAGAGAGTTACACCCTTTTTCGAACGCTCATCGATTTTTACGAAGGAAATGTCTGTTGGACGGGATGGGGAAAAGAGCATCAATCCCTGTCAGAGGCCGAAAAATGGATTTTGGAAGTGGAGGATGCCGATTTCTGGCAGAAACGCCGGCTATTTCACGCCTATGTTCAGTGGGTCGCTTGGACTCAATGGCGAGAGGTTCGTGCCGAGGCAGATCGACTTCAGATTCAAATCATGGGAGATATTCCTTTTGGAGTAAGTCGTTATAGTGCCGATGTTTGGTCACTTCAGAATCTCTTTGATCTTGAGTGGAGTGGAGGAGCCCCTCCAGAAAAGTTTTTTAAGACCGATCCCTTTACAGAAAAATGGGGCCAGAATTGGGGTATCCCCCTTTATCGATGGAAAAACCATGAGGCAGATCAATATGCTTGGTGGGGGCAACGAGTCCAAAAAACCGCGGAGATATTTCAACTCTTTCGGATCGATCATGTGCTCGGTTTTTATCGGATCTATGCCTTTCCTTGGAATCCGGAGCGCAATGGGGAATTTGTTGATTTAACTGCAGAGGCGGCGGCGGTAAAGACCGGGGGGAAATTACCGGGATTTAAGCCCGGTTCTGATGAGGCGGTTGAGTCGGCATCGATCAATCGACGTGAGGGGGAGGAACGACTTCAGCAGATTCTCAAGGCGGCTGGAAAGACGGGGGTCGTTGCGGAAGATTTAGGACAGGTTCCCTCTTATGTTCCCGATTCTTTGCAGCGATTGGGAATTCCGGGATTTATCATTCCGACCTTTGTTCGAAATGAAGTCACACGGGAGTTTCTCGCGATTGCTGACTATCCTCCGTTGAGTTTAACCACCTTTGCCACGCATGATCATTCTCCGTTGAAGGCGATGTATGCGGAGATGGTAGAGCGCTGGGTGGGAGTGGATGGCAAAGAGGGATGGTTGGAGATGCAGCGTTTGATGCGGTGGCTCGGTGCAGAGGATCAAAATCCTCCGAATCAATTTACTCCGGAGCTTCACCGAAAATTTTTAGAGCGGATTTTACAAAGTAAGAGTTGGCTGGCGGTCTTGATGTTCTCTGATTTGATGGGAACAGAGGAGCGCTACAATTCTCCGGGGAGCATGGCAGACTCGAATTGGAGTTTCCGATTGAAAGTTCCATTAACGGAAATGGTTCAGGAAGCGAAGAGCCTTGCGCATCTTGATTTTGTTCGCCAGAGGATCGTCAAATGCGGTCGTTAATTCTATCGATTTTCCTGTTTTTGACCCTTGTCTTTTGATTTCAACCCTTTTAACTGGGAAAGTGCAAGGGAGCTTAGAAAAAAATGACTATCATGAGGCGTTAATTAAACGAACCGCCTCCTTGATTCTAGCCCTTCTTCGGTGTGACTATTTTGGTGGTCATTTACCTGTGATCGATGAGCTCATGGTGATGCTTCGTGTCCCCAAGGCGGTTTTGACCTCAAGTTTAGAGGCGTTGCATGAAAGTAAGGAGCTGGAGCTCGATGGCTCTGGTTATCGTTATCTCCCTTCAACTGAAGAACTTCCACGAATTGCTTTTTTTTGTAATCAATCTCTTGTTTCGAATTATTATGGAGTCGTCCAAGATTGTTTTATTGGAGCCGAAGAGAGTTTTCGCGAGTTTGGCTATCGGATTGTGATCCGAGATGATTTTACGAGCGTTGGTAGTAAGTTAAATATTGCAAAACGGCTCTGGGAAGAGGGAATTCAAGGATTTCTCTTTTCTGGATTTGCCGAGCCGCGGATACGTCAATGGGTGTTAGAGAACCGAATTCCAGCGATCGTTGTTGGCAATGCGACCTTATACCAACAAGATTTACCCCGAGTTTGTTCCGATAATGTCGGGGGAGTGCAGCAAATGTTACGCTATTTGGTTTCCCAAGGGCATTCTGAGATCGGCTGTTATGCCGTCGGATTAGAAAAATTTCATGGAATGCAAGAGCGAGTGAGGAGCTTTGAGTTTGGGATTGAGGAGATGGGGATGTTTCCGATTCGGGAGTTCATGTTTCGAGAGGTTCACGCTCCTGGTATCGCTCGGAAAGCGGCCGATATTTTTTTAAAAATGTCGATTCGACCAACGGCTATTTTATGCGCTTCCGATCGAGAGGCCTTTGAGTTGATGCATGAACTCCGTGCCAGTGAGATTGAGATTCCTCGCCAGGTTTCGATTGTCGGATTTGAGAACAGCATGAACGCCTCTATTTCTGATCCCCCTCTGACTTCAGTAGAAATTTTTGCGGTTGAAATGGGACGAGTCGCCGCATCATTCATGAAAAATGAGATTCAGACTCGTCAGATTCCAGTGAGTATCGTCTTGCCTGCGAAAGTCATTGTTCGTCAGTCGATTCATCCCAAGGGGATTGCGATTGCGAATCTGATCGCCGAAAGAGCTAAAAAAACAACTAAAATTCCGTTACCTGAGCTATTATGAAATTGACTAATTTGACGAGAGCCAATGAAATTGGTGCAAATTCCTATTGGCTTGATTTTGGCGCGGATGGATCGGTTGTTTTAGATTCTGGAATGCATCCTCGAATTGAAGGTTATTCTGGAACTCCGTTGATTGATCTGGTTCCCAAAGAGAGCCTCAAGGCAATTTTTCTGAGTCATGCTCATCATGATCATATGGGATCGATGCCGATTTTAATGCGCCATCAGCCGCAGGCCCCTGTTTTTATGACCGAGGGGACTCAGTTTTTAACGAACTCACTTTTACATAACTCCGTGGAGGTGATGTTCAAACAGAAAGCCGAAAAAGGAATTCCTGAATTTCCCCTTTATACCCATAAAGAGATCGATCGAGGGATCGATCGTTGGTGGACCTGTGCCATTGATCGACATTGGTCATTGGAAGGGCGACCGGCGCAGCCGGAAGAGCCTTTAACCTTTAAATTTCATGAGGCCGGCCATGTCTTAGGTTCATGTGCTGTGGAATTAATTCATCGAGGAAAACGAATTCTCTATACAGGGGATATTAATTTTAAAGATCAAACCTTGATGAAGGGGGCTCAACTTCCTGAAGAGGGAATTGATACTTTAATCATTGAGACGACTCGGGGAAACCATGTGAGTCCTCCCGGTTTTACGAGGGAGGGGGAGATTTTGCGCTTGGCTCAAGGGATCGAAGAGACCTTTAAAAATGGGGGAGCGGTGATGATCCCTGCTTTTGCCTTAGGAAAAACCCAAGAACTTTTGACCTCTTTGCATTGGCTGCAACGACAAAATGTAATCCGTAAAGGGACGATTTATATTGGGGGCTTAGGACGAATGTTGACGCTGACGTATGACAAACTTTGTGGGCGTGTGCGGCGGAGTCATCCCAAGCTGGTGATGCTTGAGGAGATTAAGCACGAGATTATGGACGGCAGACGGCTCCAAGGATTTCGCCCTCGCCCGGGAGATATCTATCTGATCTCTTCGGGGATGATGACCGAGAAAACACTTTCCAATACCCTTGCCCAACGGTTGATGGCGGATAAGCGAAATAGCATCTTTTTTGTCGGCTATTGTGATCCCGATTCACCGGCAGGCCGGCTACTTGCGACTCCGAAAGGAGAGCGGGTCTGCATGGATCAGTCGAAAGATGAAGATCAACCGGTGAATTGTCGGATTGATAAATTTGATATGACCGCTCATGCGCAACGGGAAGATATTTTAGATTACATCGTGCGATTGAATCCTCGCGTTTGTCTGCTGGTTCATGGGGATCCTTCGGCCAGTGCCTGGTTCCAGCAAGAACTCGCAGTGAAAAGACCGGAGATGCAGGTGATCTTACCTCCCTCGGGTAAAGCAATTGAGATTTAGTCCATAAATCGGTCAAAGATCGAAACCAAGGATATCTTCTCAATGAAAATATTCTTTGCCCCATTGCAATACCATTGAATTCCGATTTATGGTTACCAATCGCAACAAGAAAACGCTAAATTAAAGCAATCGATCGTTAGCGCGATCTCTTTTTTTCCCTACCTCTTTTTTCATTAATGAAAATGAAAAGGAGTTTCGAGATGAAAGTGGTTCGTATATTTGTCGGTTTAGTCAGCTTGTGTTTGCTTCACGGTTTTTCAGAGGAGAGTCAAAATCTGAAGAAGCCGGTTGTTTTTTCGGGGATTCCCTTTCTTCCTGAAACCGTGGTAACTGGACAAAGCGCCACCTCTTTTATTTCTGGGTCAGCCATCTCGGAGGGGACGACCAAACTCTATGAGGGAAAGAAAACGCGGGTGACCGATTTAACGGCCTTGCCTTCGATTCAAGCTCAAAATTTTCGCCAAGTTTTTTCAAGAACCCCCGGAATCTTGGTTTCAGAGCAACAAAGTCAGGGGCACCTCAATACCACTTATCGAGGAATTGGAGATCCCCATGAATCAGCCTATGTATTAACCTTAATCGATGGAATTCCGGCCTCCTCCGATTGGCATGGCTATAATACCGTCTATTATACTCCTCCGATTGATATCGTTGAGCAAGTGGAAGTAATCAGTGGAGGGGCTTCCTTGCTTTATGGCCCACAACCCGGAGCCGCGATTAACTATGTGACTGCCAACCCTCCGTTAGATCGTGAGTTCACTGCAAAAACAAAACATATTTTTGGCTCCTACGGACTCTACAGTACCTTTAATAAAATCGGGGGAACCGTCGGGGAGCTTGGCTATTCGGCTTATGTCAGTCATAGCCAATGGGATGGACCGCGAATCAATACCGACTATCAAACTAATACTGGGGGATTTAAACTTCTTTGGTCCCCTGAGAAGGAGACACGAATCAAGCTCTCTTACTATAACTATAAGAATGAAGCCGGAGATGCTGGGGGGCTGACCGTTGCTCAATATGCCAATAATCGAGATAACGCCTCAAGAACCTTTGATCGAGTCTTTATCGAGAAGCAGGGTCTTTCTCTTTCTGCAGAGCATGAGCTCTCCGCCGATACCTTGTTCACCTCAACGATTTATGGAGGTTATCAAGATCGCTTTAGTCGCCGTCAAACAGCAACGGGCTCTTTAAGCACGAATCTCGATCGACAGGAGTTTTATACCTTTGGCAATGATACGAGACTTAAACATCACTGGGAAGGGCTAGGGGCACAAAACACGATGACCGGGGGATTTACGGTCTATACCTCCGATAGTCCGAGAACTCGAGACACAGGGCGCGGGGTCTCCTTGAATGATGCGACTTCGGTGTTTAAATTGGAAAGAAGTGTGAACTACGGATCGATCTTTTCTGAGAATCAATTCAAGTGGGGAGATTTTGGAGTCACTCCTGGAATGCGCGTTGAGTTTGTTGATGTCTATGCGAAAGAGAATTTCAATACCGTCAGGACCGCCCAAGGGGGGGCACTCATCGATGCCTCTAAATTTGAAGCCGTTCCGTTGCTCGCTCTTGGATTGTCTTATGATCTTCCGAATCAGAATCAGCTCTACGGAAATGTTTCACAAGGTTACCGTGCGGTTGCCTTTGATGAGCTTTATAATCCGACCAGTGTTACGGTTCGTCCTGGATCGAGTTTAGAGTCGGGAACCACTTGGACGTATGAGGTGGGGGTCAAAGGAACTCCTGTTTCCTATTGGAATTATGATGCGAGCGTGTACGTCATCGATAACGACAATGTGATTAGCACCGTCACTCTTCCTGCTGGAAATTCAGAAAATTTGAATGCTGGAAGAGCGATTTATCGTGGTGCGGAGTTAGCCACGGAGTTTAATCTCTGCGAGTTCTATGATTCCCTGCAGGGGGTCGATCTAAAGAGCGATCGATCCTTGGAAAATCGTTACAGATCGGTTTCTCTCTTTGGAAGCGTCAATGTCATGAACAGTCAGTTCGTCAGTGGGATTCGTGACGGAAAAGAGCCTCAGTACGCACCTGAGTATCAACTGAAATATGGAGTTGATTATCAATATAAAGATCGTGGCAAAGTCGCCTTAACCTCAACGATGCTTGCCGATCATTTCGTCAATGACACGAACTCGACTATTGGGGGACAGGATCAAGTCCCGGCGTATATGGTTTTGGATTTAACGGGGGAATGGAAAATCTACAAGGATTACGTGAGCGTTTTAGTCGGAATCAATAATTTGCTTGATGAAGACTATTATTCTCGTGTGAGAAGTCTTGGGATTGAGCCTGCGTTACGTCGAAATTATTACGTCGGATTTTCGATCGAATATTAAGATGACTATTGAGCTATCAAGCTATTCCGCTCTCCCTCTGCGCTTTCTCCACCGTTCGATTGGCTCCAAGGAGGAGATAGATGGAGGGGACAATGAAGAGGGTGAAGATCGTTCCGATCGTCATTCCGGTGACTAAAACGATGCCAATATTATTCCGAGCTGCAGCTCCTGCTCCCGTGACGAAGACAAGCGGAAGGTGACCGAAGACGGTGGCCGCGGAGGTCATGAGGATCGGACGCAGACGAGTGGAGGAGGCCTCCCGGATCGCATCTAATTTTGAGTAACCCTCTTCCTGAAGTTTATTCGCAAATTCGACGATGAGGATTCCGTTTTTGGCAACAAGGCCGACGAGGGTAATCAGTCCGACTTGGGTGTAGATATTAATCGTCGATCCTTTGACACCGAAAAAGACAAAGACGAGTGCCCCACTTAATGCGAGAGGAACTGATCCCAGGATAATAATAAAGGGATCGCGAAAGCTTTCAAATTGAGCGGCTAAAACCAGGTAAATGAGGAGAATCGCAAGAATGAAAGTTTGTGCGAGTGAGGCTCCCTCTTGACGGAGTTGTCGAGATTCGCCAGAGAAATCGATCGCATATTCGGGCGGAAGTATTTTTTTTGCCTCTTTTTCTAAAAAGGAGAGGGCTTGATCAAGGGTGATTCCAGGAATCATGGGGCCGTAGATTTTAACTGAATTGAGCTGTTGGAATCGATTGAGCTGCCGTGGCTCAACGGAGTGTTTGAGAGTCGCAAAGGTCGAAAGAGGAACGAGCGTTCCATCGGGACCTCGAACATAGAGCTTTTCAATTTGTTCCGGGTTTAAGCGATCAGAGCGTTTGATTTGGGGGATCACTTTGTAACTTCTTCCTTGAATGCTAAATCGATTCACGTAATCCCCGCCGAGCATCGCCCCGAGATCGGCACTCACTTGTTGGAGACTCAGTCCCATCGAGGCGACTTTATTACGATCAAAAATAATTTCAGTTTGTGGGATGTCGAATTTCAGATCGCAATCCGCAAACATGAAGAGTCCGCTTTGAAAGGCTTTGCCAACGAGTTGATTCGCATAATCAAGGAGAAGTCGCGGTTCATCGGTTGAAGAGATGATGAATTCGACCGGAAAATCACTCCCTCCTGGAAGGGCAGGGGGGGTTACAGCGATAAATTGAATGCCGCTCAGATCACTAAATTTGACCATTGCCTCTTGAGTGAGCTGTTGGGCGGTTCGTTTTCGCTCGGTCCAAGGTTTGAGAACCATCCCTGAAAACCCCCCTGATGGAGTGATAATTTGAAAGGTTTGATCACATTCCGGAAATTGAGAGAAGCGATCATTGATAAGATTCGAGAAAAGAGTGGTTTGATCTAAGGAGGCATTCGGGGAGGCTTGAACGATTCCAAAAACGACTCCTTGATCCTCTGCGGGAGCAAGTTCTTTCATTGAGAATAGGTAGAACGGTATCCAGAGGAGTCCGATGATCAATCCGACAAATAACGTCAGCTTATAAGAAACTAAAGTCTCCTTCAGAATGGAGCGGTAAAGGTTTTTAACTTTTTCAAAAAAGAGATTGAGCCATTTTTCAAATCCATGAATCTCTTTATTTGAGTGGAGGAGAGCGGAGGACATCATCGGGGAGAGGGTCAGGGCGACCACTCCTGAAACGATGACCGCCCCTGACAAAGCAAAAGCGAATTCACGAAATAATGAGCCAGTGAGTCCCCCTTGAAAACCGATCGGGGCATAGACTGCAGCGAGGGTAATTGTCATCGATATGGTCGGTCCGAGAAGTTCTCGGGCGCCGATAATCGCCGCATCAAACGGTGATTTTCCCTCTGAGATATGTCGCTCGACGTTCTCGAGCATCACAATCGCATCATCGACAACAAGTCCGACAGCGAGGACGATGGCTAAGAGGGTGAGAAGATTCAGCGTGAATCCGAGCATCAACATCAGGGAGCAAGCACCGACAAGGGAGAGCGGAATGGCGACTAAGGGGACAAGAACCGAGCGAAAAGAGCCGATGAAGAGATAGATGACAACGACGACGATGAGAATCGTTTCGATGAGCGTTTTGGTCACCTCATGAATCGAGTCACTGATATATTTTGTGGAGTCGTAGGAGATACTTCCGGAGATTCCGGTGGGCAAACTTTTTTGAATCTCTGGAAAAATAGCACGAATTCCTTTGATCACATCGAGGGAGTTTGCATTCGGGAGAACATAAATTCCCATGAAGGTCGCCTTTTTGCCGCCAAAGCGGACATCCTCCTCATAACTTTGAGCTCCGAGTTCAACATCGGCGATCTCTTTGAGTCGGATAATGGTCCCATTTTTTTCGAGAACGATCAGGTTTTCGAATTCAGATTTAGTCTTGAGATCGGTGTTCGCCGTCAGATTGACCTGAATGTAGGCCCCTTTGGTATTCCCAATCGCAGAGAGTGAATTATTTCCGGAAAGGGCGGCACGAACATCGGTCGCAGAGAGTCCGCGTGAGGCCATTCGATCGGGCTTAAGCCAAATACGCATCGCAAAGGTTCGATCTCCCAGAATTTCAGCCCGTTGCACGCCAGGAACGACGGAGAGTTTCGGTTGAACGACTCGAGTTAAATAATCGGTGATCTGATTTTCATCCAGTTTATCAGAGTAAAAACTAATATACATCGCGGCAAAGGAGGTATCTTTGCTTTCGACATTGATGACGGAGGTCTCTGCCTCAGGGGGAAGTTGATTTTTGACTTGGTCGATTTTGGATTGAATCTGAGTGAGGGCGTCGTTCGGTTTGTAGTTGAGCTGTAGATTGACTCGAATCGTGCTTAATCCTTGGCGACTTGCCGATTCAAGATAGTCGATCCCTTCAGCGCTTGAGATCGCTCGTTCGAGAGGAGTGGTAATGTAACCGCGAACGAGATCGGCACTTGCTCCAATGTAAGCCGTGGTAATGACGACGACGGCACTATCACTACGAGGATATTGTCGGACGTTGAGTTTCTGAATCGAAGTGATTCCAATGAGAAGAATCAGAAGATTGATACTAATCGCCAAAATCGGTTTTCGAATGAAAAGATCGGTGATTTTCATGAGCAGTTAAAAACTTGAGAAAAGCGTTATCGATCCTTTAAATCAGGTTGTTTTTGGAGGTTGGGTTGAATTTCATTATTCACCACGACTGCAACCCCTTGTCGCAATTTAAAGACCCCCATTGTCGCGATCTCTTGACCTTCTTGAAGTCCTTCGATCACCTGAACCCAATCTCCTTGAGTGACCCCGAGCTTGATGAATTGTTGTCGGGCTCCTTGATACTCTTTCCCGTTTTTTTCATTTTTGAGTTTTTCAATGACATAAACAGCATCTCCATAGGGGGCGTATTGAATAGCGGTGAGAGGAATAATGAGGGATTTAACTTCCCGATTTAAATTGAGGGAAACATTCGCAAACATTCCTGAGAAGAGGGCTTCATCTTCATTGGCAAAAGTCGCTTGCAGTTGAATGTTACGGGTTTGTGCATCCACTTCCGGTTGAATTGTCGTGAGAGTTCCTTCAAAAATTCTTTGAGGATAGCTATCCACTTTAACCGTCACTTTTTGTCCTACCTTGATTTGGCTGATATTTTGTTGCGGGAGAGTGAAGTTTAAGAAAATCGGTTTGAGATTTTGAAGGCTGACTAAAGTTGTTCCAGGAGTGACATATTGACCGAGTTGAACCTGACGAATTCCCAGAACGCCAGTGAACGGTGCGGTGACGATCTTACGTTGAATCGTGGTATTCAATGACGCGACCTCTGCGACGATCTGTTTTAATTTAGATTCGGCATCATCAATTTCTGAAGAGGTGGCGGCCTGCTCTTTATAAAGCTGTCGGGTTCGATCTGCGGTGATTTTTGCTAGATCTAGCTTCACGATCGAGGTTTTCAATTGTGCCTCTTCAACGGAGGTATCCAGTTGAAGGATCACTTCTCCTTTATTCACCGTCTGTCCCGACTCGAAGTTAAGACGAATAATTTTCCCTGATTCCTCGGAGCTCATCAGAACCCCTTGGGCGGCTTTAAAGGTTCCAATGGCTTCAAGATTGCTACTCCAACTTTCGTACGGAACTTTCATCGATGTCACGACTGCAGGAGGAGGGGCAAAATCAGCGAATTGGGCAATCGCAGACTTGACTTTGGAATACTTAAGATAAGCGATTCCAAGAATCACAGAGAAAAGAATGGTAATCGTGACAATCCAACGAATCATAAGGAGCTCTGCGGTTGAAGTTCAAGGAGCTGAGATAAGGTCTTTTTGAGGGCCTCCCGTTGCGGGTCATTCAAGGTGTAGGTTCCAAAAACCGTCGACCACCACAGGGCATCATAGACACACATCATCACGAGAGAGTTTCCCAGCGGAAGTTCATCCTTCTCAAATTCAGTCAAAAATTTTTGATAGGACTCACGACAGCAGAGAATCAGGTGGGGATTATGGGAGATCGCTGCGGCAAGGGCGGCAACAAGTCGTTGATGTCGTTTCCATTTCGGAGAGTCGAGCGGAAGTTCCGGCTCAAAGGTATCGCGAAAGAGAACTCTCGCCATATGCCCTTTCCCTGGCTTTTCCTTGCCATATGCAACCTGAAGGCAATTCATCCAATGCTCGTAGACCCGAGTCACAAGCCCTTTAATCAGCTCATCTTTATTCGGAAAATGATACAGCAGCCCTCCTTTACTCAGCTCAGCCGCCTTGGCGACCGCCTCTAAGGTCAAGGTGGAGGTTCCCTGTTCTAAAACATGCATTTCAGCCGCTTCGAGAATTTTCTCTCGGACAGGACTTGCTTTTTCGGAGGACATTCCTTATAACTATACCGTCTGGACGGTATAGTCAATATTTTTACTCAGTAAAAGTATTCAAAAATGAGCCGTTTTGAAATAAGATAAAAATAACCGCATGATCAATCTGAATCGACTTCTCTTCGTGTTCTTGCTGCTTCCCTTTTTTCTTAAAGGGGAGGAGACAAAGGGCCGTTTGATGACCCTTCAGGAGTGTCTTGATTATTCGATGATTAAGAATCCCTCGCTCTTAAAAATGAAGGAGGAGCTGGTTAAAAATAAAGGACTCCTTCTTCAAGTACGATCAGGAGCGCTTCCTCAACTCTTTGTTTCGCCGCTATTACAAACCGAGGACAAAGGGCGTTTTGGCACTCCTTTTGGTCCCCCTCAAAATGAGGATCAATGGGGGGTATCGCTTCGGGTGACTCAAGCTCTATACGAAGGAGGGCAACTCTCTGCAGCAAATCAGAGAGAGAAGTTAAATGAGAAATCAATTCAGCAAGAGATTCAAAATTTGGTCAACGAAACGATTCTCATCGTTAAGAAAAATTATTATCAGGCGATTTATCAAAAAGGACTCATTCAGGTTTCTGAAAAATCGATTCAGCTTTTGGAGGAGGAGCTCGAACAACAACGTAAAAAAGTGAAGGCAGGAACGGCGACGAAATTTAATGTTCTTCGTGCTGAGGTGGAGCTTGCGAATGAAAAACCGAAACTCATTCGTGCCAAAAACAGCTATCGGATTGCTCTTGCGGAGCTGGCTCAAGGGATGGGGTTTGTGCTTCCCTCTGATATACGAAAGCTTCCTTTTGAGATTTCCGACCAATTTCCAGAAATTAAATCGGAGCTTGAAGTGGAGAACTTGATTCAAAAGAGCTTTGAAAATCGTCCTGAACTCAAGTCGTTGCTCTATCAAATTCAGAGTAAGGAAAAACAGATTAAGATCGATCGCTCGGGAGCGATTCCCTCCTTATCGGCCTTTGGCGGATACGATTGGATGAGTGATCGGTTTCAGCCAAATTTAGATCAAATCAATGAAGGTTATATCGCAGGAATCAAAGGGGAGTGGAAAATTTTCGATGGCTTTGAAAGCAAGGCGAAGGTCGATCAAACCCGCTCGATGATTCGTCAACTCCAACATGAGATCGATGCTAAAAAACTGGAAATTGAAGTTCAAGTTCGTCGTTCCTATTCGAGTTATCTCGAGGCGAAGGAGCTCCTTGTTTCTCAAGAGAAAAATATTGAATCTGCTGAGGAGGCTCTTCGTTTGGCTCGAGTTCGTTTTGAGGTCGGTACGGGTCTTCAAATCGACTCTCTTTCCAGTCAAGTGGCCTTAACGACCTCTCGAATTAATCAACTTCAATCGAAACATGATCTCCTCCTCGCTTGGGCGGAGCTCGAGCGTGCGACGGCGATTCCAACGGTTTGGGTGGAGGGGACAGAGGCGAGTCCAACGGATCTTGAGTCTAGGGAGGTCTCCGATTTACAAAAGTCTTCCTTGATGAAAGCGGAGGAAAAAAAGAAAATTCATCCGTTCAAGGCAGAGGAAAGTTCTCCGAAGAGATCGGTAAAAATTCCTCGCGCCGAGGCGGTGATCGCCATTCCTGAAAAAGAGAGTTCGGTGATCGAACAGGCTTTAAAGTTAGAGCCGAGTAAGGAATAATTCAGATTGATATGAACTGGATTCAATTTCCTCTTTTAAACAGTCCTGATCTCATTCATGGATTTTCTCAACGATCTGGATGCAGTCTTGAATCGTTAAATCAGGAGCTCGAGAGTTCACTGCAATTATTGGAGATCGATTTTTCACAAACCGTTCAAGCGGAACAAATTCATGGGAATGGTGTAGCGGTCGTCGATCATCCTCAAGTCGAAAAAGTCGCCGGGGTTGATGCTTTAGTGACCGCTGTTACGGGAGTTGCTTTAGTGGTTCGTGTCGCCGATTGCGGACCGCTATTTTTTTATGATCCGGTGAATCAGGTCATCGCCGTTGCTCATTCAGGACGTAAAGGAACGGAGAAAAATATTACCGCAGAGACCTTAAAAGTGATGAGGGATCAGCGGGGATCACGGATTGAGGATATCCGGGTTCAGTTAGGACCCTGTATTCGTCCCCCTCATTATGAAGTTCCTTTTGCGGAGGAAATTGGCAGACAGGCCAAATCGATGGGGGTGATTCATTTTGAAGATTGTGGCCTTTGTACCGGATCGGATCTCCAGCGTTTTTATTCCTATCGATTGGAAAAAGGAAAGACCGGTCGAATGTGGGGGGTACTCATGATGAAGCAGAGGAATCATTGAGATTTCGAGCTTGGGATTGGTGGAGCATTATGTGGCTAAATTTACTGCCTTCAGGCTATTGACCTATTGAGCTATCGAGCTATTAAGCGCTCTACTCCTTTCCATAGCCTAAGACTTGAGGAAGTGAGGTCGCCTTGAAGATCGTTGCGGCAATCGTATCAAGTTCGACACGGCTTAACGCCTCGGCAAAGTTTTCCGGGGTGGGGCGGGCAATGGTGTAGAGCTGAAGTTGTTTGATCATTCCCCCCTGGGCTTGAATATCTTTCAATCGATCGATGTAGGCATTGATCTCGGCCTCTGAAGGGAGTTCCCCATGGATTTTGAGCAGGAGGGTTTGGATCGTTAATGGAAGCCATTGGGAGGTCTGGAGAATGTTTTTGAGGATTCGATCAAAGGAGATCGAGGAGCGATTCACGAGTTGATAATAGTCGGTCGTTCCTGCATCCAGTTTTGCCCAGACTTCATGGGCTCCTTGTTGCATTTTTTGGAGTCCACGAATGACTCCCGGACGATCGAGACAGGCAGAGTCGGTGATCAGAACGAGTTTCGTCGCCGGGTCGAGTAATTCGGCACGGAGTTTAAGAGCGATATCGACCGCCTCTTCAAAAACCGGACAGGTGGTCGGCTCGCCATCGCCACTGAAAGCGATATCGTTCAATCCTCTCCAAGAAACAGGAGCACTAGAAAAAGGTTTATCGTTGAAAAGAGAGTGATCTTTCCAGATTTCGATCATCGCACGGAGCTCCTCTTCGAGCTGCGGAAGATCGACTTTTTTCTTGCGGGCCGGGGTGAGGCGATCGACCTCACAGTAGATGCAATCGAAATTACAGATTTTATCCGGATTTAAATTGATCCCGATCGAAACCCCCTGAGAGCGGCGGGAGATCACTGGATAGACATAAATAAAGTCCTGATAGAGACGGCGATGATCTTCGTGGGCAGCGATCCAATCGGTTTTGATATTCACAGGAAACATTCTAACTCATTTTTTCAAGGATGCACGCGGTTTTAGTCCCATTTTAAAATTCATAAATCGGAATTCAATGCGATTGAAATGGGGCAAAGAATATTTTCATTGAGGAGATATCCTTAGTTTCGCTCTTTGACCGATTTATGATCGACAACCCTCTTTAGAAGATTAGAAGAGGGAGGATGTTTTTTTCTTTCTTTAAGCTGCGATCTTTACGTAAACAGGCGAGGGAATGTTTTGAAGTGATTCAGACGAAACGAAAATTTCGTGAGGATTTACTCGCTGATGCTGATTTGAAGTCGGTTTTGGCCTTTGAAGAACGCTATCAAACGGTGAAGAAATCGAAACTGGAATCGGATTACAAATCCTTTATTTCTGATGCGGATGAGCTTTTTCAACAACATTTTCCTTCGTCTGAAAACGAATGGGCTTTTGAGAATGTCGAGTCGTTTTTGGTTGCGATTGTGGTGGCTCTTTCGATCAAATGCTATTTTCTTCAGCCTTTTGTGATTCCTACCGATTCGATGAAGCCGACTTTATACGGCGTTCAGATTGAGCATCGAACAGGGGAGACCCCTAGTTTTTTTGAGCAAGTTTATCAAAAAGTAATTTTTGGGAAGTCGTACAAACGATTTATCGCTCCCGAAGATTTAACGTTGGCCAGCTATCGTGTGGGCAGTTTTACTCCTTGGTTTCAATATGCTGATTTTATCTTTACCAATGGAGTGACCGAGCGACTTTGGTTGCCGATGGAGGCGGTGAAGAAGTCAGGACTTCATCGCGATCAGTTTTTTCGTAAAGGAGAGGATATTTTAAATTTGGAAGTGGAATCCGGGGATTTTGTGCTCGTGGATAAAATGACGATTCATTTTCGACTTCCGAAACGTGCTGAGGTTTTTGTTTTTACGACGAGAGGAATTGAGGGGATTGAAAAAGATTTCCCGATGAGAGGAATCGCAGGGTCACAATATTACATTAAACGATGTGTGGGAGTGCCCCATGACTCCTTAAGAATTGAAGAGCCGCATCTTTTTGTAAACGGGAAGATCCTCGATGATAATCCGATGGTGACCAAAGTTCAGGCAGCGAAAGAGGGATACCGTGGGTATACCTCGAATCTTCCGGGGATTAATTTTTTAGCGACTCCTCAAGAGAGTTACCAGCTTGCGACTGACCGTTTTTGGGCGATGGGAGATAACAGCTACAACAGTTTTGATAGTCGCGGTTGGGGTCCCGTCCCTCGCGAGAACCTTGTCGGGACCGGCTTTGTTGCCTTTTGGCCCTTTGGCAAGCGTTGGGGTTGGATCAAATAGATTCTTTCTCAACGGTCACCTTGATGTCGAAAGAAAGTCTGCGGTTTATTCCTCCATTCTTGGTCTGAGATCACCTCGCAGCTTCTAAATGTAATAACGTCTTGATTCTTCCATGGGGCGGTGATGGGAAAGATCCGCCTGCTAGCTCTTTTTGGGACTCTGGGAGAAGCGAAGGACCTCTTGAATAAAGAGTTCGAAAATCGGTCGATAAGAGGGATCTCGCTCGGGGTGATATTGAGTTCCTAAAGCAAAGCGATAGCCCTCTAAGCGGGCCTGTTCGATAATTTGATCGGCTTCATTCCAGGCCTCGATTCGAAGCCCTGTTCCCAGTCGGTTTAATGCTTGGTGGTGGGAGCTGTTGACTTTTTCAAAAGCGATCGATCGACGTCGATTGTATTGAAGCTTTTGACAGTTATCGCTTTTTTGTTCAGGAAGATTGTGGCCTGAAATATCCAAATAAAGGGTTCCTCCAAGGGTCACGTTGAGAACCTGTAATCCTCTGCAGATCGCAAGGATCGGGATTTTCTTTGCCAGGGCTTTTTCGAGCATCGGAAACTCCCACTCATCTCGTGCCTCATTGACTGAATCTAAAATCGAAGGATCAGGAACGGGCTGTTTTAAAAATCGGGGTGAGATATCTCCTCCACCCGTTAACAAAAGGCCATCCATTTGACTGATATCGATTGGCTCTGTTCTTCCATCGATGAGGCGAATCTCTGGGTAAGGAAGAAAAAAGGGAGGAAAGTGGGCGAGATCCGACTCGCGCATCCAAGTTCCTATAATCAAGGGAGGGACGGAGTCCTGTGTCATTAGTCCCTCACTCTTAAAATCTTTCGCAAAATGGTCAACATTTTTCGTTCCCACGAAAAATATTCGTGCTCCCCCGATCCAAATCGGGGCAAAGTCCGAAAACAAAAAAATGGAACTGTATTTTTAACCCCGAAAGCTTTCGGAGTTGAATCTTGCCAAAATTTGGGTTTAGAATTCATAAATCGGAATTCAATGAGATTGAAATGGGGTAGAAAATATTTTTATTGCTGAGATATCCTTGGTTTCGGTCTTTGACCGATTTATCAATGAGCAAGTTTCAAGCGATTTTCGATAGCATCAAAGGCGGCGACACGATAGGCCTCTGTCATTGTTGGAAAATTGAATATATTATCAACAAAGACATCGACATCACACTCGGCATAAAGAGCCATTTGTCCGACGTGGATCAAATCAGTTGAACCTTCTCCGATAATATGAATTCCGAGAAGTTTTTTTCCTTGAGGGTCACAAATGAGTTTAAGCATTCCATCTTGGATGGCTGCGATTTGTCCACGAGCATCCTCTTCAAATTTAGCTCGTCCGACGATGGCGCTGCCATATTTCTTGATTGCATCGGCCTCGGATAGTCCGACGCTCGACATTTCAGGAATCGTATAAATCCCCATCGGAAGGGTTTCCCCTGATTTTCCAATTGGAAGTCCGAGAGCATGAAGAATTGCCCGACGGCCTTGCTCCATTGAGGAGGAGGCGAGGGAAGGGGGCCCAATCACATCGCCTGCGGCATAGATGTGAGAGACGTTGGTTTGACAAAATTCATTCACTGCGATGATCCCACGATCGGTCGCTTTCAGCCCTGCCGCTTCGATATTAAGTCCTTTCAAGCAGGCGACACGGCCGAGGGCAAAGAGACATTTTTCCGATTCGATTACTTCTCCACTTTCGAGCGTGGTGATCACTTGATCGACTCCATTCCAGACACAGGTTTTGACCGCTCCCTTAGGAATAAAACGTCCGCCGGTTGTTTCAAAGCTTTTGACGAAACGATCGGTGATCTCAGGATCAAGGAAGGAGAGGGGACGATCGGTTTTGTCAATAATCGTCACTTTAACTCCGAGAGAGGCAAAAATCGTCGCATATTCACAGGCGATCACCCCAGCCCCTAAGACGGTCATTGTCTTGGGGAGATAGATCATCGAGAGGATGGAGTCGCTATCGAGAATATGCTCATGATCGACGATCATGTTTTCTGGATTTCGGGGCTGAGATCCTGCGGCAATCAGAATTGTTTTCGCTTGAACCTTATGTCGGGTCCGATCGATTTTTAAAACTTCGACGGTATGGGCATCGAGAAATTTTGCGCGTCCATGCCAGAGATCGACTCCATTACGCTCAAGCTGACTGCCCATATAATGTTCATGAGCTTTGATCACCTCTTCGAGACGTTTCATTAATGTGGAGATTTGAGTCTCTTCATTGAGTTCGAGTTTGAAAATATTTCCGGTTCGTCGTCGAAATCCGATAAATGCCGCCGCCGTTTCTCGGAGCGTCTTACTGGGAATGG
Source organism: Methylacidiphilum caldifontis (assembly GCA_945877805.1). Lineage (GTDB taxonomy): Bacteria > Verrucomicrobiota > Verrucomicrobiia > Methylacidiphilales > CAMAQI01 > CAMAQI01. The sequence continues at coordinate 26,875 of CAMCSM010000007.1, read as the reverse complement.
TTCCGCGATGAACACAGGCGCCGCCGACTTTGGCCTCTTGTTCAACAACGATGACTTTCTTTCCGGATTTAATTCCTTGAATCGCGGCTTTTTGTCCTGCAGGACCGCTTCCAATCACAATAATATCACACTGGTAGATGACTTCACTCATGAGACCGCCTGAACAAGTTCGAGTACTTTTTCTTTTTGTTTGAATAAGGCTTCAACCTCTTCTTCATAAAGATTTAAGGGGCCGAGCATGGGGTGATCTCGAAGAGTTTCTTCAGAGATTTCTAAAGGGCCAACTAAATGATGCGAAAAATCACTCGCCAGAGAGGTTAATTGAGCTTGTTGAGAGCAAGTGGGGGCCTCCATCGGGTTATGGTGATAGGCGATCGTCTCCACAAGTCTTTCAGGGAGAGCCCATTTTTTTACCATTTCAGATCCCAAATTTTGATGGAACTCTTGAACGACAATTTGAACGGCTTCGATAGGATATGCGGCTCCTCGCTCTTTTTGTAAATCGGAGATCGTTTGGTACAGGAGCGGTTTTCCAATATCATGAAGAAGGCCTGCGAGAAAGGACTCCTCGATATTGAGTCGACGGAGTCGCGCGATCGCCTCAGCAAATCCGGCAGAGGCTAAAGAGTGTTTAAAAAGCAGACGGACCTCTTTTTCAAAACCGGGAACTTGAAAAACACGACTTTCGCAAGAGATAATGAGAGCGATATCGCGGACTTTTTTCATTCCCAATCGGGAGACCGCATGATCGAGAGTTTTGATTTGAGTTCCTGCAGAGTAAATAGGGGTGTTCGAAATTCGAAGGACATTCGCAGAAAGAGCTTGATCCCGTTTAATGACCGCAGCGAGTTGGGAAATATCACAGTTTTCATCGTAACTGAGAGTCACGACCTTTGAGGCGGCTTCGGGAAGAACAGGAAGATCGAGCTTGCCACTCTGGAGTTTATTTTGAACTACTTCTCTCAGGGGATTCACAAAAGGGTGAGAGGATTCCCCTTTCGGTATTTCAGATTCCGAAGCCATTCTTTTCTTTATAGGTTTTTATTCGCAAGTTTCAAGTCCTTTAAAAATCTGGGTTTAAGAAGGGGAGCTCCAGAAGCGGTAAATAAGATAAAGAAAGAAAGTAAAGACACCCATGAAAATAAAGAAAAGGTTGCGATCTCGATGTTGATGCGTTCGTAAAGAGGGGGAGGGTTCTTTTTTTCGGGTGGGCAAGCGGTGATGACCCTCGAGGGGGCGAATCTCCTCCTCTTGAAAAAGGGGGGCTTTCTCTTCAGAGTGATTTTGTGAGAGATTTTGAACTTTTTGTTGGAGTTCCTGAATCTGACGCTGAATCTCACGATGTTTCTCATCGAGAGCTTTTTTCTCGCGATCAACTGAATGAGTAGAGTCCCAAAGTCCCATTGCAATATTTTAATCGCACAAGATCCAATCGACAATTCAAATCATTCGTAAAATAAAAAAAGTGCCCCGCCTTGCCGTCAGGATGGGATCTTTCGACCCATGTAGGTTAAGGTGGAAGCGGCCACTTGGGCTTCGCCGTCCAGTCAAGGCCAGGCGTCACGTTGAAGTGAGCGAGGCTTCCCATTTTTATTATTTATCGGAGGAAAGACATGCATCCGTCGTCACGAACAAGGTAGGGCAAAGAGAATCTAAGAAGTTTATCGTGAGAGGTAAAGCCTTTGTTGGGCTGGGATTACCCCAGATTCGTCATTCCTGTATTGGGAATTGCTTCTCTTGCGTTAATCCCGGTGATAGGGATGACGGGAGAGGATGGTGTGGGCTCGATAAAGTTGTTCAATGAAAAGGAGGAGAGCCATTTCGTGGGGGAAGGTGAGCGTGCTGAGGCTGATGAGGTGGGGGGATTCTTTTTTTACGGAGAGTGAATGACCCTCTGCCCCACCGATTAAAAATGCGATTGGAAGGGGTTGTTGTTCATGCCAAGTTTGAAGCTGGCGGGCGAAGGTGCGACTTGTGTAGTTTTTGCCGGTTTCATCAAGGAGAACCCTGCGCATTTTAGGAGTAGCCTCAATAAAGGCCTTAATCTCTTTATCAGGCTGACTTGCTTTGAGATAATGAAGATGAAGTTGAAAGGTCGAGGGAAATCGTTTTTGATACTCCTCAATCCCGAGTGAAACATAGGAAAGCTTCGGTTTTCCGACGGCAAAGAGATGGATCACCATAAAGGGCGAGTTCAAGCTCCTTTGGCAAGTCGATCGGCTAAAATGGAGGGAAGTCCGGCATCCCGAATTTTCTTCTGAGCCGATTCGATATCATAGTCAACACGCCGAAATTCGATGCTTTTCTCATTTAAGTCATAAATGACGTAAGAGGCTCGTGGGTCGCCATCGCGAGGCTGACCGACGGCTCCACAGTTGATGAGATAGCGTTTTTCAGGAGTAATGAAATGCTTGCCCATTGCTTTTTGCGAGGAGGTCAAAATTGTTTTCTCTAAAAAAACAGGGACATGAGTATGTCCACAAAAGCAGATTTGATTTTTTTGATACTGAAAGTTCACCTCAATATTGAGCGGAGTATTCAGGTAGTGCCAACGCTCCGGTTGAAACAAGGAGGAGTGAGTGAGGGTCATATTTTCCCAAGTCATTTTTCGCGGGAGATTTTTTAAAAAAAGTTTTTGTTCTTGAGAGAGACGACTCAGAGAAAAGTGGATCCCTGCTTTCACATGACCGATGTATTCGATTCCAGGCTCCGTCGAGCAGGCTTCGTCATGATTCCCCAAAAGGATATGAAGGGATTTCTTGCGTGTGAGTTCGAGCACTTCACTTGGAGAGGCTCCATACCCGACGATATCGCCGAGACAAAGACGATGGGAGACTCCTTGGGATTCCATATCTTCAAAGACAGCATCAAGAGCCTCTAAGTTAGAGTGAATATCACTGAAGATGGCTATTTTCATTTAAAATATCTATTTAGAGAGTCTCTGCGATGAGTTGTCGCAGGTACTGTGCGTAGTCGGTTTTTCCCATAGAATCGGCGCGTTGGGAGAGTTGAGTGGAGTCGATCCATTGATTACGATAGGCAATTTCTTCGATACAAGCAATTTTTAATCCCTGACGATCTTGGATCGCCTGGACAAAATTAGCGGCCTGAAGTAAGGCCTCAGGAGAGCCCGTATCAAGCCATGCCGTTCCGCGGCCGAGGAGTTCGACCTGGAGTTCTCCGGACTCGAGGTAGGTTCGATTAAGATCCGTAATCTCGAGTTCTCCACGAGGAGAGGGCTTCTGTATTTTGGCATAGGCAGAGGCCTTGGAATCATAAAAGTAGATTCCTGGAATTGCATAATTTGATTTTGGCTTTTGCGGCTTTTCTTCGAGTGAAATCGCCTTTCCTGAGGGGTCAAAGGAGACCACTCCGTAAAGAGTGGGATCTGCGACGCGATAGCCAAAAATGGTTGCTCCCCTCTCTTGAAGAGAGGCTTTCTTGAGAGTTTGAGAGATTTTTTCGCCGTAAAAGAGATTATCTCCAAGGACGAGTGCGGAGGGGGCCCCATCTAAAAAACGTTCTCCGATTATGAAGGCTTGAGCAAGGCCTTCCGGTTTGGGCTGGGCTTCGTAGGTGAATTTGACTCCGAAGTCAGCGCCATCTTGGAGAAGATCTTGAAATTTAGATTGATCATGAGGAGTGGTAATCAGGAGTATTTCACGGATTCCCGCGAGCATCAGAACCGAGAGTGGATAATAAATCATCGGTTTATCGTAAACAGGGAGCATCTGTTTACTGACAACTTTGGTGATTGGAAAAAGACGAGTTCCCGATCCTCCTGCGAGTATAATCCCTTTGCGTGGCTTCATAGTCAGTTTTTTCCGAGGCGATCTCGTGAATATTTATTTTCAGTAATTTGCGTACACCATTTTCGATGCTCCAAATACCATTGAACTGTTCTTCGAAGTCCAGTGTGGAGGTTTTCTTGGGGAGACCATTTTAACTCTTGATGAATTTTATTAAAATTAACGGCATAGCGGCGATCGTGACCGGGTCGATCTTTCACAAACGTTTTGAGTTCCAGATAAGATTTTCCATTGGTTCGCGGATGAAGTTCGTCGAGTAAGGTGCAGAGCGTATCGACGATCTGAATATTCGGAGTTTCGGAGTTACCGCCGACATTATAGGTCTCACCCGCTTTTCCATCGGCAAGAACGGCGGCAATTGCCGTGCAATGATCTTCGACAAAGAGCCAGTCGCGAATATTCTTACCATCTCCGTAAATAGGAAGCGCTTTCTCCTCCAGTGCATTGAGGATAATGAGCGGGATCAATTTTTCAGGAAACTGATAAGGACCATAGTTATTCGAGCAATTCGTGGTGAGGGTGGGCAGTCCGTAGGTGTGATGAAAGGATCTGACGAGATGATCGCTGGAGGCTTTTGAGGCGGCATAAGGACTGTTCGGAGCAAAGGGGGTGGATTCTTGAAAGGGGGAGTCCTCTAAAGAAAGGGATCCGTAGACTTCGTCTGTTGAAATATGAAGGAATCGAAATTCGGCAGCGGCTTGAGGGGGAACTGTTTTCCAATAGGCGCGGGTCGCCTCTAAAAGACAGAGCGTTCCCATTACATTCGTTTCAAAAAACGGCTCTGCCGAATCGATTGAACGGTCGACATGAGATTCCGCCGCAAAGTTAAGAACAGCCTGGATTTGATGTTCTTTGAGAAGATTGGAGAGGAGGAGGGAGTCTCCGATATCTCCTTGGATAAAATGGTAGCGCGAGTCGGTCTCAATTTCTTTTAAGTTTTCAAGGTTTCCTGCGTAGGTCAGGAGATCGAGGTTAACGAGCTTAGTAAGGGCGCTTTTTTGGAGGAGAAGGTGACGAATGAAATTCGAACCAATAAAGCCAGCTCCTCCCGTTACTAAAACTCTTTGATGAATCATAAAGGAGCAAAAATAAAAATATTATGGGAAAGGTCGATGAAAAAAGGGATTATTTAGAGACTTTTAAGAATCTCTTTAGCTGCGGAGTCGCTGACCCCATGGGTGAGTTGAAGTCCCAGATGGTTGGTAAAATATTCCTCGATGCTAATCCATTTTCCTTCGATCTCGATTTGTTTCGTCCAAGCGCAAATTTTGATCATGGCGTTTTTTAGTTCCTTGACCTGTTTTTGACTGGAGATTAATTCATTCTGTTTTTTTTCAAGTTTTTGAAAGGATTCGGTAAGATTCTTTTGGAGGAGTCGAATCTGAACGTGGCTTTTTACTCGTGCTAGGAGTTCTTCGTTTTGAAAAGGTTTCGTGACAAAGTCAACGGCTCCCGCCTCAAAGGAGGAGACTAAGCTCTCTGACCCCGTTTTTGCGGTGATAAAGATAATCGGGATATCGTGGGTGGCAGGGTCGGCTTTGAGCTGTTTACAGAGAGTAATCCCATCTAAGTCCGGCATCATGATATCGAGGAGAATTAAGTCGGGGGAATAGGCCGTAATCGCCTCTAACGCATGGGTGCTCTCAGAGATACACTTAGTGTCATATCCTTTTCTATTGAGGATCGTAGCGGCGAGCTTTAAATTGAGCAATTGATCGTCAATGATGATGACTTTAGGTTGATAATCGATAGCGGTCATGGTTCAGCATAGAACGCTGTTTTGCGATTTCAAACATAAAAGTGTAAATTCTAATTTTTGATAAATTTTCATTTTACCCATGAAAATAATAAAAAAAAGGTTGCTTCATTAGAGGGAGAGGATAGGAAAGAAGGCTGCAACCTCAAATCAAAAGGAGAGAACACAATGGCTAAAGCACCAGCAAAGACAGCAACAAAACGTAAACCTAACGCGGCGTTCATGAAACCCGTTCAACCAGATGAAGCCCTCGCAGAAGTTGTGGGATCAAAACCCCTTCCTCGTACAGAGCTCACCAAAAAACTCTGGATCTATATTAAGAAGAACAATCTTCAAGATCCAAAGCAACGCACCATGATCAATGCCGACGATAAGTTGAAGGCTGTGTTCAATGGTAAGAAAAAAGTCAGCATGTTTGAAATGACGAAACTCGTTTCACAACATCTCGACTAATCGCCTTTTATTTAAAAAACCCCGAGGTCAAAAACCTCGGGGTTTTTTATTGCCGATCAATTATTGCCGATCAAATTTAAGCTCTTGAATTTTGGAGTGACTTCTCGGAATACGATAGCCGTTGGCTTCTAACGTCCCCTTCAACGAGATAAAGCAGTCGATGGAGATTCCCGCAAGATCGAGCGACCTTTTTTCAAATCGATTGATTAATTCGAGGCTCGGTTCTTTTTGATTCAGATAAGCAACGGCTTTATGGAAAAGGTCATAATACGGCTCTATCGGAGTTCTCGGCTCGGTGAGAGATTCAATGATCTCTGTGAAGTAATGGAGCAGTTGAATGATTTTGTAGTCGCGTCGGACTCCCAAATAAGGCTCCGTGAGGTGAACCTCTTTTAAGGTATCAATTTCACTTTTTGTTTTTGAAATAAATTGAATTTCACATTGATAGTAAAGATCAAGGACTCCCTGATAGGTCGATCCGGAGCGTAAGGCCCCCTTCGCAATGGTTTTAATTCGCCCATGATCTTGAGTCAGCCAGGTGACGATGAGATCGCTGTTTTGAAAGGGAAACTTATGGATTAAGAGGCCCTCGGAGGTGAGAGGGGGGGGCATCGGTTTTAGTTGAGTGTGGGGATTGAAATTTGGACTTCGGAGAGTCTCCAGAAAGGAAGCGTGAGAGTGGTGTTATGAAAAAGCATCCGTTGGGGATGGCCGACGGAAGGGAGATTAATTTCGCCGAGATGTTGGATCAGGAGTTGAAGGTCTTGGAGCCACTCCTCGGAGTTATAGTCGCCACGGCGGGAGACCGCAAGAACGGAGCCCCCGCTGAGGGTTGAGAGTCGAAGTCCTTTTTCTTTGGGATCCGGAAGGGTGGTGTAACTGCTCAGCACCATTTGAAGATAGATTTTCTTCGGTTTGGGGCTCTCTAGGCTGGGATTCCATCCAGGGAAGATCAAGATGATCGGATAACGAATCGGCGCTTTAGCGAGGGCAAGATAGCGTGAGGCGAGCCGGAACGATTTTTGAATCTCCGATTCCGAGAGATCCTTGACCTCAGCTTCAATGACCGGAGTTTCCGAAATGTTTTTGATCACGATCTTCCCTGTGGGACTCGTTTGAACCCAATCCTCCGCGCACAAGCCGAGGCACGGGAGAAGGAGAATTGAGATCAAAAAGAAAGAGCGCTTCACATCTTCTTAGTTTTGCGTCGGTTCAGAGGAGGCAGGGGTATCGACCAAAGGAGTGGAGGCTAAGACCATCTCTTCGATCAAGGCATTCGAGGCCTCTTGATCACGATTTTCCCCCGAGGATCGAGGATGAGACTCAGGGCTCTTGTCTTGCTCTTCATGTTTATTGAGACGGTAAGAGAGAATCGAAGAGACCCCTCGCTCTTGCATCGTGACTCCGTACAAGGCATCGGCGACGCTAATGGTTCTCTTGTTATGGGTAATGACCACAAATTGAGAATTCGAGAGGAATCGTTTTAACATCTTGATGAAGCGATTAATGTTCGATTCATCGAGCGGGGCATCCATTTCATCGAGGACGCAGAAGGGACTCGGCTTTACTTGATAAAGAGCGAAGAGGAGCGCTACCGCCGTCATTGTTTTTTCTCCTCCTGAAAGAAGCGTAATGCTTTGCGGCTGTTTTCCCGGAGGTTTGGCGATGATATCGATTCCTGATTCGAGGGGATCATTTTCATCTTGAAGGACCAGTTTTCCCATTCCTCCTCCAAAGAGTTCGGTGAAGGTTTGTTGGAAGTTGATGCGAACCTTCTCGAAGGTTTCCGAGAAGAGAATCTTGGTTGTTTCGTTAATCTTTTTAATCGCTTCTAAAAGTTGTTCGCGAGAGTTGCGAAGATCCGCTAATTGATTGACGAGATTTTGGTGATGTTTCTCCAAGTCTTCGTATTCGGCAATCGAATCTAAGTTCACCGGACCCATGCTATCGAGGCGTTGACGTTTCTCGGAGACCTCGGCATCGATCATCTGCCAGTCAGGGGCTTGATCCTCTTCGGTAAACTCAGGGAGGTTTTCTAAAGAGAGTTGATAGTGATTTTCGAAACGCTCTCGGAGCGCATTGAGTTTCATCTCTCGTTTACTGATGGCGACTTCGAGTGAGGTCTTCTTGGATTGGACTTCGGAAAGCTCTCGGCGGAAATTACGAAGAATCTGTTCCTGCTCTTGAATGGTCGACTGGAGGCCGGCTTTCATTTCACATTTCGCATTCAAATGCTCTTCGAGTTCTCGGATCTGAATATCGGAACTATTTTGCTCCTCAATCGCCTGGGCGATTTCATCACGCGAGGTTTGAACGCGAGTGCCATATTCTTCGATCGATTGACGGCGTTGAACAAGAGACTCGTTGAGTTCGCTGATGCGTAGGTTGGCCTGAATCTGTTGGTGGGCGAGGTGATCTCGTTGTTGAGCTTGCGTGGCGAGCTGAACTTTAAGTTCTGAGAGTTCTTGGCGAATTCCTCCCTCTTCATGAAGCAACTCTTCGAGTAGTCGACCTAACGAGTCACTCTCTTCTTGGGAAGTTTGAATTTGGGTCGTGAGGCTTTCACGTTCGCTGATGAAGATTTGTAATTTCTCTTGATCGGCCTGATCTTGAGCGATGAGTCGATTAATATCCGCGAGAAGGGTTTGGACTTGGCGATCGATCTGAATGCCGGTTTCCTCAATCGCGTGATGGGATTGACGATGTTTCGTGACTTCAATTTCTTGTTCGTGGGTTCGCTCTTGAATTTGTTGGTATTCGGATTGAAGTGAGGTGAGTTGATCTTGAACGGTTTCGAAGCGATTTTGTTCGTTTTCGAAGTGAGCGCGAAGGCTATGGAGTTCAAGGTCAATGACGCGAATTTCATTCTGTCTCAAGAAAAGATCGTAAGTGGCGGCATCATGGCATCCGACTTTAATAAATCCTTGAGCGGTGATGAGATCTCCTTGGACGGTCGCAATCGTCGCTTCGGGGTAGCGTTCTTTGAGTTCCAACGCCTCATCGATCGACTCCGTGACAAAAGAGTATTCAAGAAGTGATTTGAGTAAGGGGATAATCTCCTCTTGGGCCTCGATTTTGAGCAGGGCATGAGAGGGTTCATGAAGTAAGGTCGCCGTGTAAGGGCGAGAGATTTTGCGCAGTGCTAAAGTGACCTGTTTCATTTCACGGGAGTGGAGTGATTGAATCAGCGGTTTCGCTTGCTCCAGATTTTCGAGGATCAGGGCTTGAGCGTTTTCGCCAAGGAGAAGGGAGATCGCTTTTTCGAATCCGGAATGGACTTGGAAATGATCGGAGAGCAGGCCTGAGAGTTGGAGGGTGAACTCTGAGGTTTGAATATCAGAGAGAACCTGTTGGAGATCAGGGGAGACCTTCGATCGTTTTTGAACAATTTCAAAAAGGGCGGAGCGCTGGGCCTCTTTTGAATGAAAGGCTTTTTTCGATTCATCGAGCCGTTGTTGTCCTCCTTTGAATTCTCCTTGGATCGATTGGAGTGATTCGGAGATTGAAGAGCGACGTGATTTTAACGATTGTAGGCTTTCTTCCGTGGAGCTGAGAAGCGATTGAACCTCTTGGCGACGGGCCTCATTGGCTTGGTGGCGCTGATCGAGGAGTCCTTGTTCGGTCTTGAGATTTTCCAGACGGAAGAGAAAATTACGTTGTTGTAATTCTAGTGCCGCTGTTTGCTCGCGGATCTGATGGAGCTTCCCTTGAAGTTTATTGAGGAACTCAAGTTTTTCAGTCCGTTGGAGGTCGATCGTTTGTCGTTTTTGATCGATGGTTCGGAACGACTCCTCTTTCTCTAAACAAGCGGTTTCTGTGTTTTGAACGATGAGTTGGAGTTCTTCGAGTTGAGTTCCTAAGTAGCTGAGGCTCTCCTCTTGAATGCGGATTTTTTCATCGACAGAAGAGAGCTCAACTTGGGCCTGATCTTGGAGTTGTTGATACTCGACGATACGGCTTTCATTGCTTTGGATTCGTTGAATCGCCTTTTCTTGAGTGATTCGATGGCTGTTTTGTAAGTCACGGAGTCCGGCGATCGATCGTTCGAGCTCTTCGACCTCAAGACGAACCTGATTTAGTCCTGCCTCTTGACCTTCGATCTGTTGTTCAAAAGAGGTTTGTTGAGAGGAGGAGTCGAGGAGTTGGGCTTGATATTGAGAGAGCTCTAATTGGAGTTCATCGAATTGATGTTTTCCGAGTTTGAGTTCAAGTCCTTTCAGTTCCTCGAGCAGCTCTTGGTAGCGTTTTGCCTTACTCGCTTGGCGTTGGAGCGAGCCGAGTTGGCGTGAGACCTCTTGGATTTGGGTGTCGAGAATGGTGCTATTCGCTTCGGCGTGCTCCAATTTACGGAGAGCCTCTTTACGTTGGCTCTTGTAGCGAGTGATTCCTGCGGCCTCTTCAAAAATCGCACGGCGATCTTCCGGTCTTGCGGAGAGAATTAAATCGATCTTTCCTTGCTCCATGATCGAGTAGGAGGAGCGTCCGATTCCTGTATCCATGAAGGTTTGTTGAATATCACGGAGGCGACACGGTTGTTTATTGATCTCGTATTCGCTTGATCCATCACGGAAAAGACGGCGAGTGATCGTGATCTCATTGTAATCGGTTTGGAGGGTTCCTTCGCAATCTCCGAAAGTGAGAGAGACCTCCGCCATGCCGAGGGGCTTACGGTTTTCACTGCCGTTGAAAATAACATCTTGCATTTGACCGCCACGAAGGGCTTTGGCTGATTGTTCTCCAAGAACCCAGCGGATCGAATCTAAGACATTACTTTTCCCACAACCATTTGGCCCGACGATCGCCGTGATCCCTTTATGGAATTCGATTTTAGTAGGATCGGAGAAGGATTTGAAACCGTGTACGTTAAGAGCTTTGAGGTACATAATAAAACTGATAAAAGCGGAGAAAAGGAGTAAGACAAGAAAAAGATTAACCACAACTAATAGTATAAGGAAATTTAATATACACTATATGTAGTGTATATTGACTAAAAACGGTATCCTCTTTAAAACAAGTAAGTTACGTAAACTTTCTCGGTATAAATAAGTAAAAAGAGAGACGAAAGAGGGTAGATAAACCGGGATTTCTCAGGAGAGAGCGTTTCTCATGGAATGCAGTGGGGTGAGCCTAAAAACAATGAATTGAGCCACAAAAGAACGCAAAGAACGCAAAAATAATCAATTCAACCCAAAATTTGTGAGATCTCTGGATGCTTTCGGAGTGATGCCGTTTTTTTTGTGTTCTTTGCGTTCTCTTGCGGCCGAAATCGATTGATTTTCTTGATGTGCGTCGGTTTCGCTTTGTGACGTGATCCCTCATAGCGCATGTGCATCAACTTAAGGATAACAACCAAAATGCAATTTTACCCTGATCTTTTTCTTATGGATGAATGGGGATAAAACAAAATAGCCCCATTACTTGAAAATGGGGCTATTTCCTTTCAAAGAGGTAAGAGGATTGATTAATTCGGAATGTATTCCCGTGGATCGGTAATTTTTCCGGTTAAGGCCGAAGCGGCCACGGTGTATGGCGAGGCCAAAAAGACTTTCGACTCTTTGTTCCCCATACGTCCAGGGAAGTTTCGGTTTGTTGCCGAGATGCAGTTCATCGGGGTATTCAAACGACCAAAGGTATCTTGCGGTCCCCCTAAGCAAGCCGCACAAGAGGCATTTTCAGTCATCTGAACGCCAGAGCTCTCAAGAACATCCCACATCGTTTTGCCATCAATCGTTAAGGCCTTTAATTCACGAACAACGTCGGGAGTTGCAGGAACGCCAATGGTATCGATCTTGACGGTTTTTCCTCGGATAATTTCAGCAAAGGCTAAAAAGTCGGAGGTTTTACCGCCGGTACAGGAACCGATGTAGGCTCGATCTAATTTAATATGACCGAGTTCCTTGGCTAAAGCGCGATTCCCTGGATCGGGATGTTGAGCAATGGTCGGCTCGAGCTTGGATAAATCGACTTTAGCATCGTAACAGAATTTTTGATCCTGATCGAGATCGACCGGAGTAAAGGTGCTCTTAGTTCCATTCGATGAGGTGCGATCGTTGACATAAGCAAGGGTCTGATCATCACAAGGGAAGATTCCATTTTTGCCCCCGGCTTCGATCGCCATGTTAGTGATCGTCATTCGATCATCCATATCGAGTGAGGAGACTCCGGGTCCTTCGTATTGCATTGTGCGATAGGTGGCCCCTTCAAAGCCGATCATTCCAATAATATGAAGAATCACATCCTTTGCCATGACCCCTCTAGGGATTTCACCCTCTAAAAAGAAGCGCATCGTTTCCGGGACTTTTAAGAGTAGCTTTCCGGTTCCTAAAACAAACCCGGCATCGGTATTGCCAATCCCTGTTGCAAATTGATTAAAGGCCCCCGCCATGCAGGTATGGCTGTCGGTTCCCAAAAGAATTTCCCCGGGACGAAGATGTCCTCGATAGGCAAGAGCGGTATGGCAGACCCCACCGAAGTTTTTGCCGTATTGCTGTTTGAGGAGACCTTTGGAGGAATCGAATTTCCAAGAGCCGTTGGGATCATCGATGACGTCGTAAAAGTAGGGGAGTTCCTGTTCACGAACAAATTCACGCAAGATATCGACGTTTCGATTGGACATCGAATCCGAGGTAAAAATGTAATGATCCGGAATAATCACGACACGATTTTTATCCCAGACTTTAGCGGTTTTTCCGAATTCACGTTTAAAGACTCCGATCGTTCCTGGGCCACAGACATCGTGAGTCATGAGTACATCGACATTCACCCAAACATTGTCTCCAGGTTGGACAAAGGTTTTGCCAGAGGCACGGGCGAGAAGTTTTTCGGTCAAGGTCATAGGGTTAGAAAGCTAGTAGCGAGAGAGGCATCTGACAAATTAAAAAAACTGTTTATTCGATCTCTCACGGTCTCGAATCCAAAAAATAGGTTGATTCCATTCGTGGAGCTTGCATTCTCGGCGGTCTATGTCAAAGAAAGCAACCACTCAGAAAGATATTACACGACAATTCTCTTCTCCTGTTCTTGATGGCTACGAAAGAGCGGCAAGTCGGGCGATGCTTTATCCGTTGGGCTATAAAACCGCCGACTTTTCAAAATCTCAAATCGGGATCGCTTCGACTTGGAGTAATGTCACTCCCTGTAACATGCATATTGATAAACTCGCCATTGAGGCCGGAATCGGGGCCGATGAGGCGGGGGCAAAATCAACCATTTTTAATACGATCACCGTTTCTGATGGAATTTCGATGGGAACAGAGGGGATGAAGTATTCCCTTGTTTCCCGAGAGGTGATTGCCGATTCGATTGAGACGGTGATGGGGTGCCAAGGGTTTGACGGATTGGTGGCGATCGGGGGCTGTGATAAGAATATGCCCGGCTGTATGCTTGCGATTGCCCGCTTGAATCGTCCCGCAGTTTTTGTTTATGGAGGAACAATTCTTCCGGGATGTGTTAATAAGCAAGATGCCGATGTCGTGACTGTTTTTGAGGCGGTCGGAAAGCGGGCGAATCATCTCATTGATGATCAGGAACTCGCTAAGATTGAAGGCTGTTCGATTCCAGGGCCAGGCTCTTGTGGGGGGATGTACACCGCCAATACGATGGCCTCGGCGATTGAGGCTTTGGGGATGAGTTTGCCGAATAGCTCCGCTCAAGTCGCGGTTTCAGTTCTTAAAAAAGAGGACTCCCGAAAGGCGGGAGCGGCTGTTTTGAATCTTTTGAAGAAGGGGATTCGTCCACGCGATATCATGACGAAGAAGGCTTTTGAAAATGCAATTACGGTGGTGATTGCTTTAGGGGGTTCAACGAATGCCGTGCTTCATTTATTAGCGATGGCTCATGCGGCGAAAGTGAAGCTTTCGATTGATGACTTTACGCGGATCGGAAAGAAAGTTCCTGTCCTAGGGGATCTTAAGCCGAGTGGTAAATATATGATGGCCTCGCTTGTGGCCATTGGCGGACTTCCTCCGTTGATGAAACGACTTTTGGATCGTGGTCTTTTGCATGGGGATTGTCTGACCGTAACCGGAAAGACCGTGGCCGAGAATCTCAAGGGAGTTTCCGATTACCCTGCTGGTCAGGATATTATTCGTAGCTTTGATAATCCTGTTAAAAAGGATTCTCATCTCGTGATCCTCTACGGAAATCTTGCCGCTCAAGGGGCCGTTGCCAAGATTAGCGGTAAAGAGGGGCTTCGTTTTGAAGGAAAAGCGAAGGTTTATAATTCAGAGGAGTTGGCGCTTCAGGCGATTTTATCTGGAAAAGTGAAGAAGGGCGATGTCGTTGTCATTCGTTACGAGGGACCTAAAGGAGGACCGGGAATGCGTGAGATGTTGTCACCGACCTCGGCGATCATGGGACGAGGACTGGGAAAAGAGGTGGCCTTGATTACCGATGGACGTTTTTCTGGGGGAAGTCATGGCTTTGTCGTCGGCCACGTCTCACCAGAGGCCTATGTCGGTGGTCCTTTAGCCTTAGTGGAGAATGGAGATAAGATTGTCATTGATGCTGAGAAACGATCCCTTGATCTCGGAGTTTCTGCGAAAGAGTTAAAGGCTCGTTTGAAGAAATGGAAAAAACCATCCCCTCGTTATATCTCGGGGGTATTGGCAAAATTTGCTCATCTCACCTCATCGGCCCACTACGGGGCGATCACCGATGGAAATTTAAATTTGGAATAGGAATCAGGAAAGATTGTAGAAGGTCGATTGATCGTACCGATGATCGTTCCTTTTTTCCTGCTTTCCCTATTCGAAGAAGATCTTTAACTATTGTTATTAATTGAGTTGCTCTCTGTAAAGCGAGGGCAGAAAAGGAAACTATGTTACGCGCTGGAATTGTTGGATTACCGAATGTTGGAAAAAGTACGATGTTTAATGCGGTCACAAAGACCCGTAAGGCGATGGCGGCGAACTATCCGTTTTGCACGATCGATCCGAATGTGGGGATGGTCACGGTTCCTGATGCACGGCAGGAGGTTTTAGCGAAAATTTTTAGCAGTAAAAAAATTATTCCTGCGATTATTGAGTTCGTCGATATCGCCGGTCTCGTCAAAGGGGCGAGTCAAGGGGAGGGATTAGGAAATCAATTTCTAACCCATATTCGCGAGGTCGATGCGATTATTCAGGTCGTTCGTTGTTTCGAGGATGAGAACGTGCATCACGTGAGTGGAACCGTCGACCCGCTTCGCGATATCGAAGTGATTATCACCGAGCTCGTTCTTTCCGATCTCGTCACAGCTCAAAAGCGGTTGGATAAAAATACGAAGTCAGCGAAGAGCGGCGATAAGCTTGCGCTTGCTGAAAATGAACTTTTGAAAAAGTTACTTCCTCATTTGAATGAAGGCAAGATGTCGAACACCTTAGAGCTGAGTGATGATGAGAAGAAACTGTTAAAGTCTTTTTGTCTCTTGACCTCCAAGCCGACGATTTTTGCCTGTAATGTCGCTGAAGGGGATCTTGCCCAAGGAGATGCGAACCCTTTTGTTCAGAAGGTTCGTGAATATGCCAAGTCTCATTTAGATACCCAAGCGGTGATTATTTCTGCGCAAATTGAATGTGATCTCGTCGATCTTTCTCCTGAAGAGGCGACCGATTATCTGAAAAGCTTAGGGGTTGATGAATCAGGCGTCGGCTCTCTGATTCGCGCCGTTTATCATCTTCTCGGTTTGAGGACTTATTTAACTGCGGGTCCGGAAGAGTCCCGTGCCTGGACGATTCATGAAGGGGATAAGGGGCCGCAAGCGGCAGGGGTGATTCACTCCGATTTTGAACGCGGATTTATTGCAGCCGAAGTGGTTGCCTTTGATGATCTCGTGAAATGCGGATCAATGGTCAAAGCTCGCGAGGCCGGAAAGTGGCGCATTGAAGGAAAAGAATACGTCGTCAAAGATGGCGATGTAATTGAATTCCGATTCAATGTTTAACCCAATTTTTGAAATAGAACCAAAAACCAAAGATATTTTAAAATAGGGAAATCAGTCCCGACAAAAATCGGGATGCGAAGACTTGAAATAAGGAAATTAGCCGCAAAAGAACGCACAGAACACAAAATATAATTGGGCCTCAAAAAATCTTCTTTTCTGGAGCAATATTTAACCTGAATTGTTTTTTTTATTTTTGCGGTCTTTGCGTTCTCTGTGGCTAAATTCATTATTTTTAGGTTCAAATGGTATTGTGGTTTTTAGGCTTTTTAACTGGTGATCCCTTGCTTCTTTGCCATATCGGCGAAGTGGCCTCGTTTTTTGAGGAGTTCGGAGAAGGTTCCCTCTTCGATGATCGATCCTTTCGAGAAGACGAGAATATTATTCATTCCGGAGAGCGTCGAAAGGCGATGGGCGACGCAGAAGGTCGTTTTATTTTTGGAAAGCAGATCAAGCGCCGCTTGAACCTCGGCTTCCGATTCGGAGTCGAGACTGGCGGTCGCTTCATCTAAGGCCAAGATCGGGGCGTTCCGGACAAAGGCGCGAGCAATCGTGAGTCGTTGACGTTGTCCTCCCGACATCCGAACTCCTCGTTCGCCAATGACGGTTTTAAATCCTTCAGGCATCTGTTGGATAAACGGCGTGGCATGGGCGAGTCGGGCCGCTTGTTCGATCTCCTGTTGCGAGGCATTGAGTTTTCCGAAGGCAATATTTTCAGAGACCGTACGATTGTAGAGCATCGCCTCTTGGCTCACGAGGGCCATCTTCGCACGGAGGGAGGAGAGTTCAAAATTCCGGATATCGACTCCATCAATTAAGATCACCCCTTCAGTCACATCGTAAAAACGGAAGAGAAGATTAATGAGGGTACTTTTTCCGCAGCCGCTTTCTCCTGCGAGTCCGATCGATTCCCCTTTATGTACGGTGAAGTTAATATTGTTTAGAACCTTGGTCTCACCGTAGCTGAAGCTGACATTTTTAAATTCAATGTTTCCTTCAAAGAATTGAAGTTTGACTCCCTCGGGATTGTTTTGAACGGAAGGAGTTTCCTCATAGAAGTCGCGTAGTCGTTCGAGAGCGACCCGCGTTTGTTGGAAGAGGAGCCCTAGGGAGGCCAGTTTTTTAATCGGTGTCGCCATCAGGATAAGTCCCATGAAGAAGGTGGTCATATTCGCAAAGCTCATTCCGGAATGAACGACGTAAACGATGACAAGCCCGAAGCTTAACATCGAGAGGGTCTCGATCACCGGATTCATCAACTCTTTTGCTCGCATCGTTCGAAAATTATGGGAGAGGAATTGACGGGCATAGTTTCTAAATTCCTCCTCTTGAAATTTTTCGAGTCCAAAGGCTTTAGCGACACGCATATTGGAGAGCGATTCGATGAGAACACTGGATTGTTGGATTCCGACCTCGGAACCTTTGGTGGAATATTTTCGCACTTTGCGTCCGAGGACGGAGATGGGGATGGCGAGGATCGGAATATAAACGAGAGCCATGAGGGTGAGTTTCCATTCGACGGCGAAGAGATAAGCGAGAGCTGAGATGATCGTGACCGGTTCCTTGATGAGATCAGAAAGTCCCAAGCTGAGCCAGCGCTGAAGGACTGAGGTATCTTGGTTAATTCGAGTGATCATATCCCCAAGCGTCGATCGATTGAAGTAATCCATGGAGAGCGAGTTGAGTTTCACGAGGGCCTCGCATTTGAGATCGTTCATCACACGATCGCTCGACCAGGCAAGGCAGTAGGAGCTCAAATAACCGATGATTCCCCGGATGAGGGCAAATCCGGCAAAGAAGATCATTCCTCCCATGATTTGAAGCAGATCGAGCGGGCGACCCATGAGAGGGAGAAAGGGATCGAGCAAAGCAAGAATCGAGGCTTGGAGTACTTTTAAGATTTCACGCCATGAATGAGCCTCGGCGAGGGTTGTGATCGAGGCGGCGGCTGGGGCGATATGATTGGGATCGATTCGGGAGATGACGAGATTGACCCCCCACATGATTCCGGCATGAACCAAGCCGAAAAGAATCCCGAGGAGAATCCCGAGGGCAAAACGTTTCCAATAGCGGAGGATTAGCGGGAGTCCCCGTTCAAGGACAAAAGTGCTCAAATTCATTGGTGAACCCTAGGAATCTTTTTTAATAAATCCATCAACAATTTCTGCTTTCAGCGATTTCTTGATCAAACGACTCTTGGTTCCGGCTCCTCCGGTTTATGATTACTCGCCCCCTTGACGACTGATGGGGGGATCTCCCAAGAAGTGGAGGATGTGGAATAATGCTTCTCAATCTCGGGTGACAGACCGCTCTTTTAGTCTTCCAGCGAAAAGGCGCGTCGTTTTTGAATATTTTGAAGATGTTCAAATCGCCAATACCCTCCTTTCGGTTTTAGTCGGCATTTTAGCGTTAGCACTCTTAGTTGAATCGACTGTTTTAGCTCTGATCTTTCGACGTCCCCCGTATATTCTGGCGGAGGACAGTGGCTATGTGATGTGGAGAACAACCGAAGTTTTTCGATTAAGACTAGATATGGTAAAATCGTTCCTTGAAACGATGGGGTCGAAAATGCTAACGATTCAACCAGGAGCCTATAATCTCGATTCGTTGGTTCATCATGTTTATCCGCATGTGATTCAGGCACTTCAACAAAAAGTGGGAGAGAATGAAAGTCGGATTCAACGAAAAGTACGTCAACTGTGGACCTTTTTAGAGGCTCGAGCCTATTCCGATCCGACTCCTGCCTATCACTCCTATCGTTGTTTTATTGTCCGTGCGGAAAAATCGTTTTATGAGGAGCAGTTGAATGATTCTGGAAATCCAGAAACGCGTGCGACCAGTTCGATTGTTTATTATCTATTCTATTTAGAGCAATGTCGTCCGACTCCTGAGAATCCATGGGGCCTTAAAATTTGGGGTTTTCGCGAGCTCGATTCAGAATTAGAGTCCAAAAAAATCTGGGACGGTTCCGCGGGACTAGGGGAGGAGTTCAAATGAACCCTCGAATCGATCGATTTTACGCTCTGCTCTTTTACTCCCTTTTGACCGGGATTGCCTTTGCTCAATTTACAGCCCCTCCGCCGCTTCGTGGGAAGATGGTTTCTGAGGAGGAGTTGGAGGAGAGCAAGCCCGCCGATCCGGTGATGATTCAAGGCAAAAAAGCGGAGCAGCTTACCGATGAGGAGACGCGCGATTTTCTTCAGGGAAAGATTCGAACGATCTCCCAAGGGGATGGGGAGGTCGAACTCTTACGCGTTGCCCCCGGTTATCCGATGACCTTAAGTTTTAGCGAGATTCCGCAAAATATTATTTTAGGGGATCCGAAAATGGTCGGTTATCAGAAGGTCGGGAAGACCGTTGTTCTTTCAGCGATGACTCGCCAGGGGGATACCTCCTTGCAAGTATTTTTTGCCGGAGGAAAGCTTCGTATCTATCATCTCTTTATTGAGTCCGATTTTGTCACCGGAGAAACTGCGGTGCGGGTCTCTCCTTTCTCCTCTGAGGCTTCTTCCGGTTCAATAAACTCAAAAGGGAATTCAACTCTTGGACTTAAAGAGATTTTGGAGATTGTGCAAAATTACGATTTGATGATTCGCGAAAAAGTGATTCGACCTCAGGAGGTTCGACGTATCGAACTTTATCGTAAAAGTTGTTATCCTGGATTTACCTATTTTTCACTTTATCGTTTTGCCAACGGGCCGGTTGTTGTCACTTTCTCCTATCAAAACAGCCGTTCGGTCGCATGGCGAGTCGATGAGTCGAAGATTCGGATGGAGCTCGGGCATCGACTTTTTATTCCGGACTATGTTTCGATTCATCATCCCTTTTTAATGCCAGGAGAGAGTACCACGGGTATGGCGTTGATGTACCAACCCCCTTTTGCCAATGAACAACCTTTTGAACTGGTGAGTCGATAGAAGGACTATGAAAACACCTCATTTTTCATTACCTCGTTGGCGTTGGCTATTGATCGGAATTGCGAGTGCGATTGCTTTGATCGGGCTTGGGCTTCTCCTTTATCAATCGACCCAAGAGGGAGATCCGTATCGAACGGTCCGTGAGTCCTATGCACAGCAACAGG
This sequence comes from Methylacidiphilum caldifontis, assembly GCA_945877805.1. Taxonomy (GTDB): domain Bacteria; phylum Verrucomicrobiota; class Verrucomicrobiia; order Methylacidiphilales; family CAMAQI01; genus CAMAQI01. The sequence continues at coordinate 6,857 of CAMCSM010000007.1, read as the reverse complement.
GGGGGGCGGTTCCCTCGAAAGGGGGATCATCTGAAGTTGCGAAAGTTCCCCCCTTATCCAATAAAGAAGGGGAAGAGCGGAAATCTTCACCGGAAGAGGAGATTCGAAAATTAGAGGCAATCCCTCTTCAAAGCGGAGTCACCCCCCTAAAAACAGTTTCTCCCCCTTTAGAGATGAAGAGTGGAATTCAGGAACGAAAAGTTGTTGAAATGGAGAGCATTCCGGCCCCTGTATTTGAAGAGCCGGTGATTCCTCAAGCTCTTTTAGATCAGACCCCGCCCTCCAAGAATAAAGAGGAGACTTCTAAAGTGAGTATCGCTCCTGCTCGATATCGGTTTAATAATCTAAGTCCTGATGCTGTTTTAGGAAATGTGGTGGTGACCGAGGATCACTCGAGCAAAGACTTTAATCTCGATACCTTTGCTCCTGAGATGGAGGATATTGATCTGGCGCTCATGGATCATATCAATAGTTCAAGCTTAGAGCTCGATGTGGCCGCCGGAGTCTGGACCCCCTTTTATTTTCAAGGGAGGAAGCTTTTAGAGGTTGGCGATAAGCTTCGCGGTCAGGCCTCTCCGGGGCGGCAGAGAGATCGTCTTGTGGTGAGATTTACGAAAGTGATCAAAAAAGATGGAAGATCCCTTCCGATTCAGGGAATTTCGTTAGCTCAAGATGGGACTTTGGGGATACCGGGAGAGAAAGTGGGAAATATTTTTCAAGCGGCAGCGGGGCCGCTCTTAGCGGAGTTAATCAAAGGGGTCTCGGAGAGTTTCCAAGATCGAGAAAAGGGGATTGTCTCGGGGACGGGATCCGCCGTGGCGACCGATCTTCCGGCGCGGAATCTCAAAAATGCGGGAATTCGCGGTTCTCAGCGCGTTTTAGATAAGATTGAGGAGTTGATGACCGAAGAGCTTGAGGAGAATAAACCGTATCTTTTTGTGCGCGCGGGAACCCGATTGCGCTGTCGATTGCAGGTCGCCGTCGATGTTTCTCAGGCCGATTATGGGAAGTGATTCGAAAAGTAATCACATTGAGAAAGATTTTCAGCTTGATCTTTGCGGTTGGGAGGATACCTAGGATGGGCTAATGGAAAGTCTTCTCTTTTGGTTCTTTACCTTCGGAATGTTACTGGGGGGCATTGGCGTCATTGCCAATCGAAACCCTATTGCCTCTGCGCTCTCCCTCGTGATCTCCATTTGTTTCCTTGCGGGACTTTATCTGCTCCTGAATGCCTTCTTTCTCGCAGCGATCCAAATCATTGTTTATGCTGGTGCGGTGATGGTTCTTTTTCTCTTCATTGTGATGCTTCTCGACTTAAGAGCCGAGGCGAAGCGACCTTTTCGCTGGGGAGCCTTTTTTGTGGCCTTCGTGGTTGCCGTTCTTTTCTTTGTGGCGATCGCTCGTGTGACTCACTCGATGAAAGATCGATTCGTTGCGGCTCCCTTCGGAAATTCCGATAATATTACCGCGATTGGAAACCTTCTTTTTACCCGTTATTTACTTCCGTTTGAAGTGACCAGCCTCCTTCTTTTAGTGGCGATGATTGGGGCGATTCTTCTCAGTAAAAAGGAACTCAAATAATGAACATTGGACTACAACACTATTTAGTCGCTAGCGCAGCCCTTTTTTCGCTCGGACTTTTTGGGATTATTTTCCGTCGGAATTTAATCGTCATTTTCATGTGTCTTGAGCTCATGTTAAATGCCTCAAATCTCACTTTGGTTGCTTTCAGTCGTTTTACCCAGCATATCGATGGTCAAATCTTTGTGTTTTTTACAATCACCGTCGCGGCGGCAGAGGTAGCCGTCGGTTTGGCTTTGGTCGTCGCTATTTTCAGAATTAAAGGGAATGGAAAGACGGAATCGTTGAAGGAACTTAAATTTTAAGAAAGTAATCTATGATCTCCTGGCTCATTCTTCTGGCTCCCCTGCTTTCCTCACTCCTGATTCTAGGAGGACTCCATCGTTCGAAGACTCTTTCACAAGGTGTTTCAATTATTGCTTGTTCGATCAGTTTTTTAGTTGCACTCGGTTTTTTTACCGGTTCCCTCTCATCCCCTCCGCCGTTGACTTGGATTGATCTCCCAGAATTTAAGACGGAGATCGGGATTTTGGTTGATCCTCTTTCTAAATTAATGCTCCTCGTGGTGACAGGGGTTGGTTTGATGGTTCATCTTTTTTCTGTCGGTTACATGCATGAGGATGAGGGGATCTCTCGCTTTTTCGGAAAGCTTTCCATTTTCATGTTTTCGATGATTGGAATCGTCATTTCAACCAATTTAGTTCAAATGTTTATCTTTTGGGAACTGGTCGGCTTAAGCTCCTATCTGCTGATCGGTTTTTGGTTTGAAAAACCAAGTGCTGCGGATGCGGCTAAAAAAGCATTTTTAGTGAATCGAGTCGGCGATTTCGGATTTCTCCTCGGAATTATTTTTTATTGGACCTTAGCAGGAACGGTGATGTTTGGAGCTGAGGCGGCATTGACGATTCAATCCCATATTGGGGAAAATATTCCCTATTTGAACGTCACGATGGTGACAGCAACGGGATTGCTCTTATTTTGTGGGTGTATGGGAAAATCAGCGATGATTCCGCTTCATGTATGGCTTCCGGATGCGATGGAGGGGCCGACCCCTGTATCGGCATTGATCCATGCCGCAACGATGGTTGCCGCAGGGGTTTATATGCTTTGTCGCGTTTTTGTTGTACTCTCGCTCTCCGCTCAAACCCTCGAGGTGATTCTTTATATTGGAGTCGGAACCGCATTTTTCGCCGCTTTGATTGCGACGCAGCAAAATGATATCAAACGGATTTTAGCTTTTTCAACTCTTTCCCAGTTAGGCTATATGGTCATGGCCGTTGGTTTAACCAGTCCGGGAACAATTTTTCCTGCCGATTCGATGTTCCATTTGACGACCCATGCCTTTTTTAAGGCGATGCTCTTTTTGGGGGCAGGATCGGTGATTCATGCGGTTCATCATGAGCAAGATATTTGGAAAATGGGGGGTCTTTGGAAAAAGCTTCCTTGGACCTTTGGAACCTTTTTATTAGGAGTCCTCGCATTGACCGGATTTCCTGGGCTCTCCGGTTTCTTTAGTAAAGAGGAGATTCTGACTTTAGCCTATTATAAGAGTGGTCCGGTGATGGTTCTCGCCTCCATTACAGCAGCGTTAACCGCATTTTACATGATGAGATTATTGATTGTCACCTTCTTTGGGGAGGCCCGTTCTTCGAATGCATTAAAGGCCCATGAATCTCCAAAGATCATGATCATTCCGTTAGTCATTTTAGCTGTTCTGACCGTATTTGCGGGTTATCCCTTTATGGGGATTCTTGCGAGTTTAGGGGAAAATCATCCTCATGAGGCTTCCCATGTCGTGATGGGGATCTCGATCGGAGCGATGCTCGCTGGTTACTTAGCTGCCTTTCTTTTGTATCGCGGTCGAGGAATAGAGCCGATTTACGCACGCACTTTGGCGAACAAATTTTTTGTCGATGAATTTTACGATGGAGTTCTGTTAAGGATTCAACAAGGATTTGCGATTGGAATGGATTTTATCGATCAATGGGTGATTGGATTTGTTTTTGTACGCGGAACCTCATTGGTCGTGAATTTAACAGGAGAGGTGCTTCGGTTAGTCCAATCAGGAAGTTTACAAGGATACGCCTTTTTCTTTGCCGCAGGGGTTGTCGGCTTAGTTTATTGGATGCTTAAAGGTTTCTAAGAGATAAATATTATGAATCCACTGCTCATTCTTCTTTTAGTGCCACTCGCTGCGATCGCGGTGATCCTTTGGCTGCCACAGATTTGCCCCAAAAGGATTACGCTAACTGCCTTTATTGTTAATTTTGCGATCTCTTTGGGGCTCTTCTTTCAATTTGAGGGAGGAAGCGGATTCCAATGGGTTTTGAAATACCCCTGGTTTAATCTTCCTAATGTCGCTCAAGTGAATTTCCATCTTGGTGTGGATGGAATTAGTCTCATGATGGTTTTTCTAACGACCTTAGTCAGTTTAGCTTCGGTATGGGTGACATCAGCAGAAGTGAAGCGAGCCAGAGAGTTTTTTATCTACATTTTATTGATCTCCTTAGGGGCTCTTGGAGCCTTTCTCTCTCGCGATCTTTTCTTTATCTATATTTTTCATGAGTTTGCTTTGATACCGTCCTTTTTAATGATCGGGATTTGGGGAGGGCAAAATCGTCAATTCGCCAGTATTCAAATGACTCTTTATCTTGCTTTAGGAAGTTTAATTCTGCTTGCAGGAATTGTCGGTTTAGTTTTGACGCAGCCGTTAGACAGCCGCTCTTTTGATCTTGAGATGATCCAACAAATTCATGTGATCGATGAGGGGCTTCAACGGGTCATTTATCCGCTCCTCCTCATTGGATTCGGAATTTTGATCTCTCTCTTTCCTTTTCACTCATGGGCTCCGACCGGTTATGCCTCTGCTCCTGCCGCGACAGCAATGCTCCATGCGGGGGTTTTAAAGAAATTCGGGCTCTACGGTTTACTTCGTTTGCTTCTCCCGGCGTTAGAGTCTGGGGCTGATTATTGGCAGACAACGCTTCTGGTCTTGATTGTGGGGAATGTGATTTACTTAGGTTACGTCACGATGGCTCAGAAAGAGTTTCCGTTGATGTTGGGATACTCAAGCGTCATGCATATGGGCTATCTTTTCTTAGCTTTGGCGAGTCAGAGTCTGATCGCACTGACCGGATTTGTTTTGCTGATGGTCGCTCATGGAATTAGTGCGGCGCTTCTCTTTGCTCTTTCGGGTGAACTTCAGTCAAAGACAGGGGAGACACGAATCGCCTCTTTCGGCGGGGTGTATACTCAGGCACCGTTTTTAGGGATGATGCTTTTAGTCGGTTCGATGGCCTCGATTGGGTTGCCGGGATTAGCAAATTTTTCAGGAGAGGTTTTGATCTTTTTTGGGGCCTTTAAGGAACACCCTTGGGTGACGATCGTTTGCGTTTGGGGAGTGGTGATTTCGGCGGTCTATCAACTGCGAGCGGTTCGTTTGATTTGTTTTGGGTCGGTGAGTGAGGTCACCTCTAAATTGGATGATTTATCGACCTATTCTGCTCGTTTTCCTTATTTACTTCTGGTTGCGGCGAGTCTTTGGATTGGGATTTATCCGCAGTCCGTGATTCATCTTGTTCAACCTTGTATTGAAGTGATTTTGAATGGGGGAGGACGATAATTTATGATCTCTATTTTTGGAACTCCGGAATTTATCTTAACCTTAGCCGCGACCCTATTATTGCTTTGGGATGCGACATTAAATCCTTCCCCTCGTTTGCTTGGTCGAGTCACTCTGGCAATTTTAATTGGACTTTTTATTTATCTCATTGAGATCGATCCTTTGACGAATAAAACGCTTTGGAGTGGGCTTTATGTTTGGGATGCCGAGGCAAAGTTCTTTAAATTATTTTTTATCGTGACCTCCATTCTTGTGGTCTGGTCGACACGTCTTCTGGAGTCGAAGATTGAGGTAGGAAAATCGGAATTTTATATCATTACCCTTTTTGCCGCTTCAGGAATGATGCTACTTTCCTCGGTACAAGATTTAATCCTACTTTTTGTCTCCCTCGAGCTCGTCACGGTCTCTTTTTATGTTTTGGTCGCCTATCATCGTAGTCAGACGGCCTCCCTAGAGGCGGGGGTCAAATATTTAATTATGGGAGCCGTCTCCTCGGCCTTTTTGATTATGGGCTCCGCCTATCTCTTTGGGGCTTGTGGGTCGACTCATTTTGATTCGATCAGCTTGGCACTTCGTTCCTTAGAGATGAGACCGGAAATTGTTTTGGGACTCGCTTTGGTCTTAGTCGGACTTTTCTTTAAGGTCTCGGTGGTTCCGTTTCACGTCTGGGCCCCCGATGTTTATCAAGGGGCTCCTTTACCGGTCACCGCCTTTTTGGCTGTTGGCTCAAAGGCGGCAGGGATTGTCTTATTGTTGCGTCTTTTGACCGGTCCTTTTGCAGGGGAGGAAGTGGCGAGCTATTGGATTCCAGCCTTGTCAGTTTTGAGTGTGGCCTCAATGATTTTAGGGAATTTTGCAGCGATTCCTCAACGGAATCTTAAACGGATGCTCGCTTATTCAGGGATCGGACATGCCGGATTTTTACTTGCTGGAATTGTCTCTAATTTTATTCAAGGCCAAGAGGCGGTCTTGATTTATCTTTGTACCTACCTCATTTCAGCGATGACTGTATTTATTGCGATGTCAGCTCTTGGAAAGGGGGGAGCCTCAGATCATATTTCAAACTATGCTGGGCTATCCAAAAAAGCTCCGTGGATTGCGGTTCCGATGGCGTTAGGAATGGTCTCCTTAGCAGGAATTCCTCCTTGTATCGGCTTCATGGGTAAATTCACGATCTTCATCTCGATTTGGCAGTCGGAACATTACGTTCTTTTTGCAGCGGGAGTCATTTCAGCGATTGCCGGTCTTTACTACTATTTGGGAGTCGTTCGGACGATGTATTGGACGAACCCCGCAGATAAGGATCCTGTCCTCATCTCTTTTCAGACGAAGATTATTCTCGGTTTATTATCCGGCTCAATTCTTGTGATTGGATTTTGGAGTAAGCCTTTGTTCTCCATTGTTAATTCGATCTATGGATTTTAGGGGGGCCGAAGTCCTTCCGTAATATTTCGATATTTTATCTTATTCTCTTAGTGAAGTAAACTTCCTAAAATTATATAAACATCTATCGTCCAAGAGATTATGAAAAATACCAAAATACAGTTTTTCACACGAAGCCGCAAAGTTGCCCAAGGCTCCTCCCGAAACACAAATGATTTTTTTGATTTTTTCTTTTCCAAATTCCTACGGGGAGAACCTTGGGAAGCTTTGC
>CAMCSM010000006.1 GCA_945877805.1 Methylacidiphilum caldifontis | reverse complement strand
GTGAGAAACGCGAGAATTAAAAAAACGCATCAAAAAAACAATCAACGGGATGGTCGCAAAAAAATAGAGCAAGATCATCGGTTGTTTAAAGGCGCAAATGATCACTGAAATCACAACACCGCAGATCCCTCCTAATCCCTGATTAAAACAAACCCGTATCAGCATTTCGACCTGATCAACATCCCGGAGAATTTTCGAGTGAAGTCTTCCTGTTGTTTTAGACTCGTGAAAAGAGAGAGAGAGCTGTTGAATCTTTTCGATGAGCTGACAGCGAAGCGCTAACTGGATCGAACGACATCCTCTGCTTAAAAAACGGGCGAAGAGCGAATGCGTGAGGAGATTTTGCGCAATCAAGAGAGTAAGAATAACTCCACACCAGATCCCAATTTTTTTATTTTCAGGAGTGGGCTGAATCGCTGAATCGATCATCACTCCTACAAAATAAGGAAGAACCCAAACCGGAAAACTCTTGATAACAAAAAAAAAGGCCGCAAGAAGCCAGTTATTTCTCTGGGAAATAAGAAGCGACCGTAAAACCCCTTTTGACGGAACGAATGAACTTTGAGAAGCCATGAAAGAGCAGATGATGCAATGGATTCACAAAATCAAAAGCGCTTTTTTCATTTCGTCATACAGATTCACCCGATGGGGGAAGCCAATTTGCGATCCTTTTCTTTAGAGAGATCGATTTATCTTCTCCCGAGAGTTTTGTAGACTCTTTACCACTTCTTATACGGCAAGAATTTTCCGCACATCGTGATCTTGACTCGATCCCCCTTCGGATCTTCCACCTTCTCAAGATATGCGGTGTAATCTATTGCACTCATAATCCCATCCCCGAATTTCTCCTGAATCAATTCCTTAAAGGTCGGCCCATAGACATAAATCATCTCTAAAAATCGATAAATAAGAGGGTCTTTCATCGCGTACTCCGTTTGCCCCTTCATTGGATAGTCACGCAGTCCCTTTTCAACGGCAGGAGGAAGGGATAGAAACTTACAAAGCTTTTTAGCGGTCTCTGCATCGACACTATTTTGACCTAAACAGGCGGAGGTGATGAAAACCTCAGATAGCCCCACCGCCTCTGAAATTTGAGTCCAACTTTTCTTTTTTTTGTTCTTTGCGACTAAAATCAACTCCGTCATCTCAATCTTTGTCATTTTTATCTCCTGTTTTTTGGGAAATAGAGGAAAAGCAAGAAACATGCCGATCCCTAATGACTTGTCGTCTTGAACGTGAGCAGTTCTCTTAATTTACGAAAACTCAAGATACGTAGAGGACTTCAATCCTTTTTCATAACTTTCCAGCCAACGCATCCCCTCGCTCGGCTTCATGACATCCCCTTTAATCGCGGCATCAATCAGCTGTTTCATCTCACGAGCTAAACTGACGGTATCATACTGAACATCAGCCAAGACACTGCCAATCGTCGTTCCTGGAATCGTCTCCTCGATGTAAAATCCACTCGGCTCATCCGGATCAAGAAAAATATGGGCCTCATTCACACGACCAAACAAGTTATGTAAATCCCCCATAATATCTTGATAGGCCCCCATCAAAAAGAGCCCTAAGCAATAGGGCTCTCCATTTAAAGAGTGCAACGGGAGTGTTTTTTGAATTTTATTCTCTCCGGTAATGAAACTATTAATTTTCCCATCTGAATCGCAAGTAATATCGACCAGAAAGCCGTTGTAATCCGGTTTCTCCTCAAGACGATGAATCGGCATAATCGGAAACAGTTGTCCCAATGCCCAATGATCGAGCATCGATTGAAAGACTGAAAAATTACAAATGTATTGATCTCCCAAAGAGTTTTTCAATTGAAGGATCTCCTGAGGGACTGACTTCATCCCTTCATACTGTTCGACTAAGCTCTCGGCGAGTTCCCAATACAAGGTCTCAATCTGAGCCTGAGTCTTCAAATCCAAAAGACCGAGCTCAAAGCGGGTCTCAGAATCCTCCTTGATCTGTTGCATATCATGAAAATGCTCCAAACGATTTTTCTTATTCAAGGTCTGCCGTAAATCCAAAAGATCTTGAACTAATTTATGACAAGGAGCGGGATAGGTTACATTGGAGGTCGTCTTGGTCTTCTCAATCATTCCAAAAACATCGACGATCAATACCGAATGATGAGCCACAATCGCCCGTCCGCTTTCACTGACGATATGAGGATGGGGGACCTTTTCTTCATTCAACACATCAGCAATATTATAAACGATATCCCGTGCATACTCCGAAAGGGTATAGTTGATACTGCTTTCGCAGTTGGTTCGGGATCCATCATAATCCACTCCTAATCCCCCACCGACATCGATATACTCCAGCTTAAAGCCATGTTGATATATCTTTGCGAAATAACGAGCTGCTTCCCGAACCGATTTTTTAACGGTTCGAATATCCGGAACCTGAGATCCAATATGAAAATGAAGCAACTTGAAGCTCTCCTCTAAACCGGCCTCCTGAAGAATTCGCGTTGCCTCTAAAATATCGGCGGTGTTTAACCCAAATTTCGCATCTTCACCGCCAGAAAGCGCCCATTTTCCGGCACTCTTGGTATGCAAACGAACTCGAATTCCGATCCATGGAATCACTCCAATTTGCTTAGAAACCTCAATCACATGACGAAGCTCCTCAAGCTTCTCCACTACCATGATCACCTTCTTGCCAAGCTTGGTCCCTAATAAAGCGGTCTGAATAAACTGGGCATCTTTATAGCCATTACAGATCACTAAGCTCTCCGGGTCTTTATGCATCACTAAGGCAGCGAAAAGCTCTGGCTTACTTCCTGCCTCAATTCCGTAGTGATACGGGATACCGGCCTCAACGATCTCCTCAACCACTTCCCGCAGTTGATTGACCTTGATCGGAAAAACCCCTCGGTATAAGCCCTGATACCCAGCCTCTTGAATCGCACTCGCAAAGGCCTCGTTCAAGGTCCGTACTCGATGTTGTAATAAATCTTGAAAACGAAGAAGTAACGGAGTCTTCAATCCCCTCTCGATCGCCTCCTTCATCACCGAATGCAGCTCGATCTCCGTCGCCTTTGATGGGTCAGGCTTAACAATGACAAACCCTTTGGAATTCACATTAAAATATTCATCCCCCCATCCCGCTATATTGTAAGTCGCTGCCGCTTTTGATACATCCCAACCGTTGTCATTTAAACTCATGCCGAACGACTGTAATGATCGACTTTAAAAAAGCAACGAAAGGAATGTGAAATTTTAAATTCATTTGTCCTTCTCAAACTCTGTGATAATCTTCCCCTCCGGATGAAAAACGCAAATCAAGAGATCCACGAGTTAAAAGGACTTCATGTCAGCGTCGATTCCATCCAGTACGACCCCCAAGCTCAAGCGCCTCCTGACCGTCCGTATGCCTTCCGTTATACGATCACCATTGAGAACCTCAGCCCTGAAACCGTGAAAATTTTTGGTCGCAAATGGATTATTCGTGATAAATCCGGTCGAGTGGAAGTCGTCGAAGGGGACGGAGTCGTCGGCAAAACCCCAGAACTTCCTCCTGGCGAGAAATTCACCTACGAAAGCTACCATTTAATCCTCACCGAAAGCATCGCCGAGGGGGCCTACTTCGGACTCACGGGAGAGAAAAAACCGATCTTCACTCGCATCCCCCTCTTTGAGATGCACCCCCCTCAAGAATTCACGGTGTAGACCTATGTCTGATCTCTTTTCCGCAGGCGAAAAAATAGCCATTCAAAAAAATCAACCGCTCGCGGCACGGTTTCGTCCCCGAAATCTCGACGAATATATCGGTCAATCCCACCTCCTTGGCCAGGGAAAACCGTTACGAAGACTCATCGAATCGGATCGCATCACCTCGATCATTCTTTTTGGTCCTCCGGGAACTGGAAAAACCTCTTTGGCTGAACTGATCGCCCATCGGACCGAATCGCACTTTGAACGTCTCAACGCCGTGGAGGCCTCAGTTCAACAAGTTCGAGCGACGATCGCCCAAGCGGTTCAACGCCTCCGTCATCATCAAATGAAGACGATTCTCTTTGTCGATGAACTTCATCGTTTTAGTAAATCCCAACAGGATGTCCTTCTTCCGGATGTCGAACAGGGAACGATTCGACTGATTGGAGCGACGACTCATAATCCCTCCTTTTTCATCACCGGCCCCCTTGTCTCTCGCTCACAAGTTTTTCAGCTTGAGCCGCTTTCCCCTGAAAGCCTTGAAACCTTACTGGAGCGCGTCCTTACCGATCCCGAACGGGGACTCGGAAGCTTTAACCTCACCATCGATCCGGAAGCCAAGAGACATCTCATTCAAACCGCCGAAGGAGATGCCCGTCGACTCCTCAATGCTCTTGAGGTCGCCGCCCTGACGACCACTCCTGGCGAAGCAGATGAAAAAACCGTTCTCACTCGTGAAATTATCGAGGCCTGCGTTCAACGCAAACTCGTCCTCTATGATCGGGATGAGGATCAACATTACGATACGATATCGGCCTTTATTAAATCAGTTCGTGGAAGCGATCCGGATGCCGCTCTCTACTGGCTCGCCAAAATGATTGAAGCCGGAGAGGATCCTCGCTTCATTGCGCGACGAATCGTTATCCTCGCCTCCGAGGATATCGGACTCGCCGATCCCCAAGCCCTCCCCCTCGCTGTAGCCGCACAGCAGGCGGTCGAATTTATCGGTATGCCGGAGGGACGCATTATTCTCAGTCAAGCCACCCTTTATTTGGCAACCGCTGCTAAAAGTAACTCTGCCTACACCGCGATTGATGCCGCCCTCGCCCATCTACGAACGCATCCGACCTTAGAGGTTCCTCGTAAACTCCGAAGCACCGGAGGATCCAGCAAACAGCTTTTGGGGAACGGAAAAGGATATGACTACAGCCATGAGGCCGAAGAGGGAATCTCCTCTCACGACTTCGGGGTCAAGGGAGTGACGTTCTACAAGCCGACGGTAAAGGGCTACGAAAAGATCATCTCCGAACGCCTTGCTCGTTGGAAAGCGATTCAGGAATCAAGAAAGCCGTAGAAAGGGATCCTCTTTGAGTTCAAGAGAGATCTGTCTCATGGGTACGAAGACTCTGATAAAAAACAACCCCGACACGATCAATATGTTCCTGTAATTTGGCATGATTGAGTTCGGTATAGATCGAGAGATCGATGGTGTACGGTAACAATAAATCATCCAATGCCTCAGCGATCTTTCCGCTCCAAGAAGAATTTAGTTTTTCACCGAAAAGCGTTAGATCAATATCGGAACCGGTCTTAAAATTTCCTTTGGCACGCGACCCGTAGAGGATCGCTTTTTCAATCTCCGGAAAATTTACAAAAACTGCGCAAATTTTCTCGATCACACTGAGGGGAAGACCGAATTTCATGATTTGATCATTCATTCGTTATTCAAAATGGTAAATTTTTGTAACATCTGTTCAAATGCCAGACTATATCGTTTCAAGATATTCTCTGCTACGGCTTTCGCTACAGTAAGATCGTAGGTATGGGAGGTTTTATTACGATCTTCGATCATTTTCATCCAGCTCTCCCCATCCTCAATTAATCCGTTCTTAAAAGCAGATCGGGTCGCATCTTTTGATCCAATAAGACCGACGATTCCTTTCTCTTCCAGAAAATCTTTCAACACATTCCAAGCAAGTTCATGGGTAAACTCGAAACTTTGGATTAATCCCTGCTGCTCTAAGTCAGTTAACTCGCGTGATTGCGACAATGCTACCGCATCGGCAAGTCGCTGAAAAGCTTTGCAGTAGTTATTAAATCGTTGTTTCCATCGAATGTCAGACATGATGAGGCTCTCCCATAAGTATTTTTGAAGGCTTACTCGAACATTCTTATTTTACCTCACAGAACGTCTTTGGCAAGAACTCGAAGTATACTGACCAGTTAGTATACCAACGCTATTCTTTAAAATCTCGCTCGATTTAAAATCACTCAACATCTTCGATCAAACGAGCAACGAGCGCTGTCCATCCGGTTTGATGACTCGCCCCCAATCCCTTGCCTGTCTCTCCATGGAAATATTCGTGGAACAAGACAAGATCTTTCCACTGAGGATCGGCTTGATATTGAGTACTTTCTCCATGAGCCGCCCGTCTTCCCTCTTTATCTTTAAGAAATAAAGAACACAAACGATGAGAAAGTTTCCGCGAAGCCTCTCTCAAGGTAATCATTTTCCCTGATCCATAAGGAGCTTCGATTGTAAAAGAGTCGCCGTAGAATCGATGATATCTTTCTAATGCCTCAATCAATAAATAGTTAATCGGAAACCAGATCGGTCCACGCCAATTTGAATTCCCCCCAAACAATCCAGAAGTCGACTCACCCGGATCATATCCCACCGAATATTCATCCCCTTTAATATGAATCTGATATGGATTTTTAGAGTGGAAGCGCGACATGGATCGAACTCCGTAAGGGCTCAAAAACTCCTCTTCATCAAAAACATAGCGCAACACTCTTTGTAGCTGTTCTTTGGAGGGAATCGAAAGCAATCGCAAGGTCGTCTCCCCATTCTTTTTCACGGTGACATGCTGAGCAAGCTCTTTTTCATGATTCAGGAACCATTCCATCCGTTTGCGGAATCCTGGGAGCTTTTCAAGAACAGAGTCCTGTAAAATCTCCACCGCAAAAAGTGGGATAATTCCGACCGCGGAACGGACTCGCAATGTCATCGATTCATTATGATCAAAGCGCAATTGATCGTAGTAAAAACCGTCGATATCATCCCAAAGACCACATCCTCCCATCGTGTTGATGGCGCTGACAATGGAAACAAAGTGCTCGAAAAATTTCGAAGCAACATCTTCGTAGCTGGGATCATAAGTCGCTAACTCAAGAGCCATATTAAGCATCGTCAGACAATAAAAAGCCATCCATGCCGTGCCATCCGCCTGAGCGAGATGCCCTCCGCCGGGAAGGGGTTTCGATCGATCGAAGATTCCGATATTATCTAACCCCAGAAAACCGCCCCCAAAGATATTACGACCCTCGGGATCTTTACGATTCACCCACCAGGTGAAATTCAGAAGAAGCTTATGAAATGAGCGACTCAGGAAATCACGATCCCGTTTTCCTTTAGGCGCAGTCATTTTATAAACACGCCAACAGGCCCAAGCATGAACCGGTGGATTCACATCTCCAAATTCAAATTCATAAGCCGGAATTTGACCATTGGGATGCATATACCATTCACGCATTAAAAGCAGGAGTTGATCCTTTGAAAATTCCGGATCGATCTTCGCAAAAGCAACCGTATGAAAGGCGAGATCCCAAGCCGCATACCAAGGATATTCCCACTTATCCGGCATCGAGATGATGTCGCGATTAAAAAGATGCGTCCACTCTCGGTTCCTTCCCTTGGTTCTTGAGGCGGGAGGACGTGGCTGATCCGGATCGCCCTGCATCCAATCTCGAACCGCAAAATGATAAAACTGTTTCGACCACAAAAGCCCTGCATAGGCTTGACGAGCGACAAGTTCCGCATCCTCCGAATGGCTCTTTCGCTCAGTAAGTTTATAAAAACGATCGGCCTCTGAAATTCTTTTTTGAAAACAACTCTCAAACTCCTTTCCAAAGGGAAAGTTCGAGGCCTCGTTCAGAGTCGTCAGCCGAAAACTGAAACTCTTCGACTCTCCTGCTTGAAGCTCCACCTTCCAATGAGCGGCACATTTTGTTCCCGTTTGCTTCGGATTCACCGCGCTCTTTTGCCCCTGAATTAACCACCGATGAAAGGCATCTTTAACATAGGGCTGAACATTGAGAGAACCGAAAAGGGACTCATAATTGGATTCGTTATCCGTAAAAAGAAAAGTGGGCTTCCCGTGAGTCTCCGTCTCGGCAGAAAAACGGAAATCACCAAGACTTGAAAACTGAGTCTGTACCGTCTGATGATCCTTAATCGAAAGCCTTGGCTTCATCTCACACCCCTCATGAGTACATCCCCACGACCAGGTATTGCGAAACCATAGCGTCGGCAAAAAATGAAGCGTCGCGGCTTCGGGGCCTCGATTCGAAAGAGTCACTCGAATCAAAATATCATCGGCCGAGGCTTTAGCATATTCGACCTGAACATCGTGATAACGGTTCTCTGAAAAAACCCCGGTATCCTCTAGTTCATACTCTGCATCGTTTTTTCCTCGGCGCTGATTTTCCTCTTTTAAATTTTGATATGGAAATGCTTTCTGCGGATATTTATACAGCCCCTTCATGTAGGAATGGGTCGGTGTTGAATCAAGATAGTAATAGCACTCTTTGACATCCTCACCATGATTACCCTGAGGACCCGTGAGCCCAAAGAGACGCTCTTTTAAAATTGGATCTTTTTCATTCCAGAGCCCGATCGAAAAACAGAGTCGACACTGGCGATCGGTAATTCCAAAAAGACCATCCTCTCCCCATCGATAGGATCGAAGGTGGGAGTGCTCGAAAGGAAAATACTCCCAACAGGTCCCCTCGGCAGAATAATCCTCCCGTACCGTTCCCCATTGACGTTCCGAAAGATACGGCCCCCAACGCTTCCAATTAAATTTCCGAGAAGCATCCTCCGAAAGTCGCGTTGATTCAGGATCGATCATACAATATTCATCCCTCGTTTTCGATCAACTGTGCAGGGAAATAGATTAATAGCAATGATCTAAGTCCCTCACTTTTGAAGTTCTTTGCAAAATCTTTTCCGTCGGAACGGAAAAGATGACCTTCGATCCCGCATGTGCGCATAAGCGTCAACTTAACAGACCAAAAGAGGTTTAACCGCCAAAAGGATCGTAAAACGATCTCACCAAAACCTGCGGAGCTGGATTTCATTTTAGCTCGGAGGGTGGAGGGGGAGCAACGAAAGTCAAAGGACGCCAACAAATTCAAAGTAAGTATTATGAAGGAGGGACTGCGAGTTTTGGCAAAGCCCGAAACAAAAAAACCAGGATTTCTGTTTTCTGCGGAGCCCCGAAAAAATCGGGGTAAACAAATTTCATAAACCGGAGTCGGAAGAAGTCTATTCTATCTAAAAGCAACTCGCCCCTCATATGAACATCGGTTCCGGCTCGTCCGGTTTATGAAAAAGAACTCTGGTAATTTTACGAATTATCGAGAAAATGATTTGATGAATTCGTTTGAGCCTCAAGAGGTGGGAGATTTAGTTCCTGGGGTCCAGCTCGGGCATTACGTGCTGATGGAAAAAATCGCCGATGGAGGAATCGGATCGGTCTACAAGGCCTTTGAACCGGCTTTGGAACGTTTCGTGGCCATTAAAGTTCTCCTTCCTGAATACGCCAAAAATGAAAAATATCTTCAAAACTTTGAGGCCGAGGCTCTTCATGTCGCCTCGATCCAACACCCCCATATTGTTCCGATTTATTACATCGGACGGATTAACCAGATCTCTTTTTTTAGTATGGCTTTTATTGAAGGCCAAACTTTAGACGACTGGATCAGTGCAAACAAAAAATTAAATTTAGCAGAAGCGAAATGGTTTTTGTATCAAGCGGTTTCTGCCTTAGATTATGCCGCTCAACATCAACTCGTCCATTTAGATATCAAACCCTCTAATTTTCTGGTCGATCAGAAACCGATGATTCTTTTGACCGACTTCGGACTCGCTCAAAATATTTCCCACTCCAATGATATCGATGACAATGAAGTCTTTGGCACTCCTTACTATGTCGCCCCAGAGCAAATTTATCGGCAAAAAACAGATCTCCGAACCGATATCTATTCCCTAGGCGCTACCTTATTTCACCTTGTCGTTGGGCAACCCCCTTATGATGGGGACACCATTGAAGAGATTATTCAAGGACACATTCAAAAACCGTTTCCCTACGGCCTCGCTCTCGCCTCAAATCTACACATCGGGTTAGTTCACCTGATCCGGAAAATGATGGAACGAAATCCGGAACATCGTTTTCAAACCTATCAGGAAATCGCTGAAGTCATTGGAACTTTGGAGCGCTACCGTTACGAATCGGCCCAAGAAAGTGACTTTAAGCCGATTCCTCGTCCCCCTGAGGAACTTCCCTCGGGAAAAAGAGACTTTGCCTATGGCCTCCTCAAAAGTAGTTATTCCGAATGGTCTAAGGCTCCTGCCCAAGTTAACAGCCAATTTTCCCGTGCTCAAATCCTCGGCTCCTTGACGAATCGAATCCAGCCCCTTCCTCTTGAAAATGCCGCCAACACCTTTTTAGAGATCGCTAAAGGAGAACAGGGAAACTTGGATGATTTGATGGAGGCCTCTGAAAAATTCAAGGGATTTCAATTCAAGCTCGACCAACTTTCGATTTTTCTCAAATCTGATTTAGAGTCCTCCCCAGAATCCCGACGAGAGTGCCTTGAAACGATCGGATCTCAAAAATCCCAATCCCTTGCCCTTCTTGGTTTCGCCCTAGATCACGAACTGCCCGCTTCCGCCTATTTTCATTGGACCCCCCTCTGGCAGCATCAAATCGCCGTCGCCTTTATTGTCGAAGATATTTATGATCTTCTCGGATTTAAAAAAACCGGCATCGAATTTGCCACCGGCTTATTTCACGATCTCGGAAAAATTATTTTGGCAGATCTCTATCCTCTCGCTTTTTTCAATCTGATGAACCGATCGATTGTCGATCAACTCTCTCTCTCTCGCTTAGAACTCGATCTCTTCGGGATTCATCATGGTGAAATATTAACTTACTGGCTTCGCGAAAAACGATTCCCGACCCCTCTCATCGATGCCATTGAACAGCATGAATCGGCGGGGTTTAACGCCAAAAAATCCCCTCTTCCTCATGTCCTTTACTGTGCCAATCATCTCGCACGACAACTCCGCTTAGGCTACAGCGGGAACGGACTCTTTACGGCTCCTTTATGGGAGGAGAGCGTTCTCACAAAATCTCTTTGGAGCAATCGAAAAAACCAAGCTCTTGAATTTGAAAACTTTTCGACCTTTCTTCTCTCCCGATATCTCGATTTCCCCCCCCTCTTTAAATCGTGACCCTCTTTTCTCCCTCTATGATCACGACTCATTTTTCAAAACTACTGAACAATCGATGGGGAAGAATTGCAGGGAGCGGCGTTCTCGGATATCTCCTCGTATGCGGGGTACTCTATTCGATTCAAAAAGAGCTCATTTACTATCCCGAATCCTTTCTCCGTGAAGATCAAATCAAGGCAGCGCAGCAGTTCCATGGCAGAGAATTTTTTGACTCTCAAGGAGAATTTTGCGGCTGGATGATCGGCTCCGAGCAGGCTCAAAAGACGATAGTCATCTTTCACGGGAACGCGGCCCCTGCGGTGATTCGACACTATCTCGCTCAACTCTTTCAATCAAATCCGTTAACCGCCTCATGCAATATCCTTCTCTTTGAATACCCTGGATTTGGACATCGAGAGGGAACCCCCTCTGAGCCAATCATTGTTCAGAAAGCCCTCCTCGCACTCGATTCCATTCATCATCCCGTGATCGTGGTCGGGGAATCGTTAGGAACAGGGGTCGCGGCCTATGTTGCTTCAGAGCGTCCTCAACAGGTCGTAGGGGTCCTCCTGATTACCCCCTTTAATAATATGGCGACCACCGCCGACTATCACTACCCCCTACTTCCGACTTCACTCATCTTAACAGAACGCTATCCAAGTGATCAACTCCTCCAAAAGTACTCCGGCAAAGTCGCTCTGATGATTGCTGAAAAAGATCAAGTGATACCGGCTTGGATCGGTGAAAAACTCTATGACTCGATCCAAAGTCCTAAACGTAAATGGATTATTCCTGATGCCGATCACAATACGATCTCCCACAATCCGAATGAGATCTGGTGGAAAGAGTCGATCGACTTTTTATCTCAATCGTAACCCTTAATCTCCTGATGAACTCTCTCTCTTTAAACTCTCCCCTCCTATCGATGATTCGATCGATACTCCTGCTTTCGTTTTTAATTTCCTTCGGATGTAACCGACTCACTCTCCCCCCTCGCCAAGATCAACTGTTAAGCGGTGAAGAGGAGATCTCCCCTTTTCCCATTGGAAAATTTGGCTCTCGTTTTATTTATATGAGCCCTGGAGAACCGAAAACACTCAATCCCCTCGGATCTACCGATACCAGTTCCTCTCAAATTATTGGACTGATTCATGGCACCTTAACCCGCTATCATCCGATCGAAGAAAAAGTCACTCCTGCGCTCGCCCAATCCTGGGAGATGAGTTCTGACTATAAAAAATATACCTTCCATCTTCGCAAGGGTCTTTGTTTCTCCGATGGACACCCCCTTACGAGTGAGGATGTTGCCTTTACGTTTAAAGCTCTCTACGACCCTCGATATCCCAATCGCTCTAAAGATTTTATGATAATTGAGGGGAAACCCTTTAAAATATCGATTCTTGACCCGCAAACCTTCACGATTGAACTCCCCTCTCCCTATGCCCCATTCCTGACCATGCTTGGAATAGTTGAAATTCTCCCTCGTCACATTCTTCAAGATGCATTTGACAGCGGCAATCTCCTCAAGATCTGGACCTCCGGGATGGCAAAAACCTCTCCGGAAAAATTCGTCGGAGCGGGGATCTTCAAAATCTATTCCTATCAAACCGGACAACGGATGTTGCTCATTCCCAATCCCTATTACTGGAATATTAATTCTGAGAAAAAAAGGCTCCCTTATATCGATCTCTTTTTAATTAAGTTCACCCAAGATATCAATGCGAGTGTGACTGCCTTTGCAAAGGGACAATGCGATATTATGGATATCCCTCCCGATCAAAAAACATGGGTTCAAAAAAACGAAACTAAAAGAGACTTTAAGATCCATGATCGGGGTCCCTCATCTAACATCTCCTTTCTTTGGTTCAATCTCAACACCGGAACAAACAAAGAAGGAAAACCGTACGTTCACCCTTACAAACTCAAATGGTTTAGCGATCCCCGATTTAGACAGGCGATTTCCTACGCCATTGATCGCCAAGGGATTGTTGATGGCGTTCTCTTAGGAAGAGGGACCCCCCTTTCCTCCTTTTATAGTCCCGCCAATCGAAAATGGCATAACTCCCAAGTCACCTCTTATCCCATCGACCTCCCCAAAGCCCGGCGACTTCTCAAGGAAATGGGGATGACCGTTCATGAGGACGGCAAACTCTACGATCTCACGGGACAGCACGTTGAATTTTCGGTGATTACCAATCAAGAAAATCAAATTCGCCAAAATATCGCCACCACGATCAAAGAAAATCTCAAGTCTCTCGGAATTACCTTAACTCTTCAGTTTCAAGATTTTAACACCTTTATCTCCAAAATCGATCAATCCTACGATTATGAAGCTGGCATCCTCGGCCTTACAGGAGGAGGGGATCCTGCAGGAAGCCTTTCGGTACTCAAAAGCTCTGGACAGATGAACCTCTGGTTTCCGAAACAGCCGAAACCGTTTACTCCTTGGCAGGCTGAAATTGATCGATTAATGGATCTTCAGATCATCACGATGAATGAATCGGAACGAATTAAAATTGTCTACGAAATCCAGACCATTCTCAGTAACGAACTTCCCCTCATTTATTTAGTCACCCCCACCAGTTATGTCGGAATTAAAAATAGGTTGAACAATATTCAAATCCCAACCTCAGGATCAATACTCTGGAACCTCGAATCTCTTTGGTCTCCATAAAAACTCTTTCGGAAAAAAGAGGGATTCACCATGGGGTAAAAAATTGGATTGGCTTGCTGTCCGTAAGTTGACCTCCATGTGACACGTCGGGGTTCCGAGATATTCCTAATGTAAGAATTGGGTTTAATTATCTACCGACTTTAGAATGAACTCTCGACAAGGACTCCTTGGCAGGAGGAGCCACAACCGGCGGTACAGCCAAAACAGTGTTCCCCAAATGCAATGGGGTGTTGCTCGATTTCTTGCGGATCAATCTCCCACAGCAATCGTGGTTTTTCCACTTTCCATTGCATGCCAAGTTGCTGATTGAAATCGCAGTCGTAAACCTCTCCTTGCCAACCGATGTTGATGGTATTGCGGCACATCAATCCTGAAATCGAGGCGGGATTAAAGGAATCTCGTAGCAGGGACATATAGGACTCCAGATGACCGTTATTTTTAAGCCATGATTTATAACGCGAAATCGGCATGTTCGTGATTGCAAAAAGTTGGTTGAAAATAATGTCAAAATGAGTTTTAAGTTCTCGTTTATAATCGGACTCCAATTCTTTTTGATCCGGAGGAAGAAAGGGACCTCCAGGATTATAGACGAGGTGAAGTGGCAAGGATTCTTCTTTACCGTAACCGAGTCGATTTAATGTTTGTAGTCCAAGAATACTAGAATCAAAAACTCCCTCTCCGCGCTGAGCATTCACATTGGCGGCAGAGTAACAAGGCATGGAGGCAACGATTTCAAGGCGATGTTCTAAAAGAAATGGAGCAAGCCACTCATATCCCGGTTCGTTTAAAATGGTGAGATTACATCGGTCGATGATCGTTTTGACTTTTGGGAGAGATCGAAGTTGTTGAATTAAATATTGAAAGTCAGGGATCATTTCTGGTGCACCGCCGGTAAGATCGACCGTTGCGATCTCCGTTTTGCGGAGCCATTCGAGAATACGATCGATCGTCTCTCGCTGAATGATCTCCTGACGTTTGGGACCTGCGTTTACATGACAATGAGAGCAGGTAAGGTTACAAAGTTTTCCGACGTTAATTTGAAGGATTTCAGTTTTTGTGCGTGAAATAGTGAGATTGTTTTTTTGAAGGATTTTCTCAAAGAGAGAAACAGAAGAGGAAAGTGGAGTTGATTTCATAAATGTTTTTTTTGAAGGAGATAAAAGCTCAGGGCAGCAAAAAAGAGAGAGCAAGGAAGTGTGAGGATCCAAGAAGTTAAAATTCCAAGCACCGGTTTCCAGTGCATTTTTTTTGTAATGGAGCCTACTCCGATGAGCCCTCCGATGGTCACATGCGTCGTGCTTGCAGGAAGACCATGGAGACTTGCGGTGGTGACGAGAAGGGCAGTCGAAAGATTTGCGGATAATCCTTCGCGAGGATTCATGGAGGTCACGCGTTGACTGGTTGTTTCAGCGACTTTTCTTCCTCCTATAATCCCTCCCATCACCATTGCGATGGCGATCATCATGATGGAGTGTTGAATGGAAAGCGCGGAGGATAAGAGTAGTAGCCCCATTATTTTTGGAGTGTCATTGAGTCCGCGAGCAAAACAGACGGCTCCTGCGCTGATAAAGTGAAGAGAATCGATGAGAGAGGGGAGTACGATTCGGGCTAAGGGGGGGGCACTTATTGAATTGCATTGGGAGGGAGATTCGATTTGCAGATCGATCGATGGATGCGGAAGAGCGGAATTTTGACAACAGGGGGAGAGCGCCCAAAAAGGGATGCGTGAATGAAGACAAATGCAATGAGGCTCAGACGGAAGAAGGAAGTTTTTAAAAATGGAGGTGAGTCCAAAAACAAGCGAAGCTAGAAGTGCGGAGAGGATAGGAGTGAAGAGAAGGGGGAAAATAAATTTTTGAGAGAGAAGGGTGAGATTAAAGAGAGAAGAATTTGAAATGAGTCCTACTCCGATGAGCGATCCTAAAAGAGCATGGGTTGTGGAAATAGGAAAGCCGAAGCGAGTGGCGAGAACGAGCGTAATGATCGTTCCTAAGGCTACAGCAATAACAAAGTAGGGAGAGGTAGAGACTAATTCATCGACGAGTCCTTTTCCTGAAAATCGAACGATTAAGGCTTGAGCAAGGAAAAGCGAAGTCAGGCTTCCGAGAAAAGTGGTGATGGAGGCCCAGGTGAGGGCTTGTTTATAGGTAGTGACTTTACTGCCATAAAGAGTTGAGACTCCTTTGAAATTGTCATTGGCGCCGTTCATGAATGCGAGAATGAGTACGAGTGAGAAAATAATGAGGGTTATCATAATGGCGTTATTTTTTTTTGGCAGATTGAAAAATCAGTTGAGCGATCGTTGTTAAAATAATCACGCCCGCTTGGAGGCTTCCTTTGAGATTTCCAGAGATTTTTGAGACCCCTGCTGCACGAGGAAAGGTATGAACGGGGATTTCAATGATCCGCAGTTTTTCCTGGACGGCCCGGACTTGCATCTCGACGGTCCATCCAAAACCACGATCTTGCATATCGATTTTTTGATAAGCCGAGACTCGGATCGCTCGTTGAGGCCCTAAATCAGAAAAAGACTCTCCCCAAAAAAGAGAAATTAAAAAGGGGGCAAGCCAATTTCCAAATCGCTGTGGAACGGTCATCTGAAGTCGATCCTCGGGAGAGGTGCGAGCTCCGAGAATCAGGTCGTGATAGTCGGCGAGTTGAGCAAACGAGTCGTAAGCTTCAAAATCATCGCTTGCATCTGCGTTGCAATAGAGGAGCCATTCAATTCCTTGAGGCAGGTTGACTCCTCCCAGCCAACAGGCGAGTCCGTAGCCTCTTCGTGGATCCGAAATGACCTCTGCTCCCGCTTCACGGGCAAGAGGAGCGGTGGCATCGGTACTCCCATTGTCAACGACTCGAAGATGAGAGAATCCACGATCATAAAGCCGTTTGACGATTGAACTGATACAGGCCTCCTCGTTATAAGCCGGAATGATCACCATGGTACGATCAGAGAACGCCGCAAAACTCGAGGGATCGAGTTCTTTTTTGTGATCAGGGGGAGGAATCATCTCTTCTAACAACAGCTCGTTGTACCGCAGCACTCCGAGGGTGCGGTGGTCACTTGATAGTTCATTCCCTTAGTTTCCTGAGGATGACGGTGGGCGGTCCTGCTACAGTCGAACGGTTGAGCTTCATCGAGAGGAATCGGCTCCATCGGTTCGATGAATTCAAAATAGGAGGCATACGGCGATTTACGATAGAGCTGAAAGGTTTTATCGCAGACGGCATAACGAACCCCGCGCTCCATGCGATGTCCATCATCATCTAAAATCTCTTTAAAGGGGCCGCGATAGATCACCGCTTGATTCCGTTCGAAACAGGGACCGATTTTCCCTTTAAAGGCTTGAATTGTCATCGAGCGAAACTCGATTCCAGCGACGGTTTGCCACGGTTTTTGATCGAGTTTGAGGATCTCGATTCCATGAAATCCAGCATCCGCAAAAGCTTTGAGGAATCCCTCTTCGGTGAGAGCTCCGGAAATACAACCGCTCCAAAGCTCTGGATCATTTTGAAGCTCTTCGGGGACGAGTTCATCGGCAACGATATCCGAGATCACGGCCCGACCGCCGATTTTAAGGGTTCTAAAAATCTCTTGAAATAATTGCGGTTTAGCGTGGGAATCGACGAGATTCAGAACGCAGTTGGAGACGACAACATCGATTGAATTCGAAGCAACGAGTGGGGATTTTACCCGGAGCTCTTCCGCTAGCTCATCGGCAGCTAGAAAAGAGGTGACATCGGAGATTGGACGTTTTTTGAGCTCCGCGTCAAGGATTTCGAGATCAAGGGCGAGATCTTGAATTCGTCCCTTACGGAACTCGACATTGGCATAGCCGATCGATTGAGCGACAACCGGGGCATTGCGACGGGCGACTTCAAGCATATCATCGGTCATATCGACTCCGATGACCTTTCCGGTGGGGCCGACGACTTGGGATGCGATAAAACAGATTTTTCCGGTTCCAGAGCCGAGATCGAGAACGGTTTCACCCTTTTTCACATATTGAGAGGGATCTCCACAGCCGTAATCCCGTTCAATCACCTCGGTGGGAATAATTTTTAAGTACTCTTTATTGTACTCAACCGGGCAGCAGAGTTGTGCTTCTTGAGCTTTAGAGGCGGCGGCATAACGGTTTTTGACAACAGTTTCGTTTTTCATAAATTTAGTGTAAGAGTAGCGAAGCGCCCCTTTATTCCCGTGGCGAGGTCTTTTTTTAGCTTATTACGATGCGACCAGTCGGCGCCTCGTTCTAAAGTGAGCTCAAATACAATTCAATAAGGAGATCATAAAAAATAAAATTTAAATGGAAATAAATTTCAGGATCATTACTCTTAGTTAATACTATGAGCGAACGTCATATTGTTATTTTAGGGAATGGAATCACGGGAATCACCGCAGCCCGTACGCTGCGTAAGCGTTCCAATCATCGAATTACGGTGGTTTCCGGAGAGACTGAGCACCATTTTTCGCGGACAGCCCTGATGTATATCTTCATGGGAGATATGCGCTATGAGGATACAAAACCTTACCCCGATGATTTTTGGGCCAAGAATCGTATCGATCTCAAACGGGGATGGGTTCATTCGATCGATTCTCAACAAAAACAACTTCTTTTTAAAAATGGGGAATCATTAAAGTATGACACCCTCATTTTAGCGACCGGATCGAAACCGAACCGTTTTGGCTGGCCAGGGGAGGATCTTGAGGGGGTTCAAGGTCTTTATTCCTATCAAGATCTGGAAATGATGGAGCGAAATGCGAAAGGGGCTAAACGAGCAGTTTTGGTTGGCGGTGGCTTAATCGGGGTTGAGGTCGCCGAGATGCTTTTAACTCGTAACATCCAGGTCACTTTTTTAGTTCGTGAGAAAACCTTTTGGGGGTCTGTATTACCGATAGGGGAATCGGCGATGATCAATCGAGAGATTCAAGCCCACGGAGTCGATCTTCGATTAGAGACGGGACTCAAAGAGATTTTAAGCGACGGAGAAGGTCGAGTCCGAGCCATACAAACTCTTTCGGGAGAGGAAATAGCATGCGAGATGGTCTTTTTAACCGCCGGAGTCAGTCCTCAGATTGAGATGGTTAAGGCCTCAGGAATTGAATGTGATCGAGGTATTTTGGTTGATCGTTTCCTGAAAACCTCAGTTCCTGATATTTGGGCGGGAGGAGATTGTGCGCAGCATCGCGAGGCCCCCGAAGGCCGACGACCTGTTGAACAGGTTTGGTACACCGGAAAAATACAAGGCGAGCGGCTTGCGGCGAATATATGTGGTGACCTTGCTGAGTATGATCCAGGGATTTGGTTTAATTCGGCAAAATTTTTCGATATTGAATATCAGACCTATGGGTGGGTGATGCCCAAGTTGAAAGAGGGGGAGAAAAGTTTTTACTGGGAGCATCCCGAGGGAAATAAGTCGGTGCGGATCAATTTTGAAGAAAAGTTGGGAGCTGTTTTAGGAGTTAATGTCTTTGGGATTCGTCATCGTCATCAAGTTTGGGAGCAATGGATTTTAGAGAAAAAGACTATTCATGAGGTATTGACTCATTTAGGGGCGGCAAATTTCGATCCGGAGTTTTATAGTCAATATGAGATCGAAATCATCAGTGCCTTTAATCTTCTTTATCCAGATCAACCGGTCGAACTGAAAACCAAAAAGGGACTTTTTTCGAAGTTCTTTGCAAAGATTTTAAAATAAATTCAACAGAGAGAAAACAATGAGTGATATCACCGCCAACCTTGCCTATGAAAGTCATTCAATTGCCCATCACGGGCCACGGCTTAGAATCAGCGAAAAGATTGCCCTGACAGCGATGGGGATCGGATCGATGCTTTTAGCCCTTTCTTTGATCGCGGTGAATGGCTCAACTTCGGAAACGCTGAAGAACCTCTGGTTTAATATTTCCTGGGCCCTCGCAATCGGTGGGGGAGGTTACTTTGCTCTTTCGAAACATCTGAAGGATCGACCTGGAGTTCGAAACCAAGGAAAAACAACGGATAGTTTAACCGCTCGGGGGGCTTGGGGCTGGATGCTGGGAATTGTTTTCACCGGTTTCTACATTATTATTTATTGGTTCCCTCAGTATTTAGAGGGATTGACCCGACTTCATGATGGATTAAGTCAATTCCTTCAAGGAAAGCCGGCCGATGAATGGTTTGTTTATGGAACGGTATATACGATTCTCACGACTTTGATGGGAGCTAAGGCGATCGCAAAGTATCGTCATAATCGATACCATATCGTCCGAACGAGTGTGATTATTTTTGCACAACTCATCTTTGCTTATCTTTTTCCTGCCATCTGCGTGAAGTTTAATCAACCGGAGGTTTATCTTACCTATTTTTGGCCTTTGGCTTATGACAAACTGTTTCCCTCTACCGTGATGCATTTATTTCATTCGGGAGGATTGGGCTATTTTATCGCCGGCTGGTTTATTTGTGGAACATTCTTAGCCACTCCCGTATTAACCTATTATTTTGGTAAACGATGGTATTGCTCGTGGGTTTGTGGGTGTGGAGGATTGGCGAATACTATGGGGGATTCGTGGCGACAGCTTTCCGATAAATCGTTGAAATCCTGGAAAATCGAACGTTGGTCGATCTATAGTGTACTCGCCCTCATATTTTCCTTAACTGTTCTACTTTGGTGTGAACCTTATTTGCCCGCTTCGATGAAAGAGATCGTCTATCAGATTCGACGGTTTTATCTTTTTGGGATTGGAGCTGTATTTTCAGGAGTTATTGGGGTTGGATTTTATCCCTTGATGGGAACACGGATGTGGTGTCGCTTCGGCTGCCCCATGGCCGCTTTTTTAGGATTATTACAACGATTTAACTCTCGATTCCGGATTACAACCAATGGAGCGCAATGTATCTCCTGTGGAAATTGTTCGAAATATTGCGAGATGGGGATCGATGTCCGTCATTACGCACAACGGGGTCAAAATATCATCCGTGCCTCCTGTGTCGGATGTGGTATCTGTGCGACCGTCTGTCCCCGTGGGGTTCTCTCTTTGGAGAATGGTCCTACTAATAATCGTTACAATCATGAAGAGGGGCTATCGCTCTTGGGGAAAATGAAGTCGAGATAGACTCAAGAGAAGTGATTTAAATTATTTTTAGAGCGTTTTAAATAATCCTGTGGCCTATTGAGACTCGCATAATAGAGTGACATTGAAACCGTATGGGGAATTTAAAAACGGGAGGGACGAGGTCCCTCCCGCTCTATCCTTAAGTTGACGCCGATGCGCATGGGCGGGAGCGGCATGGGCGAAGGGAGTGGAATTTTGCATCGATTAACAGGATGAACAGGATAAAGACCAAAGAAAATTGTTTTTGAATTTATCCTCCCCATCCTGAACATCAATGTCATTCTCTGCCTTTGCGAAACCTAATAATCACTCAATCGTCATGGGAGATTCTCCAACTCCATGATGATTCGTTCATTTGCGCCCCATTCCCCTGCGCCATACGTCTAGACCCTGTTTGTATAGTTTATTGCTTCGCAATTAGTGTTCCCGACTCACTCTGGCTGCGTCCTGCAGCCTCTCGCTTTCGCTCGATCGTCTCGTTCTTTCCCAAAGAACTCGGCACAATGCAAAAAATGATTTTTCCTTACTCTTGCACCCTTTAAAACGGCTAGAGTTTTAATAAATATGATCTAATACTTAAATTTGAAGGACAATATGATAGGACTTATTTCTGGATCTGGTTTTTATGGAATTGACGGGTTTGAAGAGCAATCCGTGGCGACTCGTTACGGAGTCGTTACCTTATTGCGTGGGGAAGTAGGGGGCAAGAAAGCGTTGTTGCTTCCGCGGCATGGAAAGGATCACAAATATCTTCCCAATCATCTCAATCACCGAGCGAATTTATTAGCCCTCAAACAAGAAGGGGCGACGATTATTCTTTCTACTTCTGTTTGTGGGTTGCTTCGCTCCGATTGGAAGTTGGGAGAACCGATGTTGGGCACCGATTTGCTTTTTGAGGAGAACCGGCTTCCTGGAGGGGAAATTTGTACCTTTTTTGATCAGCCAGGAGAAATAGGACGAGGACATCTGATTGCAGGTTCTTATTTTGATGCCGATTTGAATTTGGTGATTCGTCAAATATGGGAAAAAGAGTACCCGATAATTCGTAATGGTTGTTATGTCCATGCCAATGGACCTCGATTTAACTCAAAGGCAGAGATCAAGTTGATGCGTTCTGCGGGGGGCGATTTTATCTCACAGACCTGTGGTCCAGAGGCGATTTTAGCCAATGAATTGGAACTTCCTTACGCCCTCGTCGCTTATTCCATCGATTATGCGAATGGAGTCATCGAGGAACCGACTTCAATGGAGGAATTAATCGCCAATCTAAAAAAAGGGAGCCTGCTCTTCCAACGTCTTTTAGAAGCATTGCCCCCAGAAATTGCAAAGGTCTCTTTCAAGAACTTTGTCTATCGATTTTCATAACTTTATCGTATATTTTTCGTTGCGACAAATGCAGTGGGAAGTGAATGAGGGGATCGATCACCCGCTTCTGAGGCGACTTCGTTGAAATGAATCAAGGTCGTCAATATCTTCAACAACCGCTAGATCATGAACTTTGAGTCCAAGATTTTTCATTGCCTGCTTGGTATCCGAAAAAACTATGGATGTACTCCATGGAATGTTTTGAAAAAGTGAGGGGTAGTATTGATTCAAAATCAAGAGAGCATAACCCCCATCAAGAGCGGGGGCAATGGTGGCATCAAATGAAATCGAAAACTCCTCAGCGATTTGCAGATAGTGGAATGTTAGTTCAGGACAATCCCCTCCCATCAGGGCAACTCGATCTGCTCCTTGGGAGAATGAGTTTTGGAGTGCTACGCTTAATCGAACTCCAAGATCTCCGTCCGGTTGTGAAAAAAATGAAATCTTTTGGGTTTTGAGAGGTGAGATCCATTCCTCCATCTGCTTCAGGGCAGTTGAGGGGGCAAAGTGAATATCAATCCCCCAAGAGTCAGGGATCTGTGAAAGCTGCCACTCCACGAGTTGAATGTAGATTCGCTTTGCCTCCTCGCCTCCCAAAGAGGCGGCAAGTCGCGTTTTGACCGTTCCTAAGATCGGTGCCTTTAAGAGAAGCGCGGCACGAATTTTCATTTTTTCATGATTTCCCTATTCAATTGACTTTCTTTTTTTGTTTTTAATAGGACATCAGCTAACCTCATTTACACCCTCTCTGTTCTTCTGAGGTAAACTCTGATTTACTGGAACGGTTCCCGTCGACCATAAAAATCCTAAGATCAATGGCGACCACATTAAAAAAGCGACTTGTGGGGGGAGTGCCCATTGACCCCCAGGAGATTGAAAGTAGTGATGGATCGAGAAATAGAAAAAGCCACTGATCGAAATCGCAATCGATCCCCGATTACGAGTGAGAACCGCAAAGGGAATGATCCAGGTAAAGTACCACGCATGCATCATTGGCGAGAAGATCCAGAGGAGAAAGAAAATCCATTCGATCGCTCCTTCATAGCTTCGTGACCGAAGGATCGCTACCAGCCAAAAGAGAGCCAGCGGGATGAGAAACCAATCATTGTGTTTTAAACTCTCCTTCCAGAAATGCCCCACGATTGCGGGAATGAATTCAACGCTTCTCACGTATTGAGTGAACTGTTTCGGGAAGATCTGAAAGGTCCATTCATCGGTCCAAAAACTTAATAAGACCCATGAGCCGATCATCGGCAAGGAAAGAGCAAGGAGGATCGGGAGGATCGCTCGATACTGTTTTGAATAAAGGGTTCGCCAAAGAATCCAACCAGCGAGGGAAAGTGCAATCCACTTTAAGGCAATCGCAACTCCGATGAAAAGGGCCGCAAGAATGATTCTCTCTCTTCGATAGCTAAGCCACCCAATGACCAATGCAAGAATAAAGAGACTGTCGTAGTGTCCCCCTCCTGCAAAGCAATAGATCACCAGGGGGTTCCACGCATAGAGTCGCGCCTCTTTTTGGCCAAACTCGCGCGTGAGAAGATAAAGAATCGCAATATCGGCAGATGCAAAGATAACTTTAAAAAAGAAAGGAGTCGGTGAAAGGAATGAAAAAAATGCAAAGAGAAATTCAGTCAACGGCGGATAAATCGCCGTGACGCCTTTGTATTCAACCGCTTTCCACACGATATCACGAAGATCTTCTAAAATCGATGAATCCGGAGCATGAAGATAAGGATTGATTCCGGAGAGAAGGACTCGGCCTTCCCAGACATAGCGATAGATATCATCTCCAGGAACCTGCCAAAGGAGTAAGAGCCGAGTAAGGATTGCAGCTCCCCAAAAAACTGTTGGGGAGAGGGTTGAAATTTGCCAGCTACAAACAAAACCAAAACAAAGAGCGAGGGCCCCAAGTAAAAAATAGGGGACCGTTCCAAATTCGTTCAATCGGCCAAAAGGAAGCATCAAGAGCGAGCCACCAAGGAGAAAGAGCACGGATAAAAAAGTAAGCGCCGTATTTTGGGAAGAGGGAATCGATTTCATCGTGAATGAGAGACACTAACTCTTTCCTTTATTCCTAGAATAGAAAAACTCTTTCAATTGAACCTCTATTGAATTTCGGATCACATTTGGAATCAAGGTTCGATTTAACGCCAAAGCCCCCTCACCAGCCGTTACTGGAACCCCTCGTCCTGAGTTCTCTCGAATCAATTCCAACAATTGAAACTTCGAAATCGCTGGCAAATAGCCGACCTGTAAAATCGGTTCAGGATTTAAAATTTTTCCCTGAATCAGTTCATCAAAAACTTTTGCCAGCTCTAAACTCGTATTGCCGTTCCAAAGATGATTCCGATATCCCGTCGCACTCTCTTTTTGACTCCAATACCATCCCATCAATCCGGCTCCCGTCCGCTCCTCCCAACCGATCAACGACGATCTCACCACCCAACATCGGCCCACCTCGGCACAACTCTCGGAATCGCGCTTTGATCGTCCGTAATCATCGATCGGATCCATCGGCTCATCCCAGCGATAGCCCTCCTCAAACCCTTTCGATCCCCCAAAAACAGCATCGCTACTCATCTGAATCATCTTTTGCTCTCGCCTCAAGATTCCTTTGACCTGTAACGGTAGATCGACATTCACACTCCTCAACTCCTCAAGGGGAGCCTTTCTCATCGGAATCCGTCCCACGGCATTAATAATCCAGTCACTCGGAATCGATTCCACTTTCGCTAAATAGTCCTTTGCCGATTCTGCGGTATATCGATCGGTCATGACGGTCAAATCATAGCCCAAACGAGTAAAATGATTAGCGACCGCAGACCCCAAGATGCCACGACCCAATAAAAGAACTTTGATCGAACATCGAGGTTTCACTAAGAATCCCATCCCCCTCCCCGGTTTTTCTTGACCTCAGAACGAATTTTTTTCGTCTTTAAAATTCGCTCTTTTAAGCCACGTGGACGTTTGCGTTTCTGTCGCCGAATCTTCTCCCGTTTATCGACTCGCGCCGCTCGCGCCTTAGCGACCGCCTCATCCAACCGCAAAAGTAATGTCGCCCACGCCTTCACCCGATTCTGATACTGACTCCGCTCATCGGCGCAATAAACTCTGACCGATCGACTCGGAAGATCAAGTTGGACAGCAGTCGAAACCTTATTCACATTCTGCCCCCCATTCCCCGAGGCACGCACAAACCGTTCAACAATCTCCTCTGGATCGATCCCCTTCGCCTTGAGCGATTTCCAGATTTCATCATTCATGACAAAACTCTATCGAAAACTGAGAAGTCACTCAAGGAAGTAAAACTCACAAGGTTCAACACGAAGTCACAAGAGAAAAAGAAAAAAGAATTTGCCTTTTCGGGAGGAGCCTTGGGCAACTTCGCGGCTTCGCGTGAAAATGTTTTAAATTGTATTTTTTGCTTAATCGATTGAGCGACAGCGGGATTTTTCCTGGTCCTAAGAGAGTTTTCTAACCCTACCCGAGGATCGTTTTTTTCAGTTCAAAATAAGTGCGTGAATATCTAAAGACCCCCATCGACTCTCGGAGATCATATCCAAAGGCCGTGCGACTGGTGATAATAATCGGAGGGGCTTGGATTCGTTTAAAGACACTGCGATAAAAAGCATTTGTAAACCATTCCAGATCCTCCACAAATGTTTTCGGATCATCTACCCCCCAACGCTTGATCAAGGCAGGCGAAATCTTTAACTTTTCTGCCAGTACGCCCTGTTGAAACCATTCCAGAATCCGCTCGGGACTCCCTTTTCGAAAATCCAAATAAGCCTCTAACAACGCATCATGATAGCCGAACTTCATCGGATCGATCTGCTTCTCTCGAAGTTCTGCACTCGGAGCGACTCCCTGCTCTGAAAACTGCCAAAGGGAATCGGGGAGTAAGTTTTGAGGGATCAGCTCTTTGCGATAGATCTCCTCATTCAAAAAACGGGCCATCTCCATGACTTCAACTTTTGTGAGATCAGCAATCGGAGCAATCGCCCCATTCACATCCCCATAAAGGGTCGCATAGCCCAAAGCGGTCTCCAGCTTGTTTCCATTACAGGTATAAAAGGCGCCCCGTCGAGCCGCGAGACCAGAAAGAAGGATCGAACCACGAATCCGTGCCTGTTCGTTCTCATGAGGGAGAGTCTCCCCTCTCCACTCCCCAATCGCTTGATCCAAGGCCTGACGTGCTGCTTTTTCAATCTCAACGATTGAGACCTCCAGTAACGGTATCTGTAACTCTCGAGAAAGTTGACGTGCATTATCCAAAGTCTTCTCACTGGTAAAACGCCCCGGCATCGTCACTGCTTCAAGCGATTCCTTTCCAAAGGCCTGTTCAATCAAACAGGCGACGACGGCACTATCGACTCCCCCCGAAAGTCCAATCAAGACCTTCGGATTCAAATTTCCGGTGATCTCCACTAAATGACGCAATCCACGAACAATCGCTTGAAATTTTTCATCGATCTTCGAAAGCGGGAGCACGTACTTCGGTTGAGCCGGTTTAAAAAGTTCCTCCCAAGCTCCAATCCAAATCTCCTGATGATACCGTTGCCTCGACTCCCAGATCAATCCCGAGTCGGCATCATAAACGGCAGAGGCTCCGTCATAGGTCATAATATTATCGCCACAATTTTCCGCTCCGACTCGATTCACATAAAGAAAGGGAACCGAAGGAGAGGTATTTTTCTGAAGCGATTCAATACGTCGATGCCGCGCCTCATTTTTCCCATAAGTCCAAGGAGAGGCCGAGAGATTGAAAATAACCTGCGCCCCTTTTTCAATCAGAAGGGTAGCGGTATTGATCGGTTTTCGATCCTTGCGATAGTCCTCGCACCAAAGATCCTCACAGAGTTGAATTCCGATCTTTTCTCCGGACTGTAAAATCCATGGGGAAATTAAAGTCGAGACCTCGACGGAAAGATCAAGCGCCAGATCGAGCAAAGAGCTAAAATAACGTTTATCATCAAAAAAACGGTAATTCGGCAAGAGAGTCTTTGGCTGAATCCCTCGCGGAACTCCCTGAATCTCCTGAAGTCGTTGCATCGATTTTCCTTTTTCAAAACCGA
Organism: Methylacidiphilum caldifontis; assembly: GCA_945877805.1. Classification (GTDB taxonomy): domain Bacteria; phylum Verrucomicrobiota; class Verrucomicrobiia; order Methylacidiphilales; family CAMAQI01; genus CAMAQI01. The sequence goes on along the minus strand of CAMCSM010000006.1, from coordinate 23,755 downwards.
TTGCGGCATTGAAAAGGCGGACCCGTCCATCTTGATTCACTCCCGAACGATCGATCCAGATACTTCCAAAAATAACCGCAAGCCCCCATTTTTCAGAGGCGAGGCGAATCTCTTCGTGAAGGAGCTCAATCTCCTCAACAAAAGAGTCCTGAGTCCATCGGTCTCCTAAAAAATAGCCGCTCAAACAGAGCTCAGGAAAAAGAACTAGATCGACTTTCCCACTTAAAAACTGCAAGTGATTCAAGATCGTTGAGAGATTTTGCTCAAGATGCCCAGCTTTCACCTCCATTTGCACAAGTGCGAGACGCATTTTAAAACTTTAAGGACTCTTCAATGGAAGCACAATCAGAAAGCGGTACCGTCACAAATAAGGGGTGCAAATGAGGTTAGCTGGTCTCCTACCAAAAACAAAAAAAGAAAGTCAATTGAATAGGGAAATCAGGAAAACCCATTGCAAAACAATAAATACTTGAACAGGGTCATTTTGTTTAGCAGAGGGGTCGCGGGCTGCAACCAAATCAAAGATTTTCTAGGAAATAAGAATTCATAATTTTTTGTTTTTTAAAGACCTGAGTTGTGCCCCTCTTCGCCCCCGCACCAAACAATCAGACCCTGTTCAAGGAAGTTCGTTTCACGAATGGTTTTCCTGCGTTCCCTATTGAATGGTTTTTATTCCGCTCTTATTTTCATAAATACCGAGGATTTGATAAACGCCCGCTAACCTCATTTGCACCCGGAATGATTTGGAGCCCTTCTCTTCAGTTGACGCTTTCGGCATCGCTGATAAATAATAACCCCTTATGCCATCGGTCTACATTAAAACCTACGGGTGCCAAATGAATGAGCGGGATTCCGAGCAAGTCCTCCAACAGTTGGAAGCCAAGGGATACGAGCTCGCTCTCACCGAGAGTTCAGCCGATGTCATCCTTCTAAATACCTGCAGTGTCCGCGATATGGCCGAGCAAACGGCTCTGAATAAAATGAAGCATCTTCAAGGGATGAAGAAGAAAAATCCAAATCTTGTTCTCGGATTTCTTGGCTGTATGGCTCAAAGCCGAGGACAATCGCTGATCGATAGTCTCCCCGATGTCGATCTCGTCGTCGGGACTCAAAAATTCCATCAAGTCGCCGATTATGTCGACCAACTCGTGACCCATAAAAGCCCATCGATTGTCGATGTCGCTGATGAAAGCTCCTCCCAAAATACGATTCGCGACCACGTTCTCAAACCGAAACAGGTCACCGCCTTTGTCTCCATCATGCAAGGGTGTAATATGCACTGCACTTTTTGTATCGTCCCCTTCACTCGCGGTTCCGAGAGATCTCGTCCCATTGCCGAAATTACGCAAGAGGTCAAAATGCTTGCCGCCAACGGAGTCAAAGAGGTCACTCTACTCGGTCAAATCGTCAATCTTTACGGTCGCCACGAATTCCCAAAAATCGATGAAAAATCCCCCTTCGTTCAACTCCTTGAGTCGGTCGCTGCGGTTCCCGGCATTCAACGAGTTCGATTTACCTCCCCCCATCCGATCGGCTATCGAACCGATCTCATTCATGCTTTTCAGAATATTCCTGAGCTCTGCGAACATGTCCACCTTCCCCTTCAGTCCGGAAGCAACCGAATCTTAAAAGCGATGCATCGCTCCTATACTCGGGAGCGCTATTTAAAACTCGTGGAGGAGATTCGCCGCGTCAATCCTAAAGTCGGATTAACCACCGATGTGATTGTCGGCTTCCCTGGAGAAACCGAAGAGGATTTCCAACAAACGAAGTCCCTCATGAAAGAGGTTGGATTTGACCAAGCCTTTATCTTTCGTTATTCCCCTCGCAAAGATACCCCTGCGGCAGAGCTCGGCGATCAACACACGGAAGAAACAAAGCTTCGCTGGAATCAAGAACTCCTCGAAGTCCTCAATAGCGGTGTCAAAGAGCGCTCTCAGGCGATGGTCGGCCAAGAGGTGGAGATCCTCATCGAAGGCGAGAGTAAATACAGCGACCAACGATTTGAAGGGCGCACCCGTACGAACAAACTTGTCCTGATTGAGGCGAATGAACGTTGGCGCGGTGAAATTCTCAAGGTAAAAATCATTGAAAGCACCGGTTTCACCCTTTACGCCGAGCCAGTGATCCTCATCGATTGATCTTTTATCCGTAAACTAATTTATCCATTTTAAAATAAATATAGATAATTTAATTTTAACACAATATTAAGTATTAATCGATATCTCGAAAAGAGCCTGAACTACGAAAAGCGATCCCAGATAAGATCTCAACGAGTAAACGCTCTCTTAGCCGCTTGATGCGATCGCAATGATTCTTCATGAATCGCATGGAAGTATTCCGCAAAAGTAACTTGAAGGACAAAAAAAAGGAGAAGCTCCGAGGAGCTTCTCCTTTTTGGGAAAAGAAAAATTATTTCTTCTTAACCTTCTTAGCAGCCTTCTTTTTGGGGGCGGCCTTCTTAACAGCCTTTTTAACGGCTTTCTTGACTACTTTTTTTGCAGCTTTTTTTACGGGCATTCCAAATCACCCCCTTTCGATATATCAGAAAAAATATGTATCATGTGTCGAATAAGTTAAAACTAATTTAAACTTTATAATTTGACAATAAGAAAAATGAAAAAAATGAAAATATTTTTTTATTCAAAAAATTAAAAAAGAATTTTGAGCGCCTCTTGAACCATTGAATTTGTTTTTTTCTCCTCTGAAATTAACGGTTTTTTTTGTAAAAGAGAGGACCGAAAAATCTCCTTCATCCACTCCACTGAGCCGACAGAAAATTGTTTGAAATCATCCTCTTGAATGCTCATGTTGAACGCAAAAGTCCATTCTCCCTCTTTCGATTTCAAAATATCATCACATGCAAGACGCATTAAAATCCATCGATTAAACTTCGTATGTTGAGGAACTCCCTCAAAAATATCGAGGACTGAAGGAAGCGATTGTGATTGAATCGAGATCGCAAGATCTCGATTCCATTCTCTACCAGAGAGCACTGTTAATTTCCAATTGGATCGCGATGAAGAAAGAGATGCAAGGTGAGAAATAAAAGTCCAAATTAAAAAAAGAGTATAACCGACGGCCCCTTTTACGTTCGAGAGATCGACCACGCGTATCGGTTGAATAATTCCTAACATCCGTTGTGTTAATCCATCGAGCAATGAAACGGCACTCGCTAAATGAAATTCCGAGACTTTCTGAAGATCGGTCCCCGCATCCATCAACAGATTAAGCTTTTTTAAGTGATCCACCGATTCCTCTAAAAGCTCAAGATCCTCTCGGAAAGCCGTTTCATCAGGAAATCGCAACTTCCAAAGTTGAATCATTCCATTAAATCCTGTGATCTTTCCGTTCACATCATGATAAAACAATCGACAAAGCCGTTGAAGAAATTCAATGCGCTCGAGTTGATCCCACTGACCGAATCGAAAAGAGGAACCGGTTGCGATGAATTTCTTTTGATTCCAAAGTAAAAGAGGAGCAAGAGAGTTGTTCGCTTCATTCCACCGCCATCCTAAAGGACTCCCTTTCGATAAATAATCCACTCCATCAAAAGCCTCCAACTTAAAAAAAGTCTCTTCCATACAAATGCTTAAACTACCCTTCAACGATGGCGACTTGTTTCGCCGACCCCACCGTCACATGAATAAGATCCTCTAAAGACTCTAACTTTTCCATCACATGGACCATTTGAAAGCGAGAATCGACGGTCGTTCCGAAACAACGAACACAATAGTGATCCCATTCCGGGGTGGAAAAAGGATCAATCGATTCTGGCTCGCCCCCCGATTTTCCGAATCCCATCATATGGGCAAGTCGATCTGCTAAACTCAACATCACGGCATTTTGATTTTTTTTAGGATCTACTTTTGCCCATCCATGATGCAACCGAACCGGCTCCACTAAGTTCGCCGGAAGCCCTTGATGCTGTAAATACCAAGCCCCAAGCCCACAATGATCTAATCCTAAAAGCTCGGTTTCTACTGAACTTGTCGGCAGCTTCCGCTCTCGAGCAAGCTCAAGGACAAGAATAAAGTCGCTCGGAGAAAGATAAGCGAGAGCCAGTTTTCCGATATCATGAAAAAGTCCCATCGAATAATAGTATTCTCCATTCACATCTAATTCCTGAATCGCTCCGGAAAGGATCTTCATAATATACCCCACCGCCACCGAATGAGTCCAAAAATCGTTCCAATCCAAAAGATCCTTCGGAGTATTACAACTCTTTTCGATGCAGCGAGCGGTTAATATCGTACTCCGAATTTGATTCAACCCCAAATAAACCACCGCATGATCAAGGTCAACAATCGGCTGCGAAGGGGCATAATAGGCCGAATTTGCCATTCTTAAAACACGAACCGACATACTCTGATCGTTCCGAATGATACTTGAGATCTCATCGATCATGACATTTTGCTTCCCAATCAAGCTTTCTAGCTCCTTAACAATAATCGTTAAGGAGGGAAGAAGTTGGGTCGCCTTCGGATCACTAATGAGCTCATAAATAGAGCGTTTTGCGGCAGGCGATTCGATTTGATCTAATGAACTCATTTGGAGTACCTTAGTCCCTCACTCTTGAAATTCTTCGCAAAATGGGATAGAGTCTATTTTCATTGAGGAGTTATCCTTTTTTTCGGTCTTTTGACCGATTTATGTATATTATCGGCTTTTTTTAAGAATCTCAATGTAAAAAAATACCTAAATCGTTAAAAAAGAGGGAATTTTCTTACAAAAGCATTGAAATTTTTTCATTTATGGGTGAAACTAGTAATGAATGCACGATATTACTTTGTTTGTAAGGGGTGCTGTCCGAGAGGTCTTTTCCACAATGGCCTCAATCGACATCACATGTAATGAAGAGTTTCCAGAAATAGCGACCCCCCCATTTACTGCCGACGGAATCGTGGGCTCTGTAAGTGTCACAGGAAAGCTCAATGGAGTGGTCTATCTCGTTTTTTCAGCGAATCTCGTCAAAAAAGTCTGTAACTCGATCTTAGGGGATGATCCCACTCGCTCCTCTCAAGAGGAGAACGATGTGATTGGAGAATTTACGAACATGGTGACTGGGAATCTAAAATCTAAAATGGCCGATAAAGGATTTAACTGTAAGCTCAGTATTCCGACCGTTTTACGAGGCAATCCAATCACCATCGACGTTGCCGATGGCAACCTCAGTCTTTCCAACCAATTTACAGTGGACGGAACCCAAGACGTAATCTCCACTTTAGTTTTTGCAAAACTTGACGAATAAAGGAACAGTATCATGACACCGAAAATTCTTAGCGTTGATGACAGTAAAATGATCCATATGGTCATCGGTAAAGCTTTTAAGCCTTATGATGTTCAACTTTTTTATGCCACAAATGGAGTGGAAGGACTGGCCGTTGCGACTCGTGAAAATCCGAATTTAATCATTCTCGATGTGACAATGCCTGTGATGGATGGGGTTGAAACCCTCACAAAGCTCAAATCGGATCCTCTCCTTAAAGATATCCCTGTCATCATGCTCACCGCAGAAGCAGGAAGAGAGAATGTCGTCAAAATCGCTCGAATTGGTGTCCGTGACTACATGATTAAGCCGTTTAAAGAGGAGGCTCTCATTGAAAAAGCGGGTCGAATCGTTGACCTACAAGCAAAAGGGAGTGGATCCGGAAAAGCAAAAAGCATCACCGATCCTGCTACTATTTTAGTCGTTGATGATAAACAAGCGATTATTCAACAGGTTCAAGATGCGATTGCCGAATATCCTTGGACCGTCATTGGAACGGCCCAATGTGGAGAGGCGATCGATATCTCTGCCCGAGAAAATCCCGATGCCGTTTTGGTCAGTCTTTCTTTACCAGACCGCGCCGCCTTTAACTTCTTCCAAATGATCCGTGCAAATCCAAAGACAAAAAGCATTCCTGTCTTTGGAATGTGTATTAAAACAGCATTAGAGGAGCAGGCCCAAGCACAATCCATTGGATTTACAGGAATCATCACAAAACCGATCGATCCAGGGGATTTAAACTTCCGTCTCACGAAAGCGATGAGCCTCGATACTTCCGCAAAGTACTTCAAGATGGATGGAGCCGCGTTAATGATCTCAAGAATTCCGAATTCTATTTCAGACATTATTGCCAACGAAATCAATTCGCATATTAAACCGAAAACTCAGGAAATGGTCGAATCTGGCGTCGCTAAGATGATTATTGATATGACCGAGCTAACGAAAATTGAGATGGGGACGATCAAACTCATGCTCACGATTATGCAAAATTGCGTTGATTTAAGCATTAAGTACCGAGTTGCTGGATCTCCAGAATTTATCGCTCAAGCCAAAACTTTCGCGGAAACCAAGGACCTCATAATCTATGCCAGCCGAGAGGCTGCAAAAGAAGGATTCTAAAACTATGAAAACATACAAGGGATTGTTATGTTCAATTCTGGCAACAAGGATGTTGCTCGGACAGGAAGCTGAAACTCCTACCATTCAAACACACCCTCAAGCCTCTGAAGATCTGAGTGCTCAAGCGGCTGTCATTGAATACGAGAAAAAGATCGTCGCAAGTGCCATATCTGGGGAAAGCAAAGAGCCCTCCTTAGATACGACAGAGACCCTCGATGCAGAAAAATCGGTGGAGACCCTCGAAAAATCCGCTGCTGAACCGGATTCAACGGATCAATCGACTTTTGCCTCAGCACAAAAGCTGTTTAATGAGATGTGGGGAGTTAAAGACTCTAAAGAAAAAAAAGAGAAGGGACCGACGGTGATTTCGACAAAAGATTCAAATCCCTCGATCTCCTCGGCACAGATCGAAACAACGCTCCCTCCGAATAACCTCATTCCATTCATTCAAGACAGAAACTATGCCCAAAACGTAGTCGCAGGCTCCGATGTCAAACTCCCCCCAATGCCAGATACCTTGCTTCCCATGGGGAGACCTAAACTCGTTTCTGTCACTCCAAAGGCAAAGCCAAGAGTAGAGCCGGCTGAAAATAGCCCTGAAATGGTTTATAAAAAACGGATGGAACAAGCGGAGGCCATTATTGAGAATGAGAAAGCCTTAAAGCAACTGATTCCTCAAGAAGAACCCCAGGTCACCGTCTCCCCCTTCCTTCAATGGGTGAAAGAGAATCAAAAATCTCCCGAGATGGCACAAGAGATACAAGAACAATATAAGTCAAATGAAGCCCAACAAGATGCGACTCGGGCCAATGATGTCTTCCTTAAAATTCGCTTTCCCTACACGGGCTCTCAATCCGCTCCTCCTTCGGGGGGGGCCGTCATCTATTCAACTCCTAAAAAATAACTCTTTTTATGAAAAATAGTCCTCGCTTCCTCTACTCACTCCTCATTGGATTTGGATCAATCCTGCTCCATGCCGAAGAGGCGGTAAAGGCAGAAGAGGCCTCAACACAAAACTCCTCAAAAAAATCTGAGTCAAGTGTCGAGTCCACTCCCCCCTCTTATATTACCGATCCCGTTGAAGCTGCCGCAGAGTTCGCGCGTCGTAAAGATCATGTCATGGCGGTTACTCTCCTCGACAATCTCCTCCAAAGGCGTGATTTAACGAAGGATACCAAAGCCCGAGCGTTATTTTTACGTGCCATGATCACTTTAGAGACAGGCAAACAGTCGGAAGCGATTGTCAGGCTCAGCTCATGGTTGGAACAATTTCCAGAACGCCCTGAGGCCTCCAATGCTTATTTGATTCTAGGTCAATGTTTTCGAGATATGCAGGCCACCTATCGAGCTCGCGAAGCCTTTTATCGAACTTTAACTTCGGCCGTCGCCAAAGCAGCAAAATCAGATAAAACAGATCTTTCCACCCCTCAACTTCTCCGAAAAGCAGCGACTTGGGAGATTGCAGAGACGGAATATCAATCGGCAAATTGGGAACGGGCCGATGAACTTTTTCAACGGTTTCGTGAACAAAATCCAGAAAGCACGGAACTCAGTAATACCGCGCTCTACCGTCAAGCCGATTGTGCCTATCAGTTAGGGGATATGATCAAATCAACGGAAAAATATCAAACCGCTCTTGCCGTTTCCCCTTTCCATCCTTTTGCTCCCGAGGCTCAACTCCGATTGATGACTTTATTTGGCCTCTCAGAAAATCCAAAAAAACAGTCCCAAGCCCTCGAGAGCTTTATTTGGCTCGTTCGAAATCTTCATCAAGATCAAACCACCTATTGGCAACAGCGCTGCGCCTCCCTTCTCCTCGATAATTTAAAAGCAGATCCGCAGAAACAATCTGCATTTTTGAACGAGTTAATCACAGTTGAAAGCAGTGATGAGCTCAAAGGAATATTTGACTATTATAAAATACTTTTAAGTCGAACTGAAAACACCACTCAAGTCGCTACTAGTTCCCACAAAAACAAACGAGATGAAGGATGGAATGAATGGAAAGAATCCCTCTCTAAAATGCAGGCCAAACTTGAAAGCGACTTAAAAAGCACCACCCAAGTAAAAGCGGATAGCACCCCTTTGCCCGTGACCCCTCCATAAATCGGTCATAGACCAAAACCACGGATATCTACGCAATGAAAATATTCTCTACCCCACTCCAATCACATTGAATTCCGATTTATGAATTTTAAAAATACAGTTTTTTTATTTTTTGTTTTCGGGATTTTCCAAATATTTTTCGTTCCGACGAAAAATATTGCGAAGAATTCAAACAGTGAGGGACTAAGTCTCTATGCAATTTGAGAAAATTATTATCGTCGATGACGATCCGATTATTCGTCGGATGCTCGTCAGCCATTTACAGAAGCAGAACCAAGTCGCCTTAGGGGTCATGAATGCCCAACAAGCCCTTGAGGAACAAAAAAAAGAACCTGCTGACCTCATGATTGTCGACCTGCAACTTCCCGATGCCAGCGGATTGGAAGTCATGCAACAGGTCAAAAAAAGTCATCCCAATGTCGATGTCATTATTATTACCGGCTTCGGTACGATTGAGTCGGCCGTCGATGCCATGAAGTTAGGAGCGGCGAATTACCTTCTTAAACCGTTTACCTTAGAGCAGTTCGATGTCGCCCTCAATCAACTCATTCAACAACGGCAGCTCCGGAGCGAGAACTCCTATTTAAGAGAGCAACAGCAAGTCTCCTCTCCTGAACTCCTCTTTTCAAGCACCCCTATGGAATCGGTGCAAAAATTAATCCAACGAGTCGCTCCGACCAATGCAACGGTCCTCATTCAAGGGGAAAGCGGAACGGGAAAAGAGCTCGTTGCCCGAGCGATCCATGCCAACAGTTCCCGTAAGGATAAACCGTATATCAAAGTGAATTGCGCCGCGGTTCCTGAAAACCTCCTTGAAAGTGAGTTTTTTGGGCACGAAAAAGGATCATTCACAGGGGCAAGTGTCAAACGAGAGGGCCGATTTGAGCTCGCTTCTGGAGGAACTCTTCTATTGGACGAAGTCACCGAAATTAGTTTAGGCCTTCAAGCAAAGTTACTCCGTGCCATTCAAGAGCAAGAGTTTGAGAGAGTCGGAGGAAATCGAACCATTCGCGTCGACGTTCGGATCATCGCCACCAGTAATCGTGATTTGCTCAAAGCCGTCGAAAAGGGAATTTTCCGTCAAGATCTCTACTTCCGATTGAATGTCGTTCCAATCTCGATTCCTGCTCTCCGAGAGCGACCAGGAGAGGCCTTTTTCCTGATCGAAGCCTTTATCGAACGTTTTGCCCGTCGCCATAACAAGCCGACTCCCGTACTGAGTCCGGATGCCATCCATAAGATCAATTCCTATCCATGGCCTGGAAACGTTCGGGAGCTTCAAAACTGTGCCGAACGTGCGATTATTCTTTGGGATGGAGTGGAGATGATCCAATTTGATGACCTGATTCCCAATCTTACCTTTTCCCCGCCTCCCGCTCTCGCAAACGTGACAACACCAGGCCTCGTTCAAAACTCTTCGATCACCATTCAAAACGTCTTGGAAACCTCCTCAAAGGGATTCCCTAGTGTGGCTGAAATGGAAAAACAATTAATTCTCGAAGCCCTTCAGAGAACAAAAGGCAATCGCAACGAGGCAGCAAAGCTCCTCGACATCAATGTCCGTACCCTCCGCAATAAATTAAAAGAATATTCAGAAACAGATCCTTTAAGCCCGGAACTCGAAGAAGTCGCTCTTTAAAAAAGGTTCCTTCCCATAGACTTTTGAAAAATGATCTGCTACAACTGAGGAGTGGATCTACCGGAATCGTTACACATTACTGACCAGCTCAAAATGAAGGGAGATCTCACCTCCCCTCAATCGGTTCATCTTTCTACCCAATATCTCGGAAAGATAAAAACCAAACGCCAACTCCTTTGCGATCCCAAAGCAATTCTTCAGGGAACGATTCGAAGCGAAACTCTCAAAATCGAACCGGGATCTAAAATCAATGCCGAGGTCCAAGTCGGAACACGAATTCCGCTTTGGTTAAAAATTCCTTTCACTTTCTCAACCTTTTCCTCCTCCGATGAATAAGCCGATGATCCAAGTTCACTGTTCTCAGTGCCAGCATCAACAGTCAGAGCCTGAGGGACTTATTTCCACGAACTGTCGAGCCTGTGGAAGTTATATCCGAGCCTCGGAATCGATTTTAAAACCGGCGGTCCGATCCCCAAAAGCGACGAAAACGATCACCTGCCCTCAGTGCCAATATTCACTTCGTGTCGTCGAATCCGCCATGTCAAGTACCTGCCTGCAATGCTCTTCTCACCTCAATCTTCAATCCTACGAACTCAGTGCCGGCGATGACACCCAAATCAATACCTTAGGCACTGTCACCCTCAGAGGCAGAAAGCGTTACGAGGGAATCGAGATCGCGGCCAGTAAAATTGAAATATGCTGCAAGGTACGCGCCCGTCTGATCGCACGAGAGGAGGCCGTGCTCTCAGGGAATGGCTCGCTCGATGGAAAGCTGGAAGCCCCCAAAATAACGATCGCTCACAAATCCTCCGCAAAAGCCCGCTTTTTGATTACGCCGCTTCTTGAGGTCAACGGTGAAGTCAACTGCATTCAAGTCAGAGCCAAAAAAATTATCATTCATGAAAAAGGAAATCTCTCCTCAAAAAGAATTTGTTGCGAAGAGATTTCCGTCGATCAAGGAGGAATCTTGCGTGGACGCCTCACGACCTTTAATATGGAGTCTCAGAATCCACCAACTCCTTAGACTTTCATGGGAATCAAGAAATTAAATCGCTGGTTACTAGCCTTTTTTTTATTACTCCCCGTTCTTCTTCTGAATTTCAGTCATTTTAAGCACCGCTCTGAAAATCAAATCCCCTCTTTTTTTCTTCAGGATGATATGCCCTATTATATGGCAATCGCCCGAGAATACTTTGATGGAGGAACTCCTCCCCTTTCCTACGGAAACCCGTTCAGTCCCCATCCGGAAACAAAAAGACACTATTTTCAGCCCCCCACATTACTTCTCGGAATTCTCTGGAATTTTACACACATCGATCCTGGACTTCTCTTGATGCTCTTTGGTATTCCGGCGGCTCTCTTCGCCATTCGAACCGCAATCGCCCTGTTTGAATATTTCCATCCCTTAATTCGCCCCCTCGATCTCTCTTACCTCCTCATTTTTATCTGGGGCGGCGGCCTCATCTCGGTGGGAGGACTCTGTTTTTCACTCTATCTCAATCATGATGCGAGAGACTGGCTGCTCTTCGATCCTTCGGGAGGATGGTGGTTTCTCAATTTGGGGAGAAATTTTATCTATCCCCTCGAGTCGATCTATCACCTGCTCTTCTTCCTCGGAATTATTTTTGGAGTCCGAAAACAATGGGCCCTCATGCTGGCCACGGGGTTTCTCTTGTCGATCTGTCATCCCTTTACGGGAATTCAATTTCTTTTGATTTTAACCTCTTGGCTCACGCTCGAATATTTTCTGGATCGCAATCAAAATTCCCCGCCTTGGTGGGCCCCACTGACCGCTCTGTTCCTTGTTTTTGGACACCTCGGCTACTACCTCGTTTATCTCGGAAAAGACCTCGAACATCAATCGATGATGACCTCATGGAAGATCAGCTTTTCGATGCACGAAATTACCTTTTTCTTAAATCTTCTCCCTTTATTCTTGATGATTTGGTGGGGATTACGCAAAAAACAATATCCGCTTCCATGGCTCCAACGACCGGCCCATCGTCTGCTGCTTCTTGGATTCTTCATGACCCTAGGACTCGTCTTTCATGATCGAATCATCCCCCCGATTCAGCCGCTTCACTTCGATCGCGGCTATCTTTGGACCTTTTTATTTTTCATCGCCCTCCCCGGAATTCATTCTTTCATTCGATCGATTCAAAAAAAATCCAATTCGATGCTCTCGATCCTCCTCTTACTGCTCCTCTTTCTCAGCGATAACGCCAGTTGGATCACCTCCCACATTCTCAAGCCGACCGGACACTATCATACCGTCGCTCAAAAAGAGATTTTTGATTGGTTAAATGAAAATGCCACCAATCAAGACCTCTTGGTTTCAGAAGATCGAATCATGACTTACCTGGCTCCCACCTATTCCTCCGTTCGCCCTTGGTATGCCTTTTGGTGGTTTACCCCTTTTTCCGAGAAAAATCTAGCGATCCAAAAAGCATTCTTTAAAAGCGGGGAAATCCCCGAAGAGTGGAAAGGGAGATCGCTCTTAATTCTCCAACCGCGAACAAAAACAGCCTCTAAAATTCAATTTAAAAAATTAAAACTTTTTCAAAACAGTGAATATCAACTTTGGCAAATTCGCCCTCAATAGAAAATTTCCGAATTTATCCTAAACTTTTCCTCACAAGCTTAATCAATTGCTCCTTTGTAAACGGCTTCGAGAGATAAGCTGTTTTTCCAGGAAGACTTAGCTCTTCTGCCTCTTGCTGGCCGACTAATCCGGTCATAAAAATAATTTTTGTGTGAGCAAACCGCGGATCTGCTTTAAACCGATCCATCGCAACCGCCCCATTCATATCGGGCATCTCTATATCCAAGAGAATTAAATGAGGAATCTCATATTGACCCTCCAACAAATCCACCGCACTCAGCCAACAATTGACCCGAAATCCCTCATGCTCTAAAACCCTCTTCACAATTTCATTCAATGAAGCACTATCATCAATCACTCCAATAAAAGGTCGAGTGAGATCGTTGGCCTCTTGACTCTTTTGCTCATTTTTTTCAATCGTTGAAAATAACTCTTTTTCCGCAGACTCAGGAATTCTTTCCGAGGCCTGACGCGCTAAACTCACATAGAGATCTAACATCTTTGTAAACGCCACTTCATCTCGAGTACACTCTCGAATCAGCATTATTTGAAGAGGACTTAAATTCATCAGTGGCTACTGGATTAGCCTACTCCCTAAGCGTTGAAAAGGGGTTATTTTTAAAAACAGGTAAAAATTAAGCGTTTATTTTCTAAAAGGGTTCGCTAATCTTCACTTTGAAATGACACTCGCCCCCTCAATCGCCTCGCTTCCCGCTCAAAGCGCCCGTCCGGTGATTCGAACGGTTGACTATCTTCGAATTTCAATTACCGATCGCTGTAACGAACGCTGCCTCTATTGCATGCCGGAACAATTCAGTGATTGGACCCCTCGCGAGGAGATTCTCACGGATCAAGAAATTATCGCGATCATCCAAGCATCGATTCAACACGGGTTTAAGAATTTTCGAATTACAGGCGGGGAGCCTCTGCTTCGAACAGGAGTCGTCGATCTCATTGCTCAAATCACCCGCCTTCCCGGAGTCGCCACCGTCTCGATGACAACCAATGGAACACGACTTCCCGAGCTGGCACAACCGCTCTTTGAAGCGGGACTCCGTAAAATCAATATCAGTCTCGATGCCCTCGATCCCGACCGTTACTTTCAGATCACTCGCGGAAAAGTAGAGCCTGTGATTGAAGGAATTAAGCAGTGTCGAAAAATCGGCTTTCCCTCGATCAAACTCAATACCGTTCTCATGCGCGGAAAAAATGAAACCGAGATTTTACCGCTCATTGATTTTGCTCACGAACAGAATGTCGCGCTTCGCTTTATTGAGCTGATGCCGTTAAGTCTGACGGAGATGCTGAATGAGTCTAATTTTCTCCCGATTGCCGAGGTCATGGAGATCATCCGTCAAAAGGAGGAGCTCCTCCCCTTCCCGACAAAACTCGGATTTGGCCCCGCTCAATATTACTCGCTCAAAGAAAGCGGGGTAAAAATTGGGTTCATCGGAGCCCTGACCGACCTTCATTTTTGCGATAACTGCAATAAAATGCGCCTCACAGCAGATGGAAAAATTCGTCCCTGCCTCGGCAATCATCTCGAATTCGATCTCAAACCCCTTCTACGCCCACAAATCTTGCACGATCGACTCCAAGAGGTTTTCCAATCCTCCCTCAGAGAGAAGCCCCTCGAGCATCAATTCCGTAACCAGTACCAACCTCAGCGTATTATGACAGCGATCGGAGGATAAACCATGAGTTCCACTCCCCTCAAGATCCTCCCCTTTGCTCAAGCTCGTGACCTTCTCGGATTCTCAGAGAAAAATCTTGTTCTTGATCCCCATTCAACCCCGCGAGCGATCCTCGAATCGATCCAACCGGGATTTACAGCCACTCATACCACTTTCCGCGTCGCCTTAGATGAAGAATATAGCTCCTGGGATCAACCGATCCTCAATTCTCAAGTCCTTGCCATCATCCCCCCCGTCAGCGGAGGCTAAAGGCATGAAACTCTCGATTGAAATCTCCGAAAAGCCGATCGTTCCTCCGCTTATTTCCTTTCCGACCGATGGTTCCTTTGGGGCTCTCAGTGAGTTCTACGGCATCGTCCGAGGAACTGAAAAAGGGGCCCCCATCGAAGATCTCTCCTACGAATGTTATCATTCAATGGCCGCCAAAGAGATTCGAATGATCTGCGAGACCCTCTTTTTACAATATCCGTGCCTTTCCGTCGAAATTATTCATCGTATCGGAACCGTTCCCGTTGGGGAACCCTCGCTTTGGGTTCGTACCATAGGGAAACACCGCCAAGAAAGCCTCCGATTTATCGATGAATTTATCGTGCTTTTAAAAGAAAAAGTGCCAATCTGGAAAAGATTTTAATAAAAAAGATTGACGACAGTGCCAGAGCTGCCTAGTAAAAACCTCTTTTCACAAGGAAATGATATGAAAACTTTTAGTGCCAAAGCAGAGAACATACAACGTAAATGGTTCGTTATCGACGCCTCCAATCAGGTCGTCGGTCACGTTGCCGAAAAAGCCGCGACTTTACTGCGCGGAAAACATAAACCCGTGTTCACCCCTCACGTCGATACAGGAGATTTTGTTATCGTGATCAACGCTGAAAAAGCGCTCTTCACTGGTAAGAAAGAGACTCAGAAATCGTACATGAGCTACTCCGGTTACATCGGCGGACACAAGTCTGAATCCGTTGAGCGCCGTCGTACACGTCGTCCTGAACTTTTGATTTCGAATGCTGTCAAAGGAATGGTACCCCATAATCGTTTGGGTCGTACGATTCTCACTAAGCTCCGTGTTTATAAAGGTGCCGAGCACCCTCACGTGGCTCAAAACCCAGAAAACCTCACATTGAATTAATTTATGGCCACCGAGACTCCCATCATCGCTACAGGACGCCGCAAAACGGCAATCGCATCTCTTAAAATGACTGCTGGTACTGGAACTATTTCAGTCAACGGTAAAGATTTTAATGACTATTTCACCACAGGAAACATGAAGCAACAAGCTCTTGCTCCCTTGGTAGTAACAGAAAATGCGAAGAAGTTTAACTTCGTCGTTAAAGCTTGTGGGGGAGGACTCAATGGACAAGCAGGGGCACTTCGCCTCGCAATTGCTCGTGCTTTACTTAAATTGAATTCTGAGCATCGTGCAGTTCTTCGTGAACACGGTCTATTGACCCGCGATCCTCGTGCTAAGGAACGTAAGAAACCGGGTCAACCCGGTGCTCGTAAACGCTTCCAATTCTCGAAACGTTAATCGCCCTCATTTGTCGGGGGCTGTTGTTTTCATAAAATATGTCCTCTACAAATCAATCCATCCAACAGATCAAGACCTCCATCATTGGAGCCTCTGGGTATACAGGGGAAGAACTTTGTAAGGTTCTTTCCTCTCATCCTTATTCCAATCTCACTGTCGTCACTTCACGACAACGAGAAGGAAAACGATTGGATCAGGAAATAGCAGGGCTTTACGGCCAATCGAATCTACGATTTACCAATCCCACTCCGACCGAGCTCATTGATCAGGCAGATCTCTTCTTTCTTGCCCTCCCCCATGGAGTTGCCAGCGACTACGCACTTCCCCTTTATAAGGCTGGAAAGATCGTCATCGATCTCTCCGCCGACTTTCGACTTAAAAATGCAGCGGTTTATCAAGAGTTCTACCAACATCCCCACCCCGCCCCCGAACTTCTTCAAGAATCAGTTTACTCAATGCCCGAACTTTATCGGGAGCAAATAAAAACAAAATCACTGCTCGCTTGCCCAGGATGCTATCCAACAAGTATTCTTCTGGCTCTATTTCCTGCACTTCAAAATAATCTTTTAGAAACCGAATCGATCGTTATCAACTCCCTTTCCGGTGTCTCCGGTGCTGGGAAAAAAGCGGATGAATCTCTGCTCTTTTGTGAGGTCAACGAACTGGCGAAAGCCTATGGCGTCCCGCAACATCGCCACCTCAGCGAAATTGAACAAGAGATCTCTTTCTTAGCCAAGAAACCGGTCAAGGTTACCTTTATCCCCCATCTCATTCCGCTTCATCGCGGAATGTGGAGCTCAATCACCTGCAAACTCTCGAATCCAAAATCGATTGAAGCGATCCAGGCTCTTTACGAATCGATTTTCGCAAACGAACCATTTGTTCGGGTGGTTCCTCTCGACCAAATGCCCAACATGAAAAATGTGGTTCGAAGTAACAGAATTGAAATCGGACTTCGATGGGATCAAAGAACTGAACGGTTGATGCTCTTTTCGACAATCGACAATCTTGGGAAAGGGGCAGCCACCCAAGCAATTCAGTCCTTTAACATCCGAATGGGTTTTCCAGAAACAACTGGACTTTAAATTGCCAAAAATGTCACAAAAAACTCATTGTTGTCTGAGAAATCCGTAGTATGACATTTGCTCACTTTTAAAAATGAAAAAACTATTTACTCCTCTATCGAACGGAAGCGTCACCTCTCCCCAAGGCTACTATGCCAGCGGTGTCATCTCAGGAATTAAAAAAGATAAAGCAAAAGACATCGCCTTGATTCTCTCCGAGGTTCCCGCTGAAGTCGCAGCGACTTTTACAACCAATCAAGTCAAAGCCGCCCCCGTTCGTGTTTCGATGCAACATGCGAAAAACGGACGTGTCCTCGGGATCCTTGCCAATGCAGGAAATGCCAATGCCTGTACAGGACTCCTCGGACTCAAAAACGCGATGCAAATGACGGAGACGGTCGCTCGTGAACTGAATGCCAAGGCTAAAGAATTTCTGGTCTGCTCAACGGGTCGAATCGGAATCAATCTCCCGATGACTAAAGTGATCTCTGGAATTAAAAAAGCAGTCAAGGCTCTCAAAGCCGATGGGGGACTCGATGCCGCTCAGGCGATCATGACCAGTGACTCCAAGCATAAATCCTATGCGATCGAATTTGAAATCGATGGAAAAAAAGTAAGAGTCGGAGGAATTGCAAAAGGGGCGGGGATGATTCACCCCAATATGGCAACGATGCTCGCCTTTATCACGACCGATGCCGTTATTGATAAAAAGTCGCTTCAACGAGTCACCGAAGATGCGGTTGAAATGACCTTTAATCGGATCTCCATTGATGGCGATACTTCCACGAACGACACTGTTATTGTCCTCGCCAATGGAAAAGCCGGAAATAATCCAATCCGCTCCCAACATCCCTCCCGAGAACTTTTTCGGACTGCCCTTACCCACGTGATGAAGACCCTTTCCCGAATGATTGTCGAAGATGGAGAGGGAATTAGCAAAGTCGTCGAAGTCTGCGTGAAAGGGGCCGCCTCTGCTCGAGAAGCGAAAGCGGCAGCCCAGTCAATCGCCACCTCAGCCCTCGTCAAATGCTCTTGGTGCGGAGGGGACCCGAACTGGGGTCGAATCATGGATGCAATCGGCTATTCCAACGCCAAAGTCAAAGAGGAACTCGTCGAAATCTACTTCGATGGACTCCTCGCGGTCAGTAATGGACGGGCGACGAAGATTCCGGTCAAACGCTTGAAGACCGTCATGGCAAAAAGAAACTTCACGATCACCGTACAACTCCATCTCGGAGCCGGTGAATACACAATTTTAACAACTGATTTTACTGAAAAATATGTTGAGTTTAATAAGGGCGAATAAGAAACTCTGCTTTGAGAGCTCGATTGCATGTGGAGGATTAATTAAAACCGTTCTCACACCAAGCCACGAAAACACGAAGAAATCCACTGAGCAATCCTCTTGAATCGAACTTTGTGTTTTGGTGACTTAGTGTGAAAATTTGTATTTCTGCATTTGATCTAAAATGGCGTGCGATTACCCTGTGATCTTATAACTAAAGAGATAAAGTTTTAAACTATTCGATCTATGAACACCATGAATACCACTGCCTTTTTAGAATCCTGTCACCGTATCTTAGAGGGAAAGAAGCGCCTCCTTGTGATTAAATATGGGGGTTCTGCGATGGAGGATCCCGCACGAGTCGATCAAGTCTTGGATGATATCGCACTGATTCGAAAAATGGGCTGGAGCCTCGTTCTTGTTCATGGGGGAGGCAAAGCGATCTCCAAGGCGATGCAGGAGTCAGGACTTAAGCCGGAATTTATCGACGGTCTTCGCGTGACCGATGCCGACAGTATGAAGGTCGTTGAGAAGACCCTTGATCTTGAGGTCAATCCCGAGATCGTTCGAAAACTCAAAGAACGGGGAATCAACGCAATCTCCCTTTCAGGAAAGTCAGTCCTAAAAGCGACGAAACTTCTTTATCATCAAGAGAAAACCGGGAAAGAACTCGATCTCGGTCAAATCGGCGATGTCTCTCATGTCGAAATCGGACAGATCTCTCTGCTTTTAGATGAAGGCAAACTCCCCGTCATCTCCCCTGTGGGATTGGGAGATCAAGGACAATCGTTCAATATCAATGCCGATATCGCCGCGGCAAAAATCGCCGCTGCATTGAAAGTCGACTCTCTGATCTTTCTTTCCGATGTCCGTGGAATCCTGAGAGACCACAAAAATCCAGAGACTCTTTTTACCGATTTAGATCCGCAAAAAATTACCGCTTTGAAACAAGAGGGGGTGATTGATGGGGGAATGATTCCTAAAGTCGATTCTGCCGTGGAATGCCTCAACAAAGGAGCCAAACAGGTCCTTTTTCTCGATGGACGAGAAGAACATATCCTCATCGAAAGCCTCTGGATGGGAATTCCGCACGGGACGAAGATTCAACGTTAAAGCTATTTTTTAAAATAAAATTGAGTTTTACAAATCATAAAGGAATCTCAAGTCCCTCTGCGGATGCAAGTTTCCTCTGATTATCATCAAAGGTAAGAAATTCGGAGACTCCAAGGTGGACCGCCGTCGCCACATGAAGAATGTCAAAACTTCGATGTCCTGACTTCAATGTATACTTAAAGGTCAATCGCTCCGCAATGCGATGAACATCCGCCCAATCCACCGGAACCGGCTGAAAAACCCCTGCTGCAATATTCGACTTAAGCGCGAAAAGTGCGGCTTGAGCAATCGTTAAGGGATATCCTTGATTCGCATCCTTCGAATGACGAAAAGCCTGAAACTGAACAGATTGTCGAAACTCAAAAAAAAGAAGCGAGGTACTCATTAATGCCGACTGCTGTCGCTTCATGAATTGAATCGCTTGATGCGAGGTTCTTTGTGCTACATAAAGCGCACAGAGAAAAGAGGTGTCAGGATATGTCATTAACCCTCCTCCCCCTCCAATTCCGACTCTCTCATCTTTCTCACTTCAAGATCCGTAAAGACTTTCTTTCCCCATATTTTTTTAAGTTGCGACTCAAAATCGATTTTCGGCATCGCAGGTTCGCTCATTCCTCGAGCCGGAGTAAGGGTCGCAAAAAGTTTTCCGCGCATTTTAATGGAGACCGTTTCTCCCTCAGAGATCCACGCGGCTAACTTTCGGAAGTCGTTCCTCAAATCGGCAACATTTGCAGTTTTCATGGTATTATTAAATACCACATTATCGTTCATTGTCAATTTTGACTCTGCCCTCTTCATTTCTTTTCATGCTTTCTTGTCGAAGATCCGCCGTAGTTCTGAAAGAAAACGAAGGTGGACGCCGACACTTTGAGCCTATCTCCAACTCTATGTTGACTCATTCGACGCCCGTCTCATTCGGATTTCGTCCCTGCCCCGATCCTTTGTCGGGGCTGCAATCTCTTCTCCCGCTGCTGCGGGATCGTCTCCTCCAAACCCTTTTGGAGTCGGCTCCTCAGCGATTACTATTTTCGAGTCTTATTTTCCTCTTCTCTGAATAGTGCTTTACAATCTATTTTATGGGGAGACTCTTTTCCCTTCGATTATTTTATGAATGAGATCAAATCGCTCTACGACCAATATGTCGTCCCTTCGTACTCTCGCTCTTTGGTGATGAGTCACGGAAAGGGAACGGAGATCTGGGATGACACAGGGAAACGGTATCTTGATTTTGGCGGGGGGATCGCCGTCAACTGCCTCGGTCATGCTCCGTCAGTCGTCGCAGAAGTATTGCACAAGCAAGCCTCGGAGTTGATCCATACCTCTAATCTCTATTACCACGCCAAGCAAGGGGAGCTGGCTCAAAAACTGGTCGAGCTGACGGGGCCTGGAAAAATCTTCTTTTGTAATAGTGGGGCAGAGGCCAACGAATGCCTTTTTAAATTGGCACGACGATTTGGTCAATCGGACGGTCGATTTGAGATCCTCACCGCCCTCAACTCCTTTCATGGCAGAACGCTTGCGGGAATTGCGGCGACCGGACAAGAAAAGATCAAAGCCGGATTTGGTCCGCTGATGCCTGGATTTATCCATCTTCCCTTTAATGATCTTGAGGCATTTTCAAAAGCGATCACCCCTCAGACGGCGGCGATTCTCATTGAGGGAATCCAAGGGGAAAGCGGGGTTTACGCGGCCTCACCTGAATTTCTGCTCGGGCTGCGAAAGCTTTGTACGGAAAAAAATATTTTACTGATGATGGATTGCGTTCAATGCGGAATGTTTCGAACCGGGAAATTCATGAGCTATGAACAAATTTTAGCCGGTCATCCCGAAGGCAATTCCTTTCTTCCCGATGCCCTCTCGATGGCAAAATCGCTCGGAAGCGGTTTCCCGATTGGAGCGACATGGATACGCTCCCCATACGCCGATCTCCTTCAACCGGGCTCCCATGGAACCACTTATGGAGGAACCCCCCTCGCCTGCTCCGTTGCGCTCACGGTGTTAGAAACCATTCAAAAAAATAATCTTCCGGCACACATCGAAGCGATGGGGCAAAAAATTCTCACGGCTCTCACTCCTCTCTTAGGAGGAAAACATCTCATAGCCCTTCGAGGAATCGGGGGAATGATCGGCATTGAAACCGATCGCACCGGCCTCGAAATGGCGGCCGAACTTCGGGAGCAGGGATTTCTCGTCGCTCCTGCTGGGGGAAACAACTTTAGACTTCTCCCTCCCTACAATGTAAAAGAAGAGGAAGTGAACGAAGCGTTAACGATCTTAACTCGGAGCCTCTCATGAGCCGCATTAAAAGCCTATTAAAAATTCAAGATCTCTCTCCAGAAGATGTTTCCTTCATTTTTAAATCAGCCAATGATTTTAAAAAAAATAGGAAGAACTCCTCTCGATTCCCGCTCAAGGGAGAGAGCTGGGGACTGGTCTTCAGTAAATCTTCGACACGAACTCGCGTCTCCTTTGAGGTCGCTGTTCGAGAACTGGGGGGATCACCGATGTTCCTCAGTGCCCAAGATATTCAACTCGGTCGCGGGGAACCGATTAAAGATACGGCTCGAGTTTTGGGACGGATGATCCATGGGGCGATCATTCGAACTTTCGCCCAACAGGATGTGATCGATTTTGCAAGCTTTAGTCAAATTCCGACAGTCAACGCCTTAACCGATGAAGAGCATCCCTGTCAGATTTTAACCGATATTTTTACCTTCGAAGAGAAACGGGGATCGATCAAAGGAAAGACCGTCGCCTTCATTGGTGATGCCGCCTGTAACGTTCCTCGCTCTTGGGTTTATGCCGCCGAGCTCTTAGGCTTTAAGCTGCACCTTGCCGCTCCAGAAGGATATCAATCGACCGTTGAAAATAAACAGACTCAATTTTTCACCTCCCCTCAAGAGGCAGCCCAAGGGGCTCATCTTCTCTATACCGATGTCTGGGTCTCGATGGGAATGGAGTCGGAAGCGGCCGCTCGTGAAAAGGCCTTTCAAGGCTATCAACTCAATCACGAACTGCTTCAGATTGCCTCCCCCGATGCCCTCGTCATGCATTGCCTCCCCGCTTATCGTGGCAAAGAGATCACTGAAAAGCTTTTAGAGGAACGCTCGCAAGAGATCTTTGATCAAGCCGAAAACAGACTCCATGTTCAAAAAGGGGTACTCGATTGGCTTGTTTGCTCTTAAAGAGAACTGCCTCATCCGAAATGAATCTTCTGACCCTCTCTCCACTTCTTCGGAGAGCTCTTTGTATACTTGGTGAATTCGACACTTAAATGATAGGGGGAATAATAGCCCAATTGTTCCGAAATCTCTTTAATACTCAAGGAACTGTTTTGCAATAAACCCTTCACTCTCCGAATTCGAAGTTCGATCTGATATTGCTTGAGCGAAAATCCAGTCTGTTTTTTAAACTCACGTCGAAAATATGAGTAGCCAACCCCTAACTCCTGAGCCAACTCTTCCACTTGAAGATTTTGATCCATTCTCTTCGCTAATAAACTCTGTGCCGCGGAGATCTTGCCTTCAATCGGACGCCCCAATGATTTAACCTGAGATCGACTGTCATTTAGGAGTGACAGAATTTGTAATCCTAAGGAACCCATTCGCAATGAAAAATGATACGGCTTCAGCCTCAATAACTTCGCCGATTCCTCAAAGAGTTCCTCGACAAGAGAGGGAACTGTAAGAGAATGGATCGGGTACTCCGGACGAATCAACTTCGATTGCCGCAGATGATCTAAATAAGAGCCCTTCAGCTCCATCCAAGACTCCGTCCATCCCGTTGATCGATCGGGACGATAGCGATGCCAAACTCCTGGAAACAGAAGAAACAGCTCCCCCTCTTTCACGGCTCGTTGAGAAACTCCCTCCGACTCAAAAACCCCAGAGCCTTGTTGAATATAAATAATCTGATATTCCTGAATCACTCTCCCTTTCTCCCATAAAAAGGAATGACCCTCAGGATGGCCCGCCAAGGGATAAGCGACCTGAGGGGAAACTCGACTAAACCCAAGCCCGATTGCATAAAGCCCCCACCTCTCCACATTTCGATCAACTGGAAAATATTCAAAAAAATTATCCCGACTCATGAGAATCACTTTATACATCTTTGAGCTTTACTGTCTATTTCATAAACCGGTGGAGCCTGAGCCAAGGCTCATTTGACGTGCGAGTCAATTTGATAGCGAATAAGTAGAGTAGGAAGGGTAGGTCGCAAGACCTCCCTTCCCCTCATCAAACCGAACGTGCGGTTTTCCCGCATTCGGCTTTCGGAGGTGATTTTATCTTTAGGCATTTTGATTCTTCCATGGGGCGTTCATCGGGAAGCGAATCAGACC
>CAMCSM010000005.1 GCA_945877805.1 Methylacidiphilum caldifontis | reverse complement strand
CTTTTTGATGATCCTTCCTTGAGGTTGTAAAAATTTGATCATTTTCATCAAAAAAAGTTAAAAGCATCGTCTGAATGATGGAGGCAGTAACAACGGAGTGAAGAGCGGTGACGGCTTTTAAGGATTCATCATGCCTACCTCCCGCTTTAGCCATTCGGGTGGATAGGTACTGATCGTAGATTCTTTCAACTCTAGGAGAGAAACGCTCCCTTTTGATTTGAGTTCGTTTTCTCCGTTTTTCGATGATTTGTGATATAGAGGATACAGATCCTACAGACTTTTCAGATTTTAAAGAAGATTCAGTCTCTTCAGTTTTCAGAAAGGGTCTTCTCTCGTAAGCCTCCTCAAACTTTTTTAACTGCCCTTCATCAACAAAAGGAACGACAGCGCCATCACGAACAAACAGTTCAGGATCATAGGAAACAAAGCAGTTCCGGCCGATGTTGGAAGCAGATTGATCAACGAACTTCTCGAAATCCTTCATCTCATTGGTAAGAACCTTGTAAATGCCTATGTATTGGGCCTTCGGGTCGCTCTGGAGCGACGATTCTACTACAATCAGGGCTTTGATGCCCTCCCCTGACGGCGACGTGAAATAAGCTAAAACGGAAGAATGGGAGCGGAGCTGTTTCTTAAGCGGTTCGGCTATTTCTCCAATTTCGTCGAAATCGACGCAAACAATTCCAGAAAAAAAATTAAGATCTTTGTCTTTAAGTCCAGAGAACTCACCCGCCCATTTTACTGCCGGAATTTTTTCTTTTAATAGATCCCGTTTTTCTTTATTCGGCTCATCCCTGATAGGTTGAATCATTTGAGCCCACTTGCCATTACGGATGTCGTCGAGACCATCTTTGACCGTCATGAGCTTTGGTATGCACCGCTTGTTCTTAACATTGTCAAAAAGTGTAACCGTTCGGAAGAGAGGCGCAATGTCTGGGCATGATTGATTTATAGGATTCATTTTAAATTCTCAAAGTTGTGGGTTGGATTAAATATTTTTAAGAGATCGTTAGATTAAAGAACCTGACCTCGTTGATGGCTTAAGAGCCACTTTTCCACCGTGGGCCAATGAAATCGAATACCGAGTCCGGGGATCCGGATGTACGGAAGTCCATGGGCCCGGAGGTTATCAATCGATCGAACGTGCCGTTGAATGTTTTTTGCCAGCTGCTCTTTAGAAAGCAGATTTCTATTGGGTTCTTGTGTCGTATATTTCTCAGTCATAGTTTCTCCTTTATTCTTAACCATGGAGAAATCCGAAAAATTAAATCAAGCCCCTATTTTTAAAATAAATCGTTTCAAGTTTGAACTCGGTTGCTTCCTATGAAAACAGTGTTAAAATTGGCGTATAAAGTCGTATTTTATGCCTAAAACTCATTTATCTAAAACAAATAAAATGACCTTCGCCCGGTACTGGAGAGGGTCGATCCGAGAGACCGTTGACGCCATGAACAAAGACGGCGTGAAGATGGCTTATCGGACTTGCCAGCGGTACATCGCTGACCCTGAGGTTCAAGCTGCGATCAGGATTCACACAAACGCTGAGAATCGTGCGGGAGTTTCCGAACGAGATGAGATTTTAATCATGTGGGGAAAGGTAATGAGAGATGAGTCTCGACCTACTATGTATCGTTTAAGAGCCTCTGAATTACTGGCGAAGGCTTTGGGGATGTTCTTAGAAAAAAAGCCAGAGCCAGCCGCCTTGACCTTTGCGGATTTGACGCGGAGGGGTTATAATGACGATTGATTGACGATTCCAGATCGGGGCGGAATACGGAAAAGACTGACAAAGTGTTCGGTGAGGCGTGCGTCTCGTCTGGCGTGTCGGAACTGGTGGATCGCCACACGGGAGATTCGGCGTAGTCTATTTTTGTCAAGCTTTCTACAGGACGTGTCATAAGTCGCCTAACGTCGGCGGTCACCTATCCCCTTGGAGCCGTAGGCGGAAGGGGATTGGAGGAACCGCTTGGTTGGACATTTTTTTTCTCGTAAATCATGATTTGGCAGGCATCAGGATCTCCCCAATAATGCCAAAGATCCACTTGTTTGAATAGATCGGTGAAATCTAATTCTATTCCCGTTCTTCGTTCTTTGAAGCTAAGCCCAAGCTCATTGCAGTTGCGACCATCGATGGGGCGGTCCAGGGACCAAGTTCCCGACCAATCAAAATACTCAATCGAATGTTTCTTAGTCTCAAAGTCATAATGTTCCCTTACGGACTGAAAACGACAGGTTCCGTCTTCCCTGATCTCAATTTCATGTGGAGTGCCGGGTCGAGGTTTGTAAGGGGCAGGCCAAGTTCCGTCCTGCGCTAACAAATCCAGACAAGCTTGCTGTAGTCTCCACACACCAATCACCTCCGAAGGGGTAATTTTCCGATTCAGTCTAATTTCGGAAGGGCCAACGCCAGCAGGGCCACAGGATAGTAGAATAAACGAAAAAAATAGTGAGAGATACCGGGTCATTCGCGGTAGTGCGTTGGCTCGACGACCTTGTTCGGTCTTATTTGGTTGTAAATGAGTAGGTAGCATACACGATCACGACAAGAAGAAGAAATCCATAAGACCATAAATGTGCATTCCATGAAAAATGCCGCACAACAGATTTATCACTCTGTTTCCACATATAAATTAATATGAGTCGCTCCGAGAACACTGAGACAAAAAAGAATGGGACGAGCAGGACTCCCATTGCAATCGGAATCATCCAGAAGAGCTCATCTTCGTATGGAATCAACCAAGGTGCTTGCTGCGTGACCGACAATATAATCCCTATGGGTGAATCGAGTCCATGCGCTCCGCCGCCGCCTGTAGTCATCTGAAGGACAACTAACACAACCCACGCAAGAGGCCACCCGAGGAATGTTGATGCGATATTGGCAACGGCCAGTCCAATCCATTTTGTCTTGGTAGTTTCTTCTGTGAGTAATCGTCTTCCGGCCAAAAATTCGATCACAATAACAGGGACGATCAGATAGAGCATGGCTGGTAACGTCACGAAGATCATCGGAACTCCAGCGTTGGCAAGGATGGGAATCATATTTTTACCGAACAGTTATTCAACCGATCGGTTGTTCCAATTAAATTCTCAACTTTCACTCTCATGTGAAGGTAAATTGTCATCAAAACCGACCGCTTCAAGGTTTATCTAGAGCAAAATCCCCTGATGCTTGTAATTTGGATGGGAAGTAGTAAATTATGTAAGTGAATAATTTGGAAATTAAACTCGTCAGACATGGACAGTCTTTAGCAAATACTGGAGAGCTTAATCCGGCTGAGGTTGGAGATCACAATATTCCGCTGTCAAAACTGGGAATACAGCAAGCGAGAGCGACAGGGAAAACGCTTGGTCGCGACTTTATTGAGAATGCACTGATTTACGCATCGCCCTACCGAAGAACACGCGAAACCCTAACGGGAATATTGGAGGGGGCAGAAGTCAAGAGAGAGGATCTCCGTATTTACGAAGATCCCCGCCTAAGAGAGGTTGAATTTGGTTATACCGATGTTCCATCGCAACAAGAGCTGCGCCGAACTCATGGCTGGTTTTACTATCGTTTTAACGGGGGCGAAAGCCCTGCTGACTGCTATGACAGAACATCTGGATTTCTCGAAGGACTCCTTCGTCAGTCTCGTCGGAAACAAGTTCAACGGATTCTTATCGTTACGCACGGTCTAACCATCCGATGCTTCGTCATGCGCTACCTTCATCTTACAGTCGAACAATTTGATCTTTTGGCCAATCCAGAAAACGCAGAGATTGTCACGATAGAATCAAAAAATAATATCGTTAATCCTCAGTTTAGCACTTCTAAGTGGGGAGTAACGGGTCTTCGATTTTACTCCCCTGAAAATGAAGTTATATCCCCTAAAAGTGGAGAGACCAGCTCCGCTAGTAATTTGTAACCAGCCTCACTGAGGTGTAATTGATCTTCGACAAATAACTCTGGTCGTGGGTTCCCCTCAGCATCGATGACCATATTCCATTGGTCTATGTAATGCAGCCGGGAAGTATTCTTCATCCATTCTTGTGCCCCTTCATTAACCTTTTGTTGCTCAAGGCGAAATTCCTTCCGGTTTTCACTTGGCTTCAATGAGAGAAAATAAAATTCAGTTTCATGAAGTCTGGCGTGAACAATCTCGATCAATTCTTTTAAATCCGCAATCACCTGCTCAAAGGTGGCACCTGAGGCCAGATCGTTGTCACCCGCATGAAAGACAATCATCCGTGGAGAATAGGGAATGATGATTCTGGAAGCGTAAAAGATGGTGTCTTTAATTTGAGAGCCTCCAAAGCCTCTGTTATAAACAGGCAGTCCCGGAAAGACCTTCGTCAAATCTCCCCATTTTTTGATCGTGGAAGATCCAATAAATTCAATTCCTCCCTTAGGCGGCGGATTCGTGGCATCCTCTTTTTCAAAGTCCAGAATCGAATCTTCCCACACCAAAGAATCGGCATTACTGATGTTACTCATATTTATTACTTTGGGTTGATCGCCTCTAAAACCGCTTCCGCAATGAGCCTCGCACCCTCCGCATTGGGGTGGACTCGATCGGGAACGAGGTCGCCTTTCCAGTTGAGTGCGTCATAGAGGTCGATGACTGGAACACCTGCTTTTTGAGCGACAAGGTCAATGAGTGGAATGACCTCGTTTTTGATCACCTCATCCGTGATCCCGAAGTTCCCAAAGCCGAAGGCCGGAATTGGACGACAAATAAAGACTTTCGGATTGCTCCCAAGATCGTGATACGACTTGATCAGATTGAGATAGTCCTGAACGAATTGATCCTTATGCTTCCAGTTCTCGGGCTTGGAATCGTTTGTTCCAAGTTTAATGACCACGATCTGGGGATTGAAAGCATGGGAGGTTAAAAAATCGGGCTCTGTCCAGTACGGCTTGTTTCCGCTTTTGAGGAGAGTCGCACCGGAGACCCCGAAGTTTTGAACGAGGTATTCTCCCTCAAGAAGCGATTGGAGTTGGGCGGGATAGCGTTTTTCTTCCTCTTGGATTGCTCCTCCGCAGGTGATGCTATCTCCTACGCAGGCGACCTTGATGCGATCTGCAATAAATGTTTTCTCCATAATGTTTTCTTTTTTGAGATTTTTTAAGGGGTTAGATTGAATCGTTTTCCTAAGCTCGGCCGACCGTAGATGAGGCTATTATCGGGAGGGATGATTTCGTATCCGGTGAGCCCTTCGATATATTTCCTCGATTCCTCGGACTTTAGGTCATCCCATGATCCACGCTCAGGGGGAGTTTCATGATTCTTTTTATGATGAGCGATCATTTGATCCCAAATGATTCGCTCTCCACAGTAGATTCTCGTTTTATTGTCCTTAGTACCGGCACAGTGTCCTTCGCTCCAAAGTAAAATAAACTCGGGGGCTTCAATTTGTGGAAGTTCTCCGGGATTTTTTAAGTCGCCTTCATTGATGTTATTCATAAGTTTATTGGTTTGGTAATGACTACAAATTTATCCTGGGTTAGCTCCCCCTCCCCATCCCAGCGATAGGCCGTTAATCCTCCATGGTGGGCGATGCTGTAGTCGAGACAGGCGACATTCCTCTGGAGCGGCTCCGGGGTTGTATTCGGCGGAAGTGCATAGTGACCGAAGAAGAGGGGCACTTCCTCTTCCGAGTAGGCAAAGAGTCCTTCAAGCGCTTGATCGGGGATGAGAAGATCAGGTGCGTCTTCAGAGCTTGGAAAGATCGCCTCCCGATAACTTTTCCCCTTCATCGAACTCCACCAGCGGCAGCGCATTGTGTTCCGTTTGACACCGGCATGATCCTCTATTTCATGGCCTTTGGGCAGTCGAAGCTCCGGACCGTTCAGGAAAACCTGTTTGGCCTCGTTGAGTAAAGAGTCCCGCCGATTCATCTCCTTTAAAGTCGGCTCATCCAGTCGATGGATCTCTTTTAGATGCCCTGTCAGCTTTGTATCCCATCCAGCATGAGCCACTCGGAGATTTCCTAAGTCGAGAAAGAGCGGGAGGGTTGAAAACCAGTTCATCCATTCTCTCCACTCCTCAGGATGAGGATCGACGATTTGCTCAATGGTGTTGGCATGTTGAGCGTGATGATCCTTATTGTGGCTTCTGAGCCATCCCCCTTGATTGTCTGCGGTGTGGTAGGCTAAGGCGTTGTATTCATGGTTTCCCATGATCGCTAGGGCATTTCCGGCATCGACCATTCCACGAACGATTTTCAAGGATTCCCGTATTTTCGGTCCTTTATCGATGTAGTCCCCGAGATAGATCACTTTTCGTCCCTGAGGGTGTGCGTAACTCTCTTTGTGTTTCTGATAGCCAAGCTGAGCCAGCATCAAGATTAACTCATCAGCGTATCCGTGGATGTCGCCGATCAGATCCCAGTGGTTATTCTCTCTCATGCTCTAAAACATACCACAATGAATGAGTACTTGATAGAGTATAATAATCATATTACATTACTTTTAAGATATGTTTAAAAAACTCCTCTCCACCGGCGGACTCTCCTTTGATCGTCTCGTCAACTTCTGCGCCATTGCCGAACAAGGAAGCATCACCAAGGCAGCCGGAGGAGATCCGGCCAAGCAGAGCCTCTACAGTCGCCAGATACGGGAACTGGAGGAGTTCTTTGGGGTTGAGCTGACCCGACGCAAAGGAAAAGGGATCGAGATCACCGAGGCAGGAAATGAACTCGTCCGCAATGCCAGACTCCAGCTTCAAGGTCTTGAGGATTTTAAAAGCTCCTGCGAGGGGGCTCCGTTGGATTTCCGAATCGCCTCTGGGAACAGCGTCCTCGAATGGTTCCTGATTCCACGACTTAAAACCTTTCAAAAGGAATTAAAGCCGTACTCCCTCCACTTTCACGAATTTCGATCCCGTGAGATCGTTCAAGGACTCGTCGATCACAGCATCGACTTTGGAATCGTTCGCAAGACCGCCCTCGTCTCAAGTTTAAAGTCGGCTCCGATGGTTGAATTGGGTTACTCGCTGTTTGCTCCCGTGGCATGGAAAAAAGAAAAAGTGGAAGACCTTTTAAATCATCATCCTTTAGCGACCCCGATTGGGGGAGAATTTCTGGAACAATTTCAAAGTGCTGCCCAGAAGCATAAACAAACGATTCGAATCACCCATTTTTGCAGCAGCTTCACCCAGGCCGCACAACTCGTGCGCCATGGGATCGCTTCGGCGATCCTTCCAGATCTTGTGATGCACGGCATTGATCCATTGATCCCCCGCCACAAACTCACCTGGATCACCGGTTACCGCCGAGAGCTCCTCCTCGCATGGCACCCGAGATTGATTTCGATCCGCCCACGGGCTTTAAAACTACTAGAGGTTTTTAAAGGGATGAAAAAATATTGATACAAACGTCGACCTAGAGGACGTTCAACTCTTACGTTTCGAATTATATGATTGATCTAGGTTTTTAAAAAAATCCGTTCCATCCATATTTTTAGCAATATACATAAGCTGTTGATGGAAATTACTAACATCCCGATCGATTTTCATTTCTATTGTTCGCGACTTACCATCAAAACTTTCGCTCACTCGAGTTTGAACTTTAGGATGGGATTCTAGTACTCCTAACACCCATATTTGCGCTTCCTGTGTAAAATTCAGAAATGAATCCGCATTATCGTCTGAATTGAAATCGCTTGATGTAATTTCTCCTTCGACTCCAGATTTATTAGTATAAATATCTTTACTATTTAAAAGCTCCTGAAAAAGCCCCTTTGGAATAATATTTCCATCACCTACATCTTTAGCTAATAATAATTTTAATCCTTCAGTGGAAAGCTGATATGTCACATGAAAAAGCTTGCCCTTCGTGCTGAAGCTGTTTTTGACATAATATCCCGATCCATCGCTATATTTATTTAGAGTGGCCATGATTTTTATTAAATATTATTTTGATATTTCAACAAGAGATTTAAGGGACTGAAATTAAACATCTTCAATCCCGACAGTGTTTTTCCAAAATCCCCCATACATCATGGTAGGCGTCGAGCTTCTCTTTCTGATCCTGCTGCAAAGCGATCATCGATTTAAAATTATTGTAATCCAAGTCCTCGATTAAAACTCGCATCAGCTTTTGGAGTTCCTCATGGGTCACTTCAATCCGATAGGAATAGTCTCCCTTAGGTGTTTTAATCACCGGCCCTGCCCCTGTAATTCTGGCGGCATGATCGATATCAATCCGCTCACGGGCCCGAATTTGAAACTCTTTCTCAAATCCTTTTTGGACGATCGAGAAGAAACCGTATTTTGTCATTAGCCACATATTTAATAATCCATTTACAATACTCTATATTCAGCGTTTTCTAACCCAACTCCCAAAATTTCACTCTTCTGCGTCATTTTTAATAAGTGCTCTTCCATTTTATCCGCGGACAAATAAGGGATCGCCATCGATGGCTTTTTTTGGATTTGATATTGAAGCTCTCGGTAGCCCGCGATGACTTCCTCCCGATATTGAAGGTGATTAAAAAGATAAACCCTTCTCGGACCGGGCTCAAAGACTTTCCAAAGGGTATAGCCCTCGCTGTGCGCGACATGGACTCCTTTCTTAAAGCCTGCACACTCGATCTGTCCACAAATCGGACATGTGTAGATCGGATGCTCCTCGCTATAAAAAACCGAGTCGAGCAAGGCAAGGGGACAAATGGTGTACCGATTGATCCGTCGATGATCCGAAAAAAGCGCCAACCGCAGATAGTCCAAATCCGATTCGGGCTCTTGGTGTCGCTCGATCTGAATGGAAAGCCGCATGGCCCTCCCTTTAAATCGTTTCAGATAACTCGGGAAGCTCCTCGGCGCCAGCATCCGAAGCACTTTTCCTTCATTCGATAGTAAATGTCGCCAAAAATAATACATAATCTCAAATATGGGGATCCTGACTTTCTCCGTTTTGATTTGAATCCGGCTTCTCTTTCGAGAGCTCAGGTGTTTTTATAATGGTCTTCTTGCTGAAGGTCGGGGCCTCAACCTCTGCGGTCCAAACGGTGCTGCTGCTCATGTTCCGGTAGCTTCGGGAGGAGTACTTGCTCATTTTACGCGCCGCAGAGTTAAAGTTTCCTTGATCGACCCGCTCCATGACTCGATCCAGAAGTGCCCTGGCGTCTTTTGTCCATTCTTCGCTCCCATAGCGGCTCAGCGACTCGCGAAGCCGTTGAATCTTCGCTTTCGCCTCCTCCACCCGACCGTGGTCGAGATCGGAAATCACCTCCTCCACGGTCTTTCCCGCCCGCTGCGCGCTGATGAGCGGGATAACAGATTCATTAATTTTAATTTCCTCTGGATTCTGAATCGGCAGAACACGGATCATTTGCGCGAACTGTTTCGAGGCGATCTCCTTTTCCCCAATTTGATCGTAAATAATTTCAAGATGAATAAGGGCCTCTCCTTGAAGGGTCGTCACGGAGTGACCTCCAGGCAAGAGCGGAAGCGGAAGCACCTCCAGCCCAAAGACCAAGGTCCTTTCCTCTTCACTGACCAGATCCCCGATCATCATTTCAATACTTCCATCGCCCTGTATCGCAACAGGGTAATTGCCAAGCTGTTCGAAGCTTTCGCAAAAAGTTTCTTTTCGGATGCGAATCCGCACATTCTGACAGACGATCTTTTGAAGTCCTTCGAGCTCCTCGGTAAAGATCGCCGGAAGAGAGTCAGCGGAATTTGCATCATAAAAGGCTCCATTGCTGCATTGGGCGAGATCGGCAAGGAGATCCTCGTTGTAGCCCTCTCCAAATCCCAGAGAAGAGGTCTTAATCCGATCAATTTCAATCCCCGACGCAACGACCCGTTTGACCTGCTCGGGCTCAATCACTCCCCTGTTGAGCTGCCCATCTGAAAGGAGAAGGATTTTGCGCGATACTCCCTCCGGGGATTTCTTAAGCTCATCCCGTCCGAGCATCCATCCCGCGGTGAGATTCGTGCTTCCCCGCGTATCAATCTTTTGGATTTTCTCGATGGCCGACTGCTTTGAGGAGATCTGCTGCAAAGGAATCACAGCCTCAGCAATATCATCGAACGCGATGACGCTGAGATAATCCTCGCTTCGAAGATTCCGAATCACCTGCTTGGTCGCCTCTCGGGCCATAGCGATAGGAGATCCCTGCATGGAGCCACTGCGGTCGAGAACTACACAAAAGGCGATCGGCTTAGGCCGAGCGGAGGCCGCAAAAGTATCCGCTTTTAGTTTTACCGCCAAAAAGATGGGGGCGGCTTGATTGGCCATGATTTTGTCGTAGTCGAGTGTGCATTCAATTTTCATAAGGCTCCTTGGGTTTTGTTTACTTCACCTTCTCTGCTCTTAATCTAACAGAGGGGGTCAGACATTTGTTGGGGGAGGGAGCAGCCAATTAAAAGCGGGGTTTTGTTTGGGCGATATTGATCTTATTTAAGATCTTTTAGATATAAGACATATTGTCGTTTGACTAATGTTAAAATGTCGCTTAATTTTTATGAATGCTAACCCGCCCTGCAGCAAAAAATCGTGTGAAGAAAAAGGAGATCACTCCTCCTTTTTCTAAGAGCACTGTTTTTTCCTCCAAAATTACCGAGTCGCGATTTCGAGATCAATTGGAGCAGCAAGGTGTTCCCCATGAATTTTTTCTCGGGATTGTGAAAAAGCTCGGCACGGATCAGAAAACATTCAATCAGACCTTTGGCATTCATGATCGCAATATTCAGCGGCAAAGAGGAAAAAATCTTTCCTACGAATATTCCATCAAGACCATTCGCGCGATGCGAATCTTCGCTGAGGCTGTCAAAGTATTGGGGACCGAAGAGGTCGCGTGCCAATGGCTTAAATCTTCCAATCCATCGCTTGGAGAGGTCATCCCGATGACTCTCTTAGTGACCCAAGGGGGTGAGGAAATCGTTTTAGATACGTTGAAGCGGATTGAGTGGGGCGTGTACGCTTGAAAAACAGGCTGTTTTATCGAATTTCAAAAAAACAGCACCTTCCTTTGTTTTCAGGAGAAGGAGGACTCTTTGTTTCTGGTCGATGGCATCAAAAAGGAACTCCTTGTGTTTATACTTCTCAAAGTCTTGCCTGCGCATTTTGTGAGACTTTGGTTCATATCGCAGACTCCAAGGCCTCTAAGTCCCTTTTCTCCTACGGGACCCTTTCTGTCCCCGAAGATTTAATCCACACTCCCAAAAATCTCCCCCGAAATTGGAATACCATCCCCCACGATCCGTGCACTGAAGTATTCGGTACAAACTTAATCAAACAAAAAATAGCGGTCGCCTATATTTTCCCCTCTGTGATCGTTCCTGAAGAACTCAATGCTCTCATCGATCCCTTCCACCCCCAATTCAAACATTGTACGATTTCACCTCCCCGCGACCTCGAAATCGATCCTCGTTTGTCAAAAATGTTTTCTTCAAAAAAGAGTTAAATTAATCGCAATTTACTCCCGCTTCATGTGTAAGCGGTAAAAAACGCATCGCAAAAATGGAGCGGCGACCACTGGGCGCATTGACGTCAACCTAAGGATAATAACCAAAACAAATTTTAACCGCCAAAAGGATCGTGAAAACGATTAACCACTAACAGCGGAGCTGCTTGTAATGTTAGCTCGGAGGGTGGAAGGGGAGCAACATAAATACAACCCCGACAAAGAGTACGGGGCAGGAATTCGCCAAGGGTTAAAGTCGTTTTTAAACCACTTATCTTCGCTGATCCTCGCTAATAGGGAGTCTCAAAACAGGGCAAATTTCGATCAGAATCGGAATTCAAACCAAGGTATCAATCACTCTCCCCCGAAAGCTTTCAGGGAGAGATGATTGATCCCTTGGTTTTGGATTCGTTCCGGCAGCCGAACGAATCTCCCCTGTTTTGAATGCCTTTTCTCAATCCGTGAAATCCGTGTTATCCGTGGTGATGAACGTATTTAATTCTCAGCAATCAGCGTTAATCCGCGTCCATCCGTGGTTAATCGGATATTTTTCCTTAAGTTGATGCCTATGCGCTGCTGCGGGATCAGATCGTCTCCTCCAAACCTCTTTGGAGTCGGTTCCTTATTAAATTGAATTTTTTAATTCAGGATAACTCTTTGGTTTCGCTCTTTGACCGATTTATAGTTTTATTGCAAAAACCGTGAATAAGGACATCTTATGTCCTATGAGTCGCTCCCCCTCGAAAACACTTCACTCCCGCCCTCCAATCGAACGGATGTATCGGATCCATGAGATTATACGAACGGTCAAAATCTCTCCCGCATCGGAAATCCGTTACCCAAATTGTACCTCGATCGCCTCCGAGCTGGAAGTCTCCACGAAGACGATCCTCAGAGATATCGAGTTCATGAAAGATCGGCTCGAGCTCCCCTTGGAATATGACTCCGCGCGTTACGGCTATTACTACACCGAGCCAGTGAATCATTTCCCAACGGTTCAGATTACAGAGGGGGAGCTCCTCGCCCTGTTGGTCGCTCAAAAATCATTAGAGCAATACCGCGGCACCCCCTTTGAGCATCCCCTCCAGCTCGCCTTCGAGAAGCTCAGCGGTGGGCTTCAGGATCAGATCTCCGTCTCTTGGGCCGATCTTTCCTCTGCGATCTCTTTCCGTTCCTCCGGGGCAACGATTACCAATTTAGAGCTTTTTAAAAATTTAAGCCCGGCCCTCCTGCATCGAAAAGTCATCCAATTTGAATACAAAAAACTAAATGCCACCGGTTATGAAAAGCGGAGGGTTCATCCTTACCATCTCGCCTGTATTTCCGGCCAATGGTATCTCTTTGCCTTCGACCTGAATCGGCAAGAGATTCGCCGCTTTGTCCTTCCTCGAATGAGAAAGCTAGAGGTTACTGGGGAGAAGTTTGAAAAGCCGAAAGGTTTTTCCATTCAAAAACATCTTGCTCAAAGTTTTGGAGTTTTTGAAGGCAAAGAAAACCATGAGGTCATTATCCGCTTTGATTCCTTTGCCTCCGCCCTGGTCAAGGAACGCCATTGGCATCCGACCCAGGTGATTCGGGAACTGACCCACGATCGGATCGAGATCCGAATGACCCTCAACAGTCTCTTTGAGATCGAGCCCTGGATCCTGAGCTGGGGGGAGCACGCCCAAGTGATCCAGCCACCGGAATTAATTCAAAAAGTCAAAGGGTCGATACAAAAAATGAAAAAAAGTTATTCAATCTAAGCCGCTAAATTCATTTTATTCCATTCGAAGAAATACAGATTTTAAAGGTTAATTTTCTCGTTGGATTGATCCAGCCATTTTTGAAATACGCTCCGCGACTCGCTGCTAACTGATGCGTTTCGACGACCTGCACATTCTCTGATTTCCCATTGTTTATCCCAAGATCTCTCCGTTATCCACCAAGTTGACTCTTCCGGCAGGTTCATGTGATAGGCATATCCCTTGCGCTGAACTACGTCATTGTAATAACCTCCAATACAATGGTGCATTCGTCTCCCTTCTTCGACCAGAGCTAGCGCGGTGCAAATCGGCGAAATTTTTTCATTCCCAACAAAAGGCGGTTCTGGAAATACAATGTTTTCGACGTTCTTTTGCGATAATCGAAGGCGAAGTTCATGATCTATTTGCCTCAATCCACCCCAGTTTTGCGCTGGACTTAGGGAAACAGC
Organism: Methylacidiphilum caldifontis; assembly: GCA_945877805.1. Lineage (GTDB taxonomy): Bacteria > Verrucomicrobiota > Verrucomicrobiia > Methylacidiphilales > CAMAQI01 > CAMAQI01. The sequence goes on along the minus strand of CAMCSM010000005.1, from coordinate 49,459 downwards.
TCCAACCTCCTTTGCCACTTGAGAAATCTCCGTTAATCGCGAAATCGTGTACTCCCATCTTGGCCAATTTTCCTTTTTTGAACAAATAACTTTCGATTTAAAGTTTCCATCATATTCAAACTTTCGCACTCCGACAGGGTCAATGAGTCGATAAAACTTCGGGCTAACGAGCGGATAAGGGTGAATCTGCATCATGAAGTCCAGACATTCAGGCGCAATTTCTATTAGATGGACATACTCCTCAACGGGTGCCCCTTGCTGCATCAAATCCATGATCCATCCTACGGCATTAATTTCAGCGCCGAGAGACAGTTTTTTCAAAAGCTTTACAGCCAGCTTGGGCTGAGAAAATCCAAGAAACTCCGCAATCTCAGCTTGTGATTTTTGCACCATACAATGAAGTAGATTCTCTTTATTTTGCTGAAAAGCCATTGCGCTTTCCATCTTTAATATTTGCTCAGCCAAAGCAATCGCCAGCCATTGGTTTGAATTTATTAATCCCTCAAAATAACTCGATTGCGAGTTTCCCCAAAGAAGCGCCCATCGATGATCGGGGTGTCGTCGCATGACTGTACGATATTGCTTTGGAATCTGATTCCAAATTCGGTTAGAATAACGATAAACGATCTCAAATGCCTCTCGGATTGACCACAAATACTGTTTGTTGAGGATTGTCTCATCTTTCGCGAATCCCAATTCATTGATCCTTTCGTAAAAATCTGATTCTTGCGTCCCGACCGGGACCGTTAGCCATCCTTCAGTACGAAATTGAAAAAGAGTTGTGTGCGGCATCTGCCAACGTGGCACAAAACGCTTCCAGCCCTGCTCCCCCTTTCGGCGTATAACAGCATCCGTCTCAGGCCAAATCTTGTAGTAACATTCAAATTCGAGGGTTTCTATATAGAGATACTCACCTTCATCTTCGGCATAAAAATAACTCTCCATATCGTTCAAAAAATAAAGTAGACCCTCAGACAATTGTAGTCTTACCATATGGTCCTTTTAAAATCATTCTCTTCCCTCACCCTGCCAATGTCTGAGGGGATCCATGAGAATCGACGGATGAATCGATTGCTCACATCCAACGACGACTTCCTGATCCAGGTTGCGAATCAGAGCCTTGAGGATTGGATTCAATTTAATCCCGATCACTCCTCCCCCGAACGGCTCCTTTGGTTTGGAATACTCAACGGGGCCTGCTGCTCCGTCACCGAGCATGATCCACGCCCGCCTCAAGAGATGATTCCTGGAACCGAATCCTCGATACAAATATTGGAAGAGATCTGGAAAGAGCTTCCTCTGGAGGTGATTGTCCCGCTCTTCGCCTTGGAGCTGACCTGCCAGCGAGGATGGAAGGCCCTCGATTTTCCCTTTTTGAAAAATGACGAGGATTCTCAGCGACTCCTTTTTGAGGAAGCTTGGAAAATCGGGATTTCCGCCTACGAAAAAAAGTCTCCGATTATCCATTGGATCCTTGATAAAAAAACCGATTGGAGAAAAGGGGACCTATTCTGGGCACAGCTTATGGCGTGGAGAATTCAAAACCACCAGATTCAATCCTTGGAAGAGGATTTTTCCCTCATGCAAGAGCGGCTCGAGGAACCGGAATAAATCCAGATTCGGCATTAAAGATCGTTTCAAATGCAATGCATTAAAAAACGAGTTTTATAACGCCAAGTTTATAAAATTCTATTTAACCACTTATTTTCGCTCATTTACTCTAATCAAAACCATTCAAAACCATTTTGAACCACCAATGAACACGAATCAACACGAATGGGGAAAAGACTGTTTTAACCACAAAAGGTTCGGGAACCGAAAATGAGATCTTCGCTGGAAGCGGAAGTAATTTTGGCTCGCTGGGAGGTGGGGGAGCAAATAACACGGATTTACACGGATCTTTTAAATTCAAAAATAACAGAAAAAACAGCAAAGAGTTTAAAATGAGTTATATTGCAAGATACGTTTTTAAACAAAAAATAGAGGATTTCTTCACCTGTTCCGCCGACTTGTTCGCCGTAGTTTTAACGTAGGAGAAAGTGCTCTGACGAAGGAGAATGCTTTTCTGCAGAGTTGTACCCCCATCTCCCTCTGTACCAAAACTATTTCCGCTTCCAGCGGCTTTACTTTATCGTTTCTCGATCCTTTTCCTTATAGAGATCCCTGTATTTTCTCCCTTTGCATTCTTTATAACGTCCGCCAACTGTTGGGCCGAGGGGAGTTTCCCTTTGAATTCCGCAGGAAGTCGGGGTTGGAGTTGGTATTCAGCAACTCCAATCGGATTGGCTTTGGTTTTCAAAGCGAACTCAACTTCGACATCATGCTTTTCGGCACAAAGGATAACCCCTATCGAGGGACGATCTTCGGTGGCTTTTTCCTTTTCATTAAGGAGATTGAGATAAAAATCCATTTTACCAGTATGTTCTGGCTCAAAGGAACCGATTTTAAGATCAAAGGCAACGAGTGCTTTAAGAAAACGATGATAGAAAAGGAGATCGACAAAGTATTCTTTGGAACCGAGAGCAAGACGGTGCTGTCGTCCGATAAAGCAAAAACCGTATCCAAGTTCCAAGATAAATTGTTGCAGATGGGAGACGAGCCGATTTTCCAGTTCCCGCTCCTTGACGGCCTGATGAATGCCGAGAAAATCAAGATTGTAGCGGCTTTTTAGCATTTCATCCGCCTGTTCCGCTAGGGATTCTGGTAAAACCAAAGAGAAATTGTGACGCTTCGACTCTTTGACCGCACGCTCATAGGCACCGGCTTTAATTTGGTTTAGCAACACATTCCGGCTCCACCCCAATTGCATGGTCGCCATTAAATAATAGAGGATTGATTGAGGATCACGGAGTTTATTAAGAATCAAAAGATTTTGCCCCCAAGGAACTGCCGTCACCAATTCCTTAATCAACCCGGTTGGGTTGGCTTTGAATTTGGCGACAGCCTGTTGCCAAATAGGGGATTTGTTTGAGGTCTTGATCAATTTGGCGACAGGTTGTCGCCAAATGGTTTCGTCTGAATAGGCGAGATAAAGACGTTTCATGTCGCGCAGGTTTCGAGAGGAAAATCCGGAGCTGAGAGGAAATTCGGTTTGGAGGTCGGACGAAAGGTGATCGATCACGGATTCGCCCCATCCGAGAGCCTTTTGCTTCTCAATGATTCCGCTTCCGATATCCCAATAGAGTAAAAGCATCTCCCGATTGACGGCATGACCAGCCGAGTTACGGGCACGAAGAATCCGGTCTTTAATATTGCCAAGAAAGGCGATGTATTCCGGTTGTGACAAGGCTTGTTTCATCGGTGAGAAACCTTTTTAAGCACTTCGTATTTTTCGTTCATCTCCCTCCAATGGGAGTTCCCCCACGAAGTCGTCAACAGGAAACCTTTAAAATCATTATCCCCACCCTCTCCCTGCCAATGTCCCATGAGCTGGCTATCATGGGGTGATGGAATATACTCCTGAAAACACTTATCGAATCCAAAACTGCACCATCAGCAGTAATCGGCTTCGGTGTATTCAGACATGAATTAGAACGGGAAAGGAAAGTGCGTTTGAATGATTTTGATGAGTTCGGGAAGCTCAGGTGCTTGCAGCCTGTTTTTGCGGAGAAAGGCATTCCACTGCGTCGCTTTCTGGGAATCTTCGTAGAACGCTGCTGTGTAGGCAACAGGGAGCGCGGATGGAAGCGTTGTTCGACGCCGTGTGAAGGTGACTTCGATGGCCTTGCGAACCGATTTGGGATCGAGTTCAAAATGGGTGGCCAGCCAGTGCAGGTCGTAGAAGTCTTTCATCCGACTGTTGGTGATGTCGAGGGAAACCATCGCCTCCAGTTTCTCTGCGATGACGGTTTCTACGGGGTAAGTCATGAGCGGGGTGTCAGGGTAGCCGAGCATCCCGCGCCACGTTCTTTGTTCCGTCGCGGGAGTGATGACATCGCCGTAGCCGACATCGAATTGCAGAGGAATCCGCATCGTCCCCAAGAGCACAATGATCTTGAGGCGGATGCCGCCGTAGGTGTTGTCTTCGCGAATGGGTTCCGCGGCGGCAGGTTCGAACTTCAAGCCATCGTCTTCTCCGGGCTGGATGGCGGTGATTTGGTCAAAAATCTGCGCCAACTTTTCTGGGTCTGGATCTCCATAGCCGAGGAAGTCGGCGTCGCGGGTGGGACGGTGGGGCTGATCGCTCCAGAGCCGAAACAGTTGGGCACCCTTGAGGATCAGGCGGTCGTGGTAGGCGCTCTGCGAGAGGCGGGCGAAGAAGCGACCCAGCACGAATTCATGGAGCAGAGCCTGCAAGTCCCCGCCCTGACTTCGTGTCTGGTTCTTCAGTCGATCCCGAACGGATGCCGCGATGTTGGTCTGAGCAGCCATCAGATCAGACTTTCGAGGTAGGGCCGGATGACGGTGCTCACGTGCTGGAGCTTGGCAAGTTCCATAATCCGGGCTGGCTTGATTCTGTGTTCCCGGGCGCGAAGTCCCTCTTTGAGCGCCTCGAGGCAGAGATCCAATCCGAGACGGCTGCGGTATTTGAAGCAATCGACCACGGTGCGCGCGGGGTCGGTGATGGGAACCTCAATGTCGTTGAGCCGATGGATCTCAACCCCTTCGGTAAAGGCGGCTTCGATGCCCGACTTAAAAACCTCAATGGGCGGGTAGCTGAGTCGTGGGGCGACAGCGTTGTTGCGCAGAAGGATGTTCACTGAATGGGCTTGGTGAGTGCCGATCCGGTGGAATTGCAAAGCGCTGACCAGCACGATCACCGCACGGGGCACACGGGCTGCAACTTCGGAGAGATTGAGATGCTCGTCCCAAGGAGCGTCCGGGAGGCGGTAAAGTCCCCGGTTGAGACGCTCCAGCAGACCCGCCTTCACGGCCCGGCTGACCGTGGTGCTCCTGATGCCTGAGCGCTGGATATCCTGCTCGCTAATGAGCGCATGGCGACCGGCGAGTGCAAGAAGTTGATCCTGTTTCGTGAGGGGCATTGTTTTTTATTTAAGTAAGTTAAAGCCAAGATACTTAAAAAAATAACACCGTCCAGTCGAATCGTTCGTCGCCACGGGTCATGCGACTGGGGGGGAAACACTCCCAAGTGACCAGCCCCCACCGAACTCATTGAAAAAGTCCGCCATTCGATTCAGAAAATGAAAAAGAATTGCGGAAACTAAAAACTTAATACATTTCCTCTCACGAAGGCTCCAAGTCTCCCAAGGTTCCCTCCCTTCTGAAAAAACAGGAAGAAAAGCCTGAGTCTCAGGAAACGACGGGGTGATGAACCCCGCCCCTGGCGATGAAATGCGGTTTCTTTGAAAGAGACTTCTTTCAAGAGAACCGCATTCATCGTCAGGCGCTTTCAATTCCATTGAAACGGTTTTCAGAGACTCAGGCTTTAGGGGGGATTTAGGTATTCCTTTGAAAGCTTTGAGCCTTGGCGAGAGACGATGCCTTTAAATGATCTTCTACCCTCACCCTGCCAATGTCCCATGAGCTGGCTATCATGGGGTGATGGAATATACTCCTGAAAACAGTTATCGCATTCAAAACTGCACCATCCACCTTTGCCCGAAAGAGTGGACAAAATTGAATAAGACCGAGAACCCCCTCATCCGGTTTTGTGACCACTGCCAAAAACAGGTCCATGCCATCTTTTCCGAGGAGGAGCTACTTCAAATGGCACAGGACCAGAAATGCGTCCTGTTTGTGCAAAAAAAGGATGACGAGATTGTTCGATTATTAGGGGAGCCCCGATTGAGTGATGAATTCTGACCGGCTGTTTAAAATTGCAATTAAATCGAGGAGTACAAGATTGCAAAAATTCACCACTTCACGCAGCATAGGAATAAGTGAATAGGATGGAACCCAAAACCATAATACTCGAAAAAAGTCATCACCGACAATTGGTGAAATCCATTGAATCGATGAAACGCGCAGGTGGCTTTAAAAGAAATGCCGCTGAAAAAGCATTGCAGTTTATTGGGGAAATTGGGCTTGGGGTCTCGCCTTCAATACGATTAACACGACATGGTGAAAGTCGCATTAAAAACGCTTACAAATACGATTTAGGTGGAGGATGTCGCTTTCTGACACTTCAATACGAGGAGAGTGCTTTTATTTGTTCGGTGATCACGAGGAATCTGAACATTGGATAGAGGCGCATCGAGACTTAACGCCGGTTGTTTCCAAAGAGACGAAGGAAATACGCTTCATTCAATCGGTACCAGCGACGAACGCACCAACCGTTAAATATTCTCTAAACCCGGCCGCTTTAACATCGATCGAAACTGCCGAGAAAAAACTCTTCGAACCCATTAAAGATCGAGTCGATGATGCAGTCGAATGCCCTGAATTTAAGAGCGCCATACTATATTGGGATCATTTTACGGACGAGAATGAAATTAATGATATTTTACTTAAAAATTCTTTCTCATTTCCTAAGATTTCGGATTTAATTCTTTCCGCTCTTATTTCTTTAAAACGCGGAGACGTAAAAGGGGCTATTGCTACATTTGATTTACACCAAAACAAAGCAGAATTATGCGAAAATCTGGGAAGCGAAAGGATTGAAAAAGCTGCATCGAGTGATGCAAATAGCGGAAATATACTGCTCGTTTCACAGGAGAACATTGGGCTAGTCAACCAAATGTTTGTATCTGGTAAATTTATTGATTGGCTGCTTTATCTCGATCCTTCTCAAAAGCCTATTGTGGATGAAGATGTCGATATGCCTGCTGTTTTAAATGGCGTTGCGGGATCAGGCAAAACCTCAATCATCGTTCATCGAGCGCTGCGTCTTGCTCATCAATACCCAAATGAACGTATTGCTATTGTCACTTTAAATAGAAATCTGGCCCATTTAATCTCACGATTGGCCGCGCATAAGGGTCAATCCCCCAATTTAAGATCATATTGCATTTATGATTTATACAAAAAGATTTTAAAAATAGCTGACGTTGAACCATTTCTAAGAGATTTTGCAACAGCCGCAAACCAAGGAGAGGATGTAACAAATGCCATTCACGCGGCTAAAAATTTCTGCAATCAAATAACTGTTCCTGTAACACCAAGAGAGCGAAGATATATATTTCATAATATTTCCGAGGCATGGATAAATTTTTGGGATGCCCATGTGAATTTTGATTTTCGAGAGGGTGAATTTAAAAGATCGATTGAAAGGCGCTTGAATAAAAAAGGTTTAAATCTCAGTTCGTATTTGAAGCAAGAAACAGATTTGATCCGAAGTACTTTTTCTATTCAAACGCGAAAAGATTACCTGCGTTACAAGCGACGTGGACGTCTTATTAAATTTAATAATAGAGAACGTGTACAGATTTTGGATTTGACCGTTCGTTATGAGGTTTGGCTGCTGCTCCATCATATCTCCGACGAACTATTTCTCACGCAGGCGGTCATTCACGCCATTGAAAGACTGTCGGTTGATGGAAATGGACTCACACATGAATGTAAATTTCGGAGCTTACTTGTTGATGAGTATCAAGATTTATCGACTCTTGACTTTAAAATCATGAAAGCCCTTTGCTATCGTGAAGAGAATTCCCTCTTTCTTGCAGGTGATCCTTGGCAACAAGTCTTTGTAAAGGATGGAAAGCTTTACAATGCGGGACTCGGTCGAAAGGGACGTCGAACATTTACCCTTAAAAAGAACTACCGAAACCCAAAAAGAGTTTTGGAATCATCCAGTCGTTTACTTGACGCCTATCCTGAATTAAAAGAGGATGATGAAATCGAGCTTTTATCGCCGGAGCACGCAACTGCTGAAGGGGATTATCCAGAGATCATAAACTCCGATAATCCTATCACTGAAGCATGGTCAATTGCGAATCAATGGTTCGAACATGACCCCCAAAGCAATGTGGCGATTTTACATCCTTCCCAAAATCAAGCCATTATTTCCGAAATTCTGGAAGGAAATCCTTATCCCGATGCGATCAATGGCTTAGAGCTTTCAGAGAACTTTCTTAATATTGATAAGCCAGTGGTTGTATCGGACTTTCAGTCCGCAAAAGGCTTTGAATTTGGCTGTGTTATTCTAATCGATTTAAACGAAGGGATATGCCCTGATCCCAACCAAATTGAAGAATGGAGGGATGCTCTTAAGCTTTACGTCGCGATGACGAGATGCCGAAACCGTCTTTATTTGATATCAGATCAAAAAAAGCCCGCATCGAGATTCTTGAAAATTATTAAGCCAGAAGCGAATTAACCCATCCCCCTATCAATGTCCGAGGGCCTCTGATAGGATTTGCTTATGACTACACACTTTCTTCATACCGCCGATTGGCATGGAGCGAAAACAGTTTCCACCAAAGCTTCTTCTTCCGATCTTGGCTGCAATACAGAAGAGGAAGAGATAACCGAAGTAGGAACTGTGATGATAAATGAGTGGCAAAAAGTCTTTTTTAATTTTAGAAATACCTCCTTCTAAAGTGTCCTTTTCTTTTTCCATAAATCACTTTTATTTACGCAAAGCATTGGTAGATATGAGAGAGAAAAAAAGTTTACTCGATCAGAAATATGACCTATTCAAAAACATTATCGACTAAAGAAGGCGTGGTGAAAGCCCCGTCTGCGAACGTCTATCGTGCTGATCTCACGGCCGGTTCGCTGAAAGTTTCCGAAAGTCGTATTGTTGCGGGACTGCTTTTGGAAGAGGTCTCTGATGAAAGATGGAAGCAAGCTTTCTATCAGGAAAACGTGCTGAAATCCAAAAATCCAAACACCACCCAAAGGCTTGTGAGACTTTTACGGCAGCGTCTTGAAACCATGGATCGAACCCTCTGGATTATGGTTCGGGACGGCTCTCTCTCGCTTTCAACTCAAGCCCTCTTCGCTTGTGCAATGAAGCATAGCCGACTTCTTTCCGACTTCATCCGACTTTGCCTCCAAGAGCGGTTAAGATCTTTCTCCAAGGAGCTTACGAAAAAAGATTTTAACCATTTCATCGAAGATTGCTCAGGCCGGGATGAATCGGTTTTATCGTGGAGCCCCGAGACGGTTCGCCGACTCTCTTCCAGCGTCTTTCAGATTCTTCAGCAGGCGGGTTATCTCAACAATACCCGGGAGATGCTTCTCCAGAGGCCATTATTTGAGCCGGAATTGATCGAGTATCTCAAACATAAACAGGAGAACGGAATCCTGAAAACAATCCTTTTACCGCCATGACCCCTTTTCAAGAACGTTTAAATCTAATCCTAGAGAAGATCACTTCCGATGGCTTTCTCGAGAGCCGAGGTCTCGGTAATGAAATCTCTTTTCATATTTTTGATTACCCTCCCAAGGAAGAACAGGCGATGCGCCAACACCTCTCTTTCCTGTTGGAGCATGGCCCAAAAAAACGCCCAGGACTGAAGATTTTCCATCTCGATTTATGGAAGTTCACAATCGAGTATCTTCAATCGGCGGGACTTTTGGATAAATCCATCGAAAAACAGAAAAAAGAGGGGGATGCCGCTCTCCTCAAGGCCCTCTCAGGTCGATTAAAGGAGGACAAACTTGCTCCTTTGATCGCTCAAAAAGTCATGGAATCTTCCCCCTCCCTTGTTTTTCTGACCGGCATCGGTCCCGTCTATCCCTTGATCCGCGGACATAGTCTTTTTGAAAGTCTCCACTCCCATCTCGATAAAATACCTGTGATTCTTTTTTATCCTGGGGAATACGACGGTAAATCCCTTAAACTCTTTGGAACCATTGAAAGCAATAACTACTACCGGGCCTTCCGCCTCATCCCCTGATTATTATGAGCAAACTCACCATCCAAGACTTATTCGTTCGTGAAATTTCCCGTCCCATCAACGGCGTCGTCAAAGCCGATCAGCAGGATTCCGCCTCCGTGTGGCAGGAGCTGGATGAATTTGTCGTTACCACGGAGACCCGGAAGCATCTCAATAAATTTTTTACCTCTTACCTTGATGCGATCAAAAATCCTCACGACGCGAATATCACCGAGCAAATGGGGGTCTGGGTCTCCGGATTCTTTGGTTCAGGTAAATCCCACTTCATCAAGGTTCTCTCCTACCTCCTTCGGAATGAGCTCGTGACTCATGAAGGTCAAACCAAACAGCCCATCGATTTTTTTGAATCCAAAGTCCAGGATTCCCTGCTTTACGGAGAAATGACCCAGGCGGTGAAAGCGAATACCGATGTCATCCTTTTTAACATCAGCAGCAAAGCCAACGCCACCTTATCGAGAGATGCCATTTTGGAAGTCTTTCTCCGGGTCTTTAATCAGATGGAGGGATTCAGTCCCGATCACCCCCATATCGCCCATATGGAGCGGAATCTACGGGAAAAAGGGCAACTCGATAAATTCCATGCTTCCTTTCAAAAAGCGACCGGAAAGTTGTGGTTGGAAGAACGCGATGCCTATGATTTCCATCGCGATGAAATTGCCCAAGCCTTTTCCGAGGCCATTGGACAAAGTCTGGAATCGGCCTCGAAGTGGCTCGATAACGCCGAGAAAAACTTCCCTCTGACAATCGAAAATTTCGGAAAATGGGTGAATGACTACCTCACCGCCAAAGGACCCCACCACCGCATTATTTTCCTCGCCGATGAAGTCGGTCAGTATATCGGCGGACAATCTCAAAAAATGCTCGATTTACAGACGATCACCGAAAATCTCGGCACGATCTGTAAAGGTCGAGCTTGGTTGATCGTCACATCGCAAGAGGATATCGATACCGTTCTCGGAGAACAAACGACGAACCGCATGAACGATTTTTCGAAGATTCAGGGACGCTTCAAGAAAAACCGTCTCTCTCTTTCAAGCGCGAATGTCGATGAAGTGATCCAGACCCGCCTTCTGGCCAAAAAATCCTCCGTGGTCGCAGACCTTGAAACTCTCTACCGCAGTAAAAGCGATATCATTAAAAACCAACTCACTTTTACCCAAGTCGGCATGACCTTCCATGCTTACAAGGATCCCGCCGACTTCGCCAAAAATTATCCTTTTGCCCCTTATCAATTCCAGTTGATTCAAAAAATATTCGAATCGATCCGTAAGGTAGGCGCTGCAGGAACTCATTTGGCCCGAGGGGAACGCTCCTTACTCGATGCTTTTCAATCGGCGGCCAAAGAGGTCTCGGCTCAATCGGTCGGAATTTTAGTCCCCCTTTACCGGTTTTATCCCGCCATTGAAAACTTTCTTGATACCTTCGTCCAAAAAACGATCGAACAGGCTTCGACGAATCCATCCCTCGAACCTTTCGATATGGATATCCTGAAGGTCCTCTTCCTGATCCGTTATGTCGAAGAAGTCAAAGGATCGGTCGATAACTTGGTCACCCTTTGTGTCGATCAGGTCGATACCGACCGTCACCTCCTGAGAAAGAAGATTGAAGCCAGTCTCATCCGACTCGAAAAAGAGACTCTCATCAGCCGAAATGGCGATCTCTACCAATTTCTGACCAACGAAGAGCGGGATATTAGCCGGGAAATTAAAAACACCTCCATCGATTCAGGCGAGGAATCCCGCAAGCTGGGAGAAATTCTCTTTGAGGACCTCCTCGGCGGAATTCGCAAGCACCGTTACAAGGCCAGCGGCAAGGACTTTTCTTTCAATCGCTTTTGCGACAGCCGCCCGATTGGAAACCGACTCGAAGGAGCGGTCCAAGTCCGGGTTATTACCCCCTTAGGTGAGGACTATGCCAATGCCAAAAATGAGAAGTGCATTCTCGAAAGCTCGGTCGATGGAGGACAGCTGATTATCCGCCTTCCTGATGATGAAACCTTAGGGCGTGAACTCCGGGTTTATCTCAAAACCGATCGCTATGTTCGGAATAAAAACGACGGGACCATCTCCTCCGCCACCAAACGAATTCTCGGAGATCTGGCGGAAGAGAACCGGCAACGACAAACCCGGATCAAAACGCTCATCACCCAACTCTTCCTCCGGGCCGGATTTTTCGCCGCTGGAGCGACGGTCGAATCCAAGTCCTCCTCCGCCTCTCAGTGGATGGATGAGGCTCTCGATTACCTCATCCGAAACACTTTCCCAAAGATGAGTTATATCCGCAAGGTCCTCTCCGAGCCCCTCAGGGAAATTCAGGCGATTCTTCGAAGCAACGATATCGGACAGCAAACGCTCATTGCCCAGACAGAGGAATCCAATCCCCAAGCCCTTCAGGAAGTTCGTCAGTACATCGATCTTTCTGTCCGAACGAGCAAGACCTTGATCGTCGAGGAGATGGCCTCGGAACGTTTTTCAAATCGCCCCTTTGGATGGCCCGAATGGGAGACCGTTCTCCTTCTCGCCCGTCTCTCCGTTTTGGGAGAGATCCAGTTTGTCTTGAATGGAGCCCCCATTTCTCCGGCGCAGGTGTACGAAAAGATTTCAGCCCAAGCGAATTGGAAAAAGATCACCGTCGTCCAAAGAAAGTCTCTCGATACAGCCAAACTTCAGTCCGCCCGATCGATCGGACAACAGCTCTTTTCGCAAATGGGGCCTGAAGGGGAAGATTCTCTCTTTGAATTCACCCAGTCCCGGTTGCGGGAATGGGAGACAAAACTGGGACAGTTCAAGCCTTTGGCCGATACCGGCAACTACCCGGGAGCGACGGAAATCCAAGAGAGTCTCACCTCGCTCAAGAAGTTTACCGTTGAAACCGAAGGATTTAAATTTTTGGAACGTTTTGTGGATCAAAAGAAGGATCTTCTCGATCTTTCCGAAACCGTTCATCAGATTGAACACTTCTACATCAACCAAAAACGAAATTGGGAAGAGCTTCGGGGCGCCCATCAACGATTTATCCTCAATCAAGAGGACTTGATGGGAGATCCTCAGGCTTCACAGGCGCTGAAACGGATCGCGGTGATTCTCGGAGCCAAGGCCCCCTACGAAATCATCAAAGAGGCGAATGGACTGATCCAAACGGTGGAACAAGTCAATCAAGCCCTGATCCTTAGCCGTCGGGAGAAGGTCTATGAGAAACTCACGAAGGGAATCGCGATCCTTGAGAAAGAGATCGCCTCCCAGGCCTCGCTCGCTCCCCACCGTGACGCATTGCTCGCCCCTCTGAATGATCTGCGAACGCAAATCGCCTCCCAAGAGAGCCTCGCTCACCTTGCCCAAGCCGAGGAAAAAATCGAAAACCTCACGGAAAAAATTTACGCGGAAATTTCCGGGATTTTGAAGGAGAAAAAAACAAGCTCCGGCAAAGGGGACTCCACCCCCGTCATGAAGGTTCGAACCGTCATCAAACCCTCCGAGCTCGTGAATGGTTCTTACTTGGAAACCCCCGAGCAGGCCGACGACTTCATCAAAGCCCTTCAATCTCACCTGAAGGCGGCTCTGTTTCGGAATGAAAGAATTCAGATTAAATAACCCCGCTTCAAGTCATGAACCGTCCCTTTACTGAAATTTTAAATGAGCCCGAGAGCAAAACCCTTGAGTTCAAGCGGAATTTATCCTCCCCCACCCCTTTATTAAAAACGTTGGTCGCTTTCGCGAACTCCGCTGGCGGCCGTCTGGTACTTGGTGTAACCGATGATCGCAAAGTTTTGGGGATCGAGTCGCCACTCGATGAAGAGGAGCGTTTGGCGAATCTGATCGCCGATTCGATCTCACCCCGATTGGTGCCCAATATTGAGATGATGACCGTCCAGGGCAAAACGCTCTTGGTGGTTGAAGTTTTTCTGAGTGGAACCCGCCCCCATTTCCTCAAAGCGGAAGGAATCGACCGTGGGGCTTATGTCCGCCTCGGTTCGACAAACCGACAGGCCGATCCCCAACTCATCGCAGAATTACAACGGGGTGTTGCGGGCGTCAGCTTCGATGCCTTGCCAATGCCCGACCTTGATATCGATGCTTTGGATTTAAAGGCGATTCAGGAAGATTTTCAAGGTCGCACTGTCGATAAGCCGATGTTGCAAAGTCTCCGGATCCTCGTGAAGGATCAGGGCCGACTGGTTCCAAGTCAGGGAGGCATTCTCCTCTATGCCAAAGAGAGGCGCCTTCATTTTGATGATGCCTGGATTCAATGCGGGCGCTTCATCGGCAATGACAAAGCGGATATTTTTGATCATATCGATCTCCTCGATCCCCTTCCCCATGCCGTGGAGTCGATTATGCTCTTTCTCAAAAAACACGCCATGCGGGGGGCCGATTTTTCGGAGATCCGTCGCAAAGATCTTTGGAGTATCCCCGTCAATATCTTGCGTGAAGTCATCATCAATGCCCTCGTGCATGCCGATTATTCTCATCGAGGGACGCCGACCCGCATTGCTTTTTTTGATAATCGAATCGAGGTCGAAAGCCCGGGTTTATTGTTGCCGGGGTTGACCGTTGAAGAACTGAAACGAGGTGTTTCACAGATCCGCAATCCGGTGATCGCCCGCGTCTTTCGTGAACTCGATCTCGTCGAGCAATGGGGGAGCGGTATCCCCGGGATCTTCCGTCAGGCCAAAGCTGAAAAACTCCAGGACCCGATCATTGAAGAACTCGCAGGCCGAGTCCGTTTCACCGTCCCGTTGCCCAAAATCCTCCCTCTCTCTCGCACGCAGTCTCGAAAAGGAGAGACATCCAGACTAAAGGCCCAGTCACGGGCCCAGTCAAACAAGCAAGTCAGTGAGCAAGTCAGTGAGCAAGTCAGTGAGCAAGTCGCGATGATTTTAAAGGCCTGCTCCAACACCCCAAAAACCAAGATCGATCTCCTGAAGGCCGCGGGGCTTGCCAGTGTTTATTTGAATTATCAACGTCATCTCCTTCCGCTCCTTGAAAAGGGACTGATCGAGCGGACAATCCCCGAAAAACCGAACAGTCGTCTTCAAAAATACCGCATCTCCAAAAAGGGGATCAAATTCCTCAAATCTTCATGAATAAAAGCGCTCTCAAAACCTACGCCCAGTCGGCACGCAAAGATTTTATCGCCGCGGTCACCGCCCAGGCATCTCTCTATGGAATTTCCAAGGAGGGATTCGCGACGGTCAAAGAGTCGGGGGAATTCATCCTGATCGAGGGGAGACCATTTCCCCGCTCCGATCTCCATGCCTACGGTCTTCTGAAGGATAAAATTCAGAAGCAGGGATTTGAAGCGTCGATGGAGGAGGCCGCCTATTCCTGGTTCAATCGGCTCGTCGCCATTCGATTCATGGAGCTCCACGGTTATTTCGATCACGGTCTGCGGGTTTTGAGTCATCCCGATCCAGAAAAATCGATCCCTGAAATTCTGGAAAAAGCGGAACTCCTCGACTGGTCCCGATTGGACAAGCAGAAAGTTCTCTCGCTCAAGTTGGAGGGAACAAAAGATGCGGAGCTTTATCGATATTTGCTTTTGGAGCAATGTCATCAACTTCACGAGGCCATGCCCTTTCTCTTTGAATTTGTCGGAGGAGCGACCGAGCTCCTGCTTTCTGAAAACCTCCTTCATACCGATTCGAACATTCGAAAAATGATTCGGGAAGTCGATGCCTCGGATTGGCAGGAGGTCGAAATTGTCGGCTGGCTTTATCAATATTATATCTCTGAAAAGAAAGACGCGGTCATCGGAAAAGTGGTCAAATCGGAGGATATTCCCGCTGCCACGCAGCTTTTTACTCCGAAGTGGATTGTTCAATATCTGGTGCAGAATACCCTCGGTTCTCAATGGATGGCCACTTATCCACAATCGGGATTAAAAGCCAAAATGACTTATTATATTCCTCCAGGGGATCAGACACCCGAGGTGCAGGCGGAGATGGACTGTTCCACCCCCAAAAGCCTCAACCCCGAAGAACTCACACTCCTCGATCCCGCCTGCGGCTCCGGACATATCTTGGTGGAAGCTTACGATCTCTTCCGGGAAATCTATCTTGAACGGGGCTATCTCAAAAAAGAGATTCCCACGCTAATTCTCGAAAAAAATCTCTTTGGACTAGAAATCGATGAACGGGCGGCCCAGCTTGCCGGATTTGCCCTGATGATGAAAGCACGAGAGGATGATCGTCAAATTTTTACACGGAGAGTCATCCCGAAAATCCTCTGCTTTTCAGAAAGCGGAGGAATTCACTTAGAACTTTTGGGAGAACCAACCTCCCCCTCCCCTTTCGAGTCTGGGGATTTACTTCCAGAAATCAACGCACAGCCACTGCTGGGAAGTCGCCCATCATCATCAACCAAATCCCCCCTGCCAACGGAACTGAAGGAACTTGTCGGCCTTTTCGCCCATGCCAAAACTTTTGGGTCATTGATTACCATTCCGGATTCCCTCACGCAAGCACTACCGATATTGCGCCAGTGGGCAGAGGTGCGGAATGCGGAAGATGGACAGGATCTTTTCATCTCGGAACAACTGGAACGTATTCTGAAATTGATCGAGCAGGCCGAATACCTTTCCCGTAAATACGATGCGGTTGTCGCGAACCCGCCTTATATGGGGAGCAAGGGAATGAATCCATTGTTGAGCACATGGGCAAAGGAAGTATTCCCTGATAGCAAATCCGATCTCTTTGCGATGTTTATCGAAAGAGGATTGGAAATGATCCTTAAAAATGGATACAGCGGAATGGTCACCATGCAGAGCTGGATGTTCTTATCATCCTACGAAAAACTCCGAGAAAAATTATTAGATCATGCAACGATTGAATGCATGGCTCACATGGCCAATATGGTTATGGGAATTGCGTTTGGAACTTCTGCAACGATCTGGAGAAACTCCTACATCAAGGAATATAAAGGAGCTTTTTGTTTTGTTGAGTATGAAGACATGGACTCAGACAATAAGCCAAAGCAGTTTCCTCCATTAAACGAAAGAAATCTTCAAGCTGCACGGAGGGTTGGGAAATGATAGAGATCTCTAGAGAAAAAAATTATTTATTACTTAAGTATGAACCTTTCAAATTTACCGATCCGAACTGGATCGATAGAGAGCTAGAAGCAAAAGCAGGAGAAATAAGGATCTTACACACGTTCTTTCTTACAAAGAAGGATCTAGATTCCGACGGTGTTCAAATTGATTTTAATGATGATAGAGAATATACATTCAAAATTGGAACTTTAGAGGGAAAATATTATAAAATAAATAAGACCATTCTTAGACTGAAACACGACTTGTTAATTAGTAAGGAAATTAAATTAACAAAAAGGTTTTTTGTTGCTGAAAGGAATATTTCTGTTTTTAGAAAAATTGATGAATTGATCGACGAGGCGATTATTGTTGGAGGAGAAAAAGAAAACGCAATCCATCCTGCAGAATTTGAGCGATTTCTAAAAATTTTTCCTTCAACGACAGAGATATCTCATTACGCTGAGACACGGATATCAAGAGTACTTAAAGATTATTTTGCGACCATGTCGGATCCTGAAGCTAAGTTAAATCGTTACATGGCAAAGAAAAATTCACTAAAAAATAACCCATCAAACCAAGTCCTTGTCGCACATGAATTACAAAAATTCCAATATATACACGATGAACTTAGTACTATGTTGACTGAGGCTGATAGCTATGAGGAAAAAACGTGGCAAAAAAAAATATTAGCCTTCGTGCTATTTGTTTTTCCAAAGTATATTGCCGTTCTTGAAAACGTTCGCATTAAAGATTTTTATACAAGATTAGATAAGACAACAAACAGATTTGTTGATTTAATGCTTGTAGATGCCAAAGGTAGTATTGATATTATCGAAGTTAAAAAACCGTTTTCTCATTGCATTATTTCGAGCAGTAAATACCGCGACAATCATACACCAAGAGCAGAGCTGTCAGGTACTATTATGCAGGCTGAAAAATACTTATTTCACCTGAGTAAATGGGGGCAAGCAGGCGAGCAGGAAATATATAAAAAACACAAAAAGGAACTTCCGGAGAAGTTCAAACTCAAGATAACTAATCCAAAGGCTCTAATACTGATAGGCCGAGACGATAACTTTACAAGTGAACAGGAATTTGACTTCGAGATTATTCGAAGAAAATATGCTAACATGATTGATATTATGACTTATGACGACCTGCTATGTCGTCTGAGCAATATTATTGCCATGATGAAGCTCAAAAAACTACAAGTTTCTAGAATCAAGAGATAAAATGAGTGCCTCTGAAAATCCATCCACAACCAATTCCTTACCGTCTACTACCGACCGCTACTTCTTCCGCGCCTCCGCTGATGATTTCAAGAAAATCCCCGGAAATCCGATTGCTTATTGGACGAGTGATCAATTAAGAAAGGCTTTCAAAGACAATGTAAGATTAGAGGAAATCGCACCAGTAAAAGTCGGATTACAAACAGGAAACAATGAGAGATTTGTTCGAGAATGGTTTGAAGTTTCGCGCTTAAAAATCAGCTTTTATTGCAAAAGCAGTCACGATTTTAGTAAGAAATGGTTTCCATATAATAAAGGCGGGGAATATCGTAAGTGGTATGGAAATAATGAAAATATAGTTAATTGGGAAAAGAATGGTTATGAAATTAAGAGTTTTACTGATGAAAAAGGCAAACTGAGATCTCGTCCTCAAAATTGCGAATATTATTTTCACGAATCGATTACTTGGTCGTTTGTTAGCTCGTCTTATTTTGGCGTTAGATTTTCCGATACAAAAGCTATATTTGATGTTGCCGGATCATCTGCATTCCCCTCAGAAGAGGACAGGTATTTTCTGACTGGATTATTATGTTCAAATATTTCACACGGCTTCATGAAGGCGATGAACCCTACATTAAATTTTCAAGTTGGAAATGTTGCCTTAATCCCTATTATTTTAAATCAAAAGTACAAGTTCATTGATGAACATTGCAAACAATTAATTGCTTTTCATAAAATAGACTGGAACTCCTACGAATCCTCTTGGGATTTTATTGAGTTAACTCTACTTAATTCGAACTTCATTTTGTCAACTGCACAGAAAACCTATCAAAAGCTTCGGTCCCACTGGCACTCCATGACTCTGGAGATGAAACGGCTGGAGGAAGAAAACAACCGCATTTTCATCGACGCCTACGGACTTCAAGATGAATTAACACCCGATGTTCCTCTTCAAGAAATCACACTGACCTGTAATCCCGTCTATCGTTATGGCGCAGGGAAGACCGATGAGGAGTATGAATCCCTTTTACGCCGCGACACCGCCAAAGAACTGATCTCCTACGCCATCGGCTGCATGATGGGGCGCTATTCGCTCGATAAACCTGGCTTAGTTTATGCCAACGCCGGAGGAGAAGGATTCGATCCTCAAAACTACATGACCTTTCCTGCCGATGCCGATGGGATTGTTCCCCTGACCGGAATGGCCTGGTTCCCCGACGATACCGCAAACCGGCTGGAGGAATTCATCGCCACCGCTTGGCCACGGGAGCATCTGGAGGAAAATCTCGCCTGGATCGCCTCCAGTCTTGGGATCTCTGGAGATTCCCCCCGTGAGATCATTCGCTCCTATCTCGCCGATAAGTTTTACAAGGATCATCTTCAGACCTACAAAAAGCGGCCGATTTACTGGCTCTTCACCAGCGGGAAACAGCAGGCCTTCCAAGCCCTCGTTTATCTCCATCGCTATAATCCCGGAACCCTCTCCCGGATGCGGACGGAATATGTAATCCCCCTCCAATCCAAATTCACCGCTCGGATCGCTCATCTCGAGGACGACATCGCCGCTGCGACCTCCACGAGTGCCCGCAAAAAGCTGGAGCGAGAGAAGGAGACGATCGTCAAACAACAGGCGGAGCTCCACCACTTCGAAGAAAAACTCCGCCACCTCGCCGATCAACGGATTTCCCTCGATCTCGATGACGGTGTAAAAGTGAATTATGGAAAATTTGACGATCTGCTGGCGGAGACAAAGAGTATTTGTAAGAAGGAGGAGGAATGATTTTCACTGGTCTAGAGCGTGCAAAGAGCTATGAAAATCATATTAATCTCTGGGTTAAAAATTTATGAATATTGAAACGATCCGAGTCAAAAACTTTAAGGCCCTCTGTGATATTGAAATTACAGAGGTTCCTCCCTATTGTGTTTTTGTTGGGCGCAATGGTACAGGCAAAACAACCCTGTTTAGAGTATTTGCTTTCCTTAAAAACTGCCTGGCAAAAAATGTAAGGGCCGCTTTAAATATTGAAGGTGGCCGCAATGGATTAAAAGAAGTCCTTAGTCGTGGTCATGAAAATGAAGATTTAGAGATCGAAATTCAGTTTCGATTGGATATCGCTGGCACCAATCGACTGGTGACTTATCGTCTTGAAATTGGAAATGACCAAGGCAATGGTCCCATCGTTAAACGTGAAATCCTTCGCTATAAACGTGGACCCCATGGATCTCCTTTCCATTTTATTGATTTTAAGAACGGAGAAGGCTATGCGATTACGAACGAAGAGGATTTTGATAAAAAAGATTCTGAGTTAACGCGTGAACCTCAAAAATTGGATTCTCCTGAAACACTTGCCGTAAAAGGTTTAGGCCAATTTGAACGGTTTAAAGCCGCCTCCGCATTTCGCCAGTTAATTGAGAACTGGCATATTTCCGACTTTCATATCAGCAGTGCTCGCGGAGACAAAGAGGAGGAAGATTCCCTCCATCTCTCACCAAGCGGAGATAATCTCCCTTCCACCGCTCGCTATTTATACGAAAAACATCCTGGTATTTTCGAGTCCATTAAGAAAAAAATGTTGGAGCGAGTGCCTGGTGTCGCAGACATTGCGGTTACTGTCACGGATGATGGTCGCTTGTTGATGAGATACAAAGATGGTGCTTTTGTGGATCCTTTTATCGACAAAAATGTTTCCGATGGAACGATTAAGATGTTTGCTTATCTGGTTTTATTGGCTGATCCAAAACCACATCCGATTCTTTGTGTTGAAGAACCGGAAAATCAGCTTTATCCCGAGTTAATGAGTGTTTTAGCGGAGGAATTTTTACAATACTCCGAGCGGGGGGGACAGGTATTTGTCTCTTCTCACTCGCCCGATTTTTTAAATTCTGTGCCACTGGACTGTATTTATTGGCTCGAAAAGGAAAACGGCAAATCTACTGTCTATCATGCTTCCGATCACCCTCTCTTGGTTCGCCTTTACAAGAAAGGAGATCTCCCCGGGTATTTATGGAACCAAGGTCTTTTTAACAGCAAATCATTACTGGTGACATGAGCCGTATCATATTTATGACGGAAGAGGAATCCATGGGGATAACTCTTCGAGAGTTATTTCCAAAGCTTTTCCCAGAATTTTTAGAGTTTCAGCATTGGATACTGATCCATCACAAAGGTAAATCTGATTTAGAGTCCTCGTTTCCGAAAAAGATGCGAGAATGGAGGAAGCCTGATGATCGGTTCATCATTTTGCGAGATAATGATGGATCTAATTGCTCCAACTTAAAACAACAGCTAAAAACCAGAGTTCCAGAAACTTCGCCCGAGTTCTTAATTCGAATCGTCTGTCAGGAGCTTGAAAGTTGGTTTATTGGAGATCTAGATGCAGTAGGGGAGGCATATCCAAATGCCAAACGACATTCCGCTTATAAAGGATTAATGCGACGAAATCCTGATGAATTAACAAATGCTTCAGAACTGATAAAAGAGTTAACAGGAACCCGGGCCAAATTGATTCGGGCAGCAGAGATTGCAAAAAAAATGACCCCTGACCGTAATCGTTCTGCAAGTTTTAATGTGTTTGTCTCAGGGGTAAGAAAATTAATGTCCCATTAAAGTGATCCTATGCCACTCCCTCTCAACATCCTTGAAATGCTCAACGACCCTGATCGATCGATTCAAATGAGTGATCTGAGGGCAGGAAAAGCGGTTTCCCGACGGTACCGAAATCGTCGGATTGGCGAATTCCTCAAAGAACTCGACCTGACGGAGGGGCGTTCCACGGGAATCCCAAAAATCCTCAAGGCGATGAAGGAGAACGGGTCACCGAAGCCCCGATTTGAAACGGATGAGGATCGACTCTCCTTCGTGATCCGTCTTCCGGTTCATCCAAAGGTGCTTTCTCTACCCATCCAAGCCAGCCGTCGAGAGCCGCAATCCGGAGATGAACGGCTAGAGTCGCGGCTAGAGTCGAGGTTAGCGGCAAAGTTGATCGTTCTTTTGGGTCAAGCGGAAGAAGGAAAGATCCATTTGGCGAAAAAGCTCGGTCACCAAACGGTCTCCGGGGAGCTCAACAAACAAATCCAACGTCTCGTCGAGCTGAAGTTCGTGGAGCGCACCATTCCCGATAAGCCGACTAGTCGACTTCAAAGGTATCGACTAACGGCGTATGGTGCGCAAATTTTACAAGAAACAAAGGGAGCCTCATAAAATGGGGGAGAATGCATTAATACAAGCGTTGCAGAGACGATTTTCTGAGGTCAATGGCCGGATTGTCTTTTGGTATGATCCGGAAAAATCGTACACCGCCGAGGTGAAGGAGTTAATTCCCTCCCTCCCCGGAGTTCGCTTATTGAAACTGGATGAGATCGGCTCTCTCTCGGTCAAGCTCCTCTTGGAAATCGAGGATCCCGCGGGAAAATATCTGGTTTATTCCAATCATCCGGAGCCGAGTCCAGAGGAGGATTGGCTCTATTATTTAAAGCCCTCCCAAGCCGTTTTTAGCGCCGACCGGATCAGCCAGATTTTTGATGAATTGAAATTGGATTCTCATCAACTCAAGCCCCATTTGAAAGCCCGAGAGGCTTTCTTTCGAAGTCCCGCCCGCCTCAAGAGTCTGCAAGGGATGGTCTCCCCCCATGAAACGGCGGAGAGTCTCGATCTGAAAATGCTCTCGATCGCTCTCAAAACGACCCAACCGGACTTCTTTCTCTGTGCCCGTCAACTGTTTCAACTCCTAGTCGAGGAACAAAAGGGGATCGAAGGCCTCCCGGTGATTTGGGAGGAGATTCAAGCATGTCATCTGGATGGTTCCTTTTGGAAGCTCTGCCAAAAATATTTTGGAATCCCGGAAGCCCTAACGCAGCCTGGACTTTTATTAAGGCGGCTCTTGGTCACAGAGTTCGCCTTGAAACTTCAAGAGCCACCCCATTCTCTGCGAGCCCTAATCCTCCCTAAGTCATGCACCGCCGATATCACCGCCTTCCTTTCCCAATGGAGGGACAGCGCCACGCAGCGAAAAAGCTACGATACGGTGTCCGGAGAGATCGAGAAGGAGATCGACATTAATTCTCTCCTAAATGATCTGACTTTGGAACAGATTAGGGAGATTCAAACCTTTCAAGCGATTGAAAAACGACTGATCTCATTGGTGAAAGAGGCCATTTCCAACGAATCAAAAGGAACGTGGGGTGAATTGATCTCGGCTCGTAAGATGGGGCATTGGGTTCAAAATGGAGATTCCGCGGATAGCGATCTCGTTCCCCGAAAGAGCTACTTTTACGCCTATCGCGCTCTGGAAGTTGCCGAAGAATTTCTTAAAGGGTGTGGAACATTGGAATCCGCTTTGGAGCCCGGAACCCTTTCCGACTGCTTTCGTTCCTATGAAACGACCTATTTCAAGATAGACCGTCTCTATCGACACTTTTGCTGTTATGCCGATGAAGTGGAGAAACAACCATGGGAATTGCTCAAGAACTTAAGAGGGAAGATCGAAGAGTGCTATTCGTGCGGATTTATTCCGAAGATCGCCCTGCAATGGAGCAAAATGGTGGAAGCAGGAGGAGAACGTTTCTTTCAGGATTGGAGAGTCCGGGATGTTCCGAATCAATACGATTTCTACGAGCGCCATGCAGCCCCCCGTTTGGCGGAAGCCGAAAAGCGGAAGGTCTTTGTCATTATCAGCGATGGCTTCCGCTATGAAGCGGCAGAAGAACTCCATCGGGAACTCGCGGGAAAATACCGATATCAATCGGACCTGAGCTCCATGCTTGGTGTTCTCCCCTCCTATACCGCATTAGGGATGGCCTCGCTCTTACCACATCAAACACTTGAATACACCGCCCAGGGGGAGGTTCACGTCGATGGAATGGCGACGGGGAGTACCGAGCAGCGAAGACAAATACTCGCCAAACACGAGGGGATCGCCTTTAAGGCGGATGATCTTCTGGCAGCCAATAAGGCCAAGGGGCGGGAAATGGTTGAAGGACATCGATTGATTTACATCTATCACAATCGAGTCGATGCGAGCGGCGATTCAGCCAGCACCGAAGGGGAGACTTTCCTGGCGACAGGGAAGGCGATCGAGGAGCTTGCCTCGCTCGTCCGCTACATCATCGATAATCTCAACGGCACTTATATTTTAATTACGGCGGACCATGGATTCCTCTTTCAGGAGAAATATCCCGAGGAACATGAAAAGAGTAAAATTGAAGAAAAACCCCAAGGAACGATTCTCGCTAAAAAACGGTATCTCTTGGGAACGAATCTTCCTCCCTACGAAAAGGCGTGGAAGGGATCGACAAAAGAAACGGCTAAGGCCGAAGGGAATGTCGAATTTTGGATTCCGAAAGGGGTCAATCTCTTTCACTTTGTCGGGGGCGCCCGCTACTTTCATGGAGGCCTGATGCCCCAGGAGATCGTGATCCCGGTTGTCACGGTGAGACAAATCAAAGGGAAAGGACTGGCCTTAACTAAAATCAAACCGGTCGATGTCCAGATTCTTGGAAACCGGCACATCATCACGACCTCCCGTCATCGCTTTGAATTCCTTCAAACCGAACCCGTGGGAGATCGACTGAAACCAGTCTCGCTGGAGATTTTTTTGAGCGATGGGGAACTTCCAGTCTCAGATATTCAAAAAGTGACTTTTGATTCCGAATCGGGCACGATGGAGGAGAGAAAGAAGAGTGTTTGGCTCAGTTTGGTCAGTCAGACATTCGACCCAAAAAAAGAATTCCGTCTGGTGGCGCGGGATCTTAACACGGGAATCGAACAAACCAGCGTCAAAGTGACGATCGACCGGGCGATTAACGAGGATTTTTAATTTATGGAAACGAATGTGACAGATAAGACGATTGATGATCTCTTGAATCAGCATTTTCCCGGGAAAGTGGTTCGGAAAGACCTGACCAAGTTGATAAAGGAAGGAGCGAATGTCCCCGTTTTCGTCCTCGAATATCTCCTCGGAATGCATTGTGCCTCCAGCGATCCGGAAGTGATTGAACAAGGGCTCGTCACCGTTAAGAAAATTCTCTCCGAAAATTATGTTCGTCCCGATGAAGCGGAGAAAGTGAAATCGATTGTCCGTGAGCGGGGAAGTCTCAAGATCATTGACAAAATCACAGTCAAACTCAATGAGAAGCGGGATATTTATGAGGCCCTTCTCTCCAATTTAGGAATTAAGGGAGTCGATGTTCCGACCACTTATATTCAAATGTATGAGAAGCTTCTTGTCGGAGGAATCTGGAGCATTGTGACCCTCCGCTATTTTTATGAGGAGGGGCAGAAGGGCTCTCCGTTTATCATTGAGGAGCTGAAGCCGATTCAAATGCCCAATCTCGATCTGGAAGTCCTCATTGCAGGCCGAAAGGCATTTACAGAGACGCAATGGTTGGATGTTCTTTTACGATCCGTCGGAATGGAACCTGTCAATTTTTCAGAACGGGCGAAGTGGCATCTCTTAGCCCGGATGATTCCTTTAGTTGAAAATAATTTTAACATGTGCGAGCTCGGTCCCCGTGGTACGGGAAAAAGCCATATTTACAAAGAGATCAGCCCGAACAGCATTCTCGTCTCTGGCGGCAAGACCACCGTGGCGAATCTTTTCTATAATATGAGCAGTCGTCGTGTCGGACTGGTCGGACTTTGGGATGTCGTCGCCTTTGATGAAGTCGCCGGAATCACTTTTGAAGACAAAGATGGAGTCCAGATCATGAAAGATTACATGGCTTCCGGCTCTTTCGCCCGCGGCCGTGATTCGATTTCCGCAAATGCCTCCATGGTTTTTGTCGGAAACATCAATCAATCCGTCGATGTGATGGTCAAAACCAGCCATCTCCTCGCTCCATTCCCGGAGGCGATGATCGATTCTGCTTTTTTTGATCGATTCCATTGTTACATCCCGGGATGGGAAATTCCGAAAATGAGGCCTGAGTTTTTCACCAATCAATTCGGATTGATTGTCGATTACCTTGCGGAGTTATTCCGTGAAATGAGAAAACGTAATTTCTCGGATGCGATCGAGAAATATTTCAGGCTCGGGCGGGATCTGAATCAACGGGATACCATCGCGGTCAAACGGACAGCCTCCGGACTACTTAAGCTTCTCTATCCTCACGGGGAATACGATCAAGAGGCGGTCGCACGCTGTCTGGAATACGCTTTGGAATGCCGGCGCCGGGTCAAAGAGCAACTCAAGAAAATTGGTGGAATGGAATTTTATGATGTCCATTTTAGCTATCGTAATCTAGCGACGAACGAAGAGAAATTCATCAATGTTCCTGAGCAGGGAGGCTCCTCCTTGATCCCGGATGGACAATTAAATCCCGGCGTTCTCCATACAATTGCCCGGGGAACAAATCATCTCGGTTTATACCGCTTGGAAACCCAACGAACCGCAGGAAACGGCACTCTTAAAATATCGGGCATGGGAACTGATAGTCAGGGTAAAGAGGGAATCAAAGTCGGATTCGATTATTTTAAAGCGAATGCCTCACGGGTCAGTGTCTCGATGAAACCGGTCGATCACGACTTTCACGTGCATCTCGTTGAGCTTCACAACACCGGGGCCTCCACCCTTCTCCCCCTCAGCACCTTTGTCGCGCTCTGTTCGTCACTCTTAGACAAACCCCTTCAAGCGCAGATGGTTGTCCTCGGAAGCATGAGTTTGGGAGGGAGCATTATTCCTGTCGAAAACTTAGCGGAGTCCTTACAGGTCGCATTTGATGCCGGGGCTAAACGAATTATCCTCCCGATGGCAAGCGTGACCGATATTCCCACGATCCCTGGAGAACTCTTCGCAAAATTTCAAACTTCCTTCTATTCGGATCCCGTCGATGCGGTATTCAAGGCGTTGGGAGTTCAATAAAATCTAAGCGACCTTTGGAACTCTCAAGCCCTAATTAAATATCTAAAGATTCCAATGATGGCTTTAGAGCGGACTCGAACCGAGACATGACATCCACCATGCTTGATTGAATTTTAGTCCACTCCTGTTCAGGACTTCGATAGCCTCCCTCACTCATTTGATATTTGATTCTACATGCTTGGCGATGGTCAAGTCTATCCCATGAGATTGAGTCTCCAAAACTGTTTTCTACAGATTCTCGATTTGCGTAAAGCTTATCGAAAATCTGATTATTTCTCTCGGCGACACCGCAATCAATATAAAGCTCCACCACGGCTGTTGTTTTGGTGATGGTGTAGTTTAACTTGAGTCCGTTGATGCCTGCACTTGCGCCGATATATCCATACGAGCCAGGGGTAATGTTTGCATGTCGGGTTCGTTTTGCTTGTGCCAGCGAGATTAACCCTTGCCAGAATTTGTAGCGTAAATCATAGCGTTCTGCTCGATTAATGCGTTCGATATGCTCTTTTTCACGAAGCTGAATTTGATAATCGTGCGCCTCAGGAAGAGGGAGAATTTGTTGGACATCCACAAGGAGTTTTTCTCCATCTTGATAGGGGCGCAGTCGGATACATCTGATATCAATGTCATGCTCACGTAGCCAAAGAACGGCGGTGGTCAGCTCTTTTCCAAAATCCTCAGAAACCAGAACGATGCGGACATCGGAAGCGAAACTTTCTTCATCGGGCTCTTCCCAATTCAAAAAAGAGAGAATTCGTGTTTTGGCCACTTCAGGCTTTTCCCCCATTTTGCATAAGAAATCCTGGTGAATTCTTTCCGCCTTCTCAAAAGTCATCGCTGAAATCATGCTGGCATAGCGAATCGCTTGGAGCTCCATATGACCTCCATCGTTAGTTCGCTTCAGCTCGATTACTACGAGATTTGCATCACGATCGATGGCCAATAAATCAATTCTGCGTCGACTATCCGCCCAGTCCCCAAATTCTTCTGAAAGTACATAGAGATCATCCCCGAGGACATTGATTTGAGACTTCAGTAATCGCTGCAAATCATCTCTTTCCCGAACTTGTTGATCCACAAATGAGGCGGAATTTAAAGCTCTAAACTTCTCTGAGGTCATTTCGTAGAGTGGCATATTTATGGTAATTTATAATTCTGAATGCGATTACAGCTTTAAACTCCTGTATCTCAATCTAATTCCACTTTCATCTCCTCCCCTTTAAAACTGATTTCTCCCTACCGCCTTTTGCCTTCGGCTCTCGCCGATGAGGCCCATCCAGAAAGTTAAATCGTAGAGGTTGCGGATCAATTCAAAGCGGTGGACCGGACTCTCATCCAGAAAAAGATGCCGATGTTGGCGACGGCACCAGAAAAGCGCCGATAGGACCAGCTCGCTCGTCGGCGCAAAGTCTTTCTTCGGCTCTTCGTTAAACAGTTGATCATATATTCTGTTATTCACTTCCATGGATTCCTTCCCCACGGACTCAAAGAGCGCATCTCTCAGTTCCAGGTTTTTCCGGGAAAACTCTCTCCCATGTCCATACCCCGCCAATAGCCAGCTCACGAAGTCGGTCCCTCCCTCAGGATAAAACCGAGCCGCATACTCCGGAATGACTTTCAACTCCAGGGGACTCTCCTGATAAGTAAAGTGAAAGTAGTCGATCAAAAGAGGACGAACTTCCTTTCCTCCCCCTAAAAGATCCAGAAGCCGCTCGGAGATGAACCGCTGGCTCGGGATGAGTATTTTGAAAATCTCCTCCATTTCAGGAACAAGGAAGGATTCCAATTCAACCGCCTTGATCCCCATTCCGATCGACAAGGCCAAAAGGTTTTTCTTTGCGGCCTCAGTAGTCTCCTCGGAATCGAGCCACTCTTCGTAAGCCGCCCGCAGATTTTGAAGCATGTTGAGCTCAGGGTCCTGGAGCCGCAGGTAGAGGGCCTCCAAACTTTCCAGCGCCGATGAAGCCTCATCGAGAAAGAGATCTTTCGCCAGCTCTTTGTATCTTGTGAGCTCTTTTAGCGGTTTTGGAGATAAACCAATCCGAATTCCACTGCTGAACCCGACGACCGCCTGACGGATCCGGTGACTTCGGCTCTCCTCAAATCCAAGCTCGGTCAAGTCTTGGTGGAATCGCTTCAACTCAGGGCAGAGATAGGGTTCGGTTTTTTGACTTTTACAAGGAATTGATGGATCAAACGTCATGGGATCTCCTTTTTTGATCCATCCTCGCAGAGGGGGTCAGACAACGACGGTCTGATCCGCAGATTTCGCAGATTTACGCAGATTAAACATTATCTCTTACTTTAAAAAAAAATATTAAAATCCTGTAATACTTACAGGTATGAACAAAAACATCTCTCCGGTTAGCATTAGTGATCTCCTTCAAAATATCGACATTGCATTTCAAGGTGATCTCGATCCCTATCTAGCTCTCTTTGGTTTTGAAAAAAATACAGAGGCTGGCCGACCCTACTATTTTAAAGATTTTAATGCCTCGATTCTCGGAATTGCCCATATTGACACCGTTAACCCCATTACCGCTCCTCAGGTTGAGGGAGATATCCTTCGTTCCACGGGGGTAGATGATCGGCTAGGCCTCCATCTCCTGCTAAATGTTCTCCAAAAGGCGGGGTGCGAATTTGATATCCTTTTATCCACGGATGAAGAGATCGGACAAAGCACAGCCCAATTCTTTAAAACTGAAAAAAAGTATCACTGGATTTTTGAGTTTGATCGTCGCGAATCAGGCGTTGTCCTCTACCAATACGATAATCCACTACTTAGATCGATATTAGAAGCTAAAGGGTTCGAAATTCATATCGGGAGCTTTTCGGATATTTGCTATCTCGAGCATCTTGGAGTAAGCGGGATGAATTTTGGAACAGGGTACCGGTATGAGCATCAGCTTAAAGCCGAAGCAACTTTAAGCATGCTTCAGGATCAATCGAATAAATTTCTCCAATTTTATCAAGATTACAAAAATATACGACTCCCCCATCCATTCCCTTAAGTCATTGATTATCAACGATCTCGCAGGCCACAGATCTCTCTTTTAAAACTTGCATAATCTATACTTAGCGACCCTCGTATATTAACTATTAAACCGGAGAACCCTATGAAGCTAAATATCGAAGTTGGATCAAAATCAAATTATGAAATCCAAAAGGCGTTTCAACTTCAAGCAATGAATTATGTAAAAGAAGTTTCGGACGCTTGGGACGAATGCAAAAATTGCGATATTCACTGGAATTTTCCTCCAGAGTCTATTGATGCGCCTCCTCGTATCGCGAAGTTCCTGAAAAAGCTTCAGGAAATCGCAGAATCTCGCTATGTCGAATTTTTGGCTTTAAAGCTATTTTGCTATCAAACTCATAAAACTTATCTCCCTGAAGCGATGCATAAGATTGATCTGCTGATTGAGCTTCTATTTACAATGATTAAGCAATCCACGGATGAAAATAAGCGATATTTAAGTTTTTCGGACAAGTCCAAGATTGCTGAGATGCTCCCTTACGCAAAAATCTGCTACATCATCACAAAAACTGTACCGCATCCTGAAGACCTCACCACTTGGGTTAAATTAACCCAAAATGAAAACCCCTTTATTAGCCTTGTTGCGCCCTCACCAGAGGAAAATAATGAAAATACCCGCAATCTTGTCTTAACAAACTCGCAGACAGCAGCGATGCAGACTCTTGAGGATTTTTATCAAATTAAAAAACTCAATATCCGCCCGGGGGGGATTTGGACTCGCCCTATTCCACTGATTATTGGCCCTTCCGGGGTTGGTAAAACAACTCTTTGTAAGGCATTTGCCAACAAGAGGTCGCTTCCCTTTATATCTTTAGAAAGCGGCTCTTGGATCGTCACCGGCGGAAAGGGAGGAAAATCAACTCTTGAAGTCATCAATGAGTTTATCGACCTCGAAGGAAAAGGGGTTTTAATGATCGATGAGCTTGATAAATTTTCCGCAGAGACCGACTGGTGTAAAAATATTCAGCAAGAAGTTTATGCTCTTTTAGATTGCCGCACCCAAGTATTCCCAGGATGGTCTCGTGAAAATCAAAAACGGTTTCAAAATAATTTTATGATCATCGGGGCCGGAACCTGGCAGACGCTTCACCAAAAAAAGATTACGGTCGGATTTGGCTCAACTCAAGAAACGACTCCCATTAAAAAACAAAACTCAATCCCTGAGGAGCTTTTAAACCGTTTTAATTCATCTTGGATCCACCTCGACCCACCAACTCAATGCGAATTTGAACAAGGGATCATAAAAATTCATAAGGATCTTGAAATGGAGGTGAATATGACACTGGTCTATAAGCTTGCCGCAGAAGCGGTCGATTCTGGGCTAAACTCGAGGTGGCTTGAAAAATATGCATCTGAAGCATTGATCGCTAAACTAAAATCAGGAGCATGGTCACATCTTTCCTCGGTTCAGCAGGAGCTGACGCTTCCAGAAATTGAGAATGAAAGATATTTTTAATTAAATCCGCTATCATAAAACAGATGAAAACAACCCCCCTTTTTTGCTACGGAACCCTGCGCCGGGGCTTTGCCCTGCATAGCCAGCTCATGAATTCAAAGTTCTTGGGAGAAGCCAGGACGAAGTACCCCTACGCACTGTTCGCTCGCGGGATCCCTTTCTGCGTCCAAGAAATCCCCTTTCGCCCTGTGATCGGCGAGCTCTACGAAGTCAGCGATGAAACTTTAAGGCAGATCGATATCATTGAGGGTCACCCTTTCTCCTACTGCCGAAAAAAGGCCCCTCTGATCACCCGCTCCGAAGAGGAGATCGAGGGCTGGATTTACTTTTACCCAGAGCCTGTCGGCGAGCTCATCGTGACGGGAGATTTTGCGAACCCTCAGTCGATGGCGGTCGATGTTCGGAAGGAATTCCCGATCCGCTACGAATTTTCCCTAGACCCCAAAGACCCTTGGGAGTTTAAAAATGAAATCGTGGCGATGAATGATCTGGAGTTTGTGAACCTTTACTGGAAGAGCAGCTATTCTGGGACCCAATTTTCTACGCCCGAAAAATTTATGCAGGGGATGAGCCAAGGCACAGGGACAGAATACCATGAGGGGATCCGGTTTGATACCGCCGCCCACTGGGTCGCCGATTTAGTCGAAAGAGGCTTTTTAACGAAAAATACGCAAAAAACTCGACATTACCCAATAAAATTACTACTTTAAATTCATGTTAATCGAATTTCGAGTTAAAAACTTCCGGTCATTTCGTGAAGAAGCGATCCTCAACATGGTCGCCAGCAACTACGATCAAACGTTGCCTGAGAACTTTATCGCGGTCGATATTCCAGGATTTAAAAACGGAAAAATCGTGAAAGCGGCGGCGATCTATGGGGCCAATGCCTCGGGAAAAAGTAATTTTATCGCTGCAATCGAGTATATGAAGAGCTTCGTCGAGGGCTCTTTTTCAAAACTCCTTCCTGGACAGACGATTGGAGTAATGCCTTTTCGACTCGATGAACAATCGACCCACGAACCCTCCTCTTTTGAAGTCACATTCATTTTAGAAGGGGTGCGCCATCTCTATCGGTTTTCCCTGACTTCAGAACGGGTCACGGAGGAAGTTCTCATCGTTTATCCAAAAGGAAAACCACAAGTCTGGTTTGAGC
This sequence comes from Methylacidiphilum caldifontis, assembly GCA_945877805.1. GTDB lineage: Bacteria > Verrucomicrobiota > Verrucomicrobiia > Methylacidiphilales > CAMAQI01 > CAMAQI01. The sequence goes on along the minus strand of CAMCSM010000005.1, from coordinate 16,954 downwards.
GTCTTTGGAAAGGTGACAAGTATCAATGGAGTCCTCCGACCGAAAATTTTCGTTATGACAGCAAGCTCCGGGAGATGACACGGGATAATGCTCTTTTTCTTTCAACCGGGGCTCAACTGAATCACCCCCAACTCTTCGATGTCTATGGATGGTTTCCCAATCAGCTCCGTTTTATCGCCCTAGATGCCGATCGACAGTTCTTACCTTCCTATACCAATGGACTTCATAAAACACGCCCAGACTTGTTTCAAAAAGTCATTGAAATGATTCGAGAGGCCGATTTTGGAATTGCAGGGGTCGACGTTTATGAAAAAAAGATTCCTCTCGAAGAGGTTCGACGAGATCTCCCTCCTGCCCTTTTCTCTCAACTCGAGGCCAGCGGAAAGCTTGCCGATCCCACCTCCACCACCGTTCAATTAAAGCATACCGGTAAGGGGGATAAACTCGTTTCGATGGATGCGAGCGAGGAATCCGCGGGAACCCGTCGGTTTTATGCGCTGTGCGGTCCATGGCTCGATATTCTCGAGGGAGGCTACACCGTTTGCATCGATGAACTGGAAAACAGTCTTCACCCGCTTTTAGTCAAAGCTCTCTTAAAACTTCTTTTTGACCCGAAGACAAATCCGAAAGGGGCGCAGATTCTTTTTACGACCCACAATCCGACCCTCTTGAATACCAATACCCTTCGTCGAGATCAGATCTGGTTTTCTGAGAAACGCCCAGAGGGGGATTCCTTCCTCTATCCATTAACCGATTATAAGCCACGCGCCCAAGAGTCATTGGAGCGTGGGTATCTCGGCGGTCGTTATGGAGCGGTGCCCTTTTTCAAAAGCAATGGAGCCTTGATCCGCTCATGAGCAACTACGATCGTGAGATCGGAAATTTCAGACGAGGAAGAAATTCAAAAACAGCCTCAAGTGGAAAGACCTTTCTCATCGTCACCGAGGGAGAGGAGACGGAACCGCAATATCTCGAGGGATTAAGAGATCGATTAAAGCTCTCTACCATTGAAATTCTACAAGCTAAGGGAACAGATCCGATGACGCTCGTAAAAGAGGCGATCGATTTACGAACCCAACGTAGAAAGGAGGCTCGCAAAGCGAGCTCTGAAGTATTGGCTTTTGATGAAGTGTGGTGTGTCTTGGACTCTGAAATCGAAACAAAGGAAAAGGAATCGGTTCTGAAACAGGCTCTTGATTTGGCAAAGAGGGAAAAAATTAACGTTGCTCTCTCACGTCCCTGTTTTGAGTACTGGCTCCTTCTTCATGAAACGTACACCACTAAGTCATTTCAAGATTACGAGGCGACGAAACGGGAACTTCGCCGATATTATCCTGAGTATGAGAAAAACGCCGTTCCAACGGGTTCGCTCATTCCAAAAATTCCTCAAGCCGTGCTTCATGCTCGAAGAGTTCGAGAAGAACATTTAAAATCAAGTACCCTTTCACCTGCCACCGACATGGATCAATTAGTGGGTGCGCTGAATGATTCCGCTCGACCTCACTTACAAATGGAGATTCCGTTATGTCCTTAAATCCAATTGCTTTCACCGACCGTGTCGTCGGCAGTTTTTTACGCTACCAACTTACGGCCTATCCTTTTGCCGATCCCCGACTGGATATTCAAATGAGGGAATTACTTTCGTTGACCAAAACAAGATCGACACCGCTTTTAAAGGGGCCTTACCTCACCTTAAGTCGTCCCTTTCAACAGGGGTGCGAGGTCAAAAAGTTGATTGAAGAAAAAATACTTCATCCTCTCCTTCGCGATCGTATTCCCTCCTCCATTCAGCACGTTTATCAACATCAGGAGGAGGCCATTCGGGCGATTCAATCCGGCAAAACAACCTTGATCTCGACGGGAACGGGATCAGGAAAGACGGAATGCTTTCTTTATCCGATTATTAGTCGTTGCCTTGACCTTCGCGATTCAAGAGCTGCGTCGGGAATCTCCGCTGTTTTAGTTTATCCGATGAACTCCTTAGCCGAAGATCAGCTGTTACGATTAAGGGGCTTATTGGCGGGAACTGGAATTTCTTTTGGAATGTATGTCGGAAAGACTCCTGGAAAAAAAGGGGATGTCGCAGGAAAACGCTTATCTCCGGGATCCTCGCGTGCTGATTATGAGAAGGCGGTGGAAGAGGCCCAGAAACGAGAGTCAGGCGAAACCGTTTATCCAGCTGAGGAGCTTTGTTCTCGGGAAGAAATGCGTGAAGCGGGAAAGCAACCCCGGATTCTTTTAACCAACGTAAACCAATTGGAGCTCCTTCTCACTCGCCAGACGGATGTCGAACTATTTACGAATGCTCGACTTGATTTTTTAGTCTTTGATGAAGCTCATACTTTCACCGGAGCAAAAGGGGCTGAGACCGCTTGCCTCATTCGACGCTTACTTCGATTTTGTGAAAAAAGTCCGGAAAACACCACCTGTATTGCGACTTCAGCGACGATTGTTGACCCAAAAGACCCCCATGCAGCCAAACGATTTGCAAGTCGTTTCTTTGGAGTTGCCATTGATAAAGTCACAACCGTTGCAGAGTCCTATGTCGCACAAACCTGGCCCCTTGGACGAACGATTTCAGCAGCACCAAAAAATTGCTCGGAGGCTCTTGAACAGTGCGTTCTTGCCGTCGATGGAACTGAAGAGACGATTCGTCATGCCTTTACTGCTTTAAGCGGCCGGACTCTCGTAAAAAAAGCCTCTTTCATGGAAGATCTCTATCAGGGTCTTTCTCAGTCTGAAGAGGTTTATCAACTCGCTCAACTGTTGGAAAAGCCGCTTCCCCTTCATGAGACGACTGAAAAACTTGGACTGGCACTTAAACGAGAAACCACGGAGGAAGAGGTTCTTTCTTGGCTCATTCTCGGAGCAATGGCCTCCCAAGAGAATCGACCGTTACTCCGCCCGGTTGTTCATGCCTTCATGCGTGGAATCGGAGGAGCGACCGTTACCTTTCCGGGAGCAGGCGATGATCTTAAGCTTCATTTTTCAGCGGAGCTTCATGAAGAAAATCAGGGTTTATTTCGATTGGCTGTTTCCACTTGTACGACTTGCGGGCAACATTACTTCTCAAGTCACCATCGGGATTTTCATCATACCTCTCAAGTTCTTGGAGGAGGGCAAGCCTCAGGAAAAAGCCGTTACTGGGAGCCATTGGAAAAAGCGAAAAGCGGACTCCGTTGTGTCTTAGTGGATTCACTTGTCTCAGGCGAAGAAATTCCCGAATCAAAAGTCGCACCTGTTTTTTTCTGTCGATATTGTGGGACTTTTCATGATCAAAAAGTAACTCAATGTGGACATTGCGGAAGACCCGATCCCCTGGTTGCATTGTATTCCATTCAGACAAAAGAGGAGAATCCTGGTGTATTAAGTCGTTGCCTCACCTGCGATGCAAACGGGCGGCGCGTGGGAGCTGGCTACCGGGAGCCCGCTCGTCCTGTTCGAACCACTGCTGTTGCCGACGTCCATGTGCTTGCTCAGGACATGATCAATCATCTTGATCCCCAAAGACTCTTGATCTTTTGCGACAACCGCCAAGATGCCGCCTTTCAATCCGGTTGGATGAGAGATCACGCGAGACGATTTCGATTAAGGTCATTGATTGCGGATGAATTAAAAAAAGGACCGATCTCCGTTGGAGACTTGACCCTCACACTCTCTCAATTATTTGAAAAAGAGGAGAGTCTTTCTCATGCTCTTTTACCCGAGGTCTGGAGGGTCGCTCCAGCGAACGCTCAAATGAATCACACCAAAGAGCGGGAGAAATTTCTTCGAATGACCATTCTTCGTGAAATCACGATGGCTCCCCGACAAATTCTCGGACTAGAACCTTGGGGTCGAATGAGAGTCGATTACAAAGGTCTTACTCCCCATTTACCCTTTATCATTCAAGCCTCTCGAAAACTAAAACTCTCACCGGATGAAGTCTGTGATGGGGCCGCGAGCATTCTTGACTATTTAAGAAGACAAAAGGTTCTCCTCGATCCTGTTCATAAAACTTTCAGCAAGTTCTGGAATCACGGAGATTCAGAGATTCAAAATGGCTATCTTCCCGATATGGATCCTCCCAAGGGGACAAAGATGTCGCGTGAAGCATCAGACAAAGATTCTTATGTCATTCAATGGCAGGGAACCACGGGTTCGACTTATATTAAACAAGCCGTTCGAAAGTGGGGAGTTGAAGAGGATGATCTCAGTCCATTTCTATTTGATCTTCTTCATTTTTTTCAAGAGTTTAAATGGCTTGTCCCTGTAAACCTTCTCGGCGCAAAGGGAAAATCACTGCCGGAACAATCTGGTCTTTCCCAAGTTGACTCTAATTTATTAGAGTTAGTTCCCGGTCAGGGAGTCTGGAGATGTAAACGATGTAGTCGTCGGATGACCCGAAAGACTCCGAAAAGTCTTTGTCCTGTTTATCGATGTAGTGGGATTCTTGAATTTCAATCCGAGAACTCCGATGATTATAATCTTCGGTTGCTCGATCAAAATTATGAGCTCATCCGTCCTGAAGAACATACGGCGATGGTCCCTCATACTCGCCGAGAAAAGATCGAAAACTGGTTTAAGGATATAAAATCAAAAGCCGTAAATACCCTTGTCTGCACCCAAACTCTCGAGATGGGGGTTGATATTGGAGCCCTTGATGCGGTGCTGATGAGAAATGTTCCTCCACTTCCAGCGAACTACTGGCAACGGGTCGGTCGAGCGGGTCGACGAAATCGCATGGCGGTGAATGTCACCTATTGTCGTGATGTGAGTCATGATCGCTCTTACTTCTTACACCCCGAAAAATTACTGGCAGGACGCGTCGATGCGCCGGTCTTCAATCTTTCTAATCCGCTGATGGTGCGAAGACATATCCATGCCACGATTATCAGTCGTTTATATCAAAAGGCACAGAATGCCCCCTCCCTTGCTCTAATTTTGGATGCCGCTTTTCCAAAAACTGTACGATCATGGCTTTTTGATGGAAATGAACTTCGATCGACTTTGTCTGACTTATCCCCATTGAGGAGATCAATTCAAGATCACAAGCAAGAAATACTAGACCATATTTTAGATGTTTTTTCAGCAGGCTGGCCGAAAGAAGATTCCGAAGTGATCGAAGAAAAACTACTTTCCTCTTCGATCGACAGTTTTGTCGACCAACTCCTTCTCGTGATGAAACGGCTTCAACGTCGTTTGAATTGGTCTCATCAAACGGTAACTCGTCTCAATGATCTCCAACGCCAAACAGGAACGCTTGATCCAGGAGATGAAGCGATTCGTCGGCGCTGCGAACGTTATATCAAAAGAATCAAGGGAGAGATGAAGCGAGGCCGAAGCGAAGGGGAGGGTCAAGATGAGACCGTCACCTACAGCGTACTTGCCCTCGAGGGATTTCTTCCAGGATATGGATTAGAGCGTGGTTCGATTATGGGGTCAGCAGAGATTCCTTTTTGGGAATCCGGCAACTCTGGCGAACTAGAACTTCCCCGTCCCCCGCTTTTGGCTCTTCGAGAATATGTTCCAGGAAACTTAATTTATGCCAATGGACATCGCTTCGTTAGTCGGCGCTATCAACTTCAACCCGCAGAGGAGAGAGATGTTTGCGTGTTAGAAGTAACAGTGGGTAAAAGTGCAATACGTGAAGTCGATCAAGGGCATTCAGGCACTCCGACTTCGAGAACCTTACCTTCGCTTCCCTTAACGGATGTCGACCTAGTTCATATCTCACAAATTTCGGATGAAGAGGACTATCGCTTTCAAATGGGGGTTGCTGTTCTTGGATTGGAGCGGTCCCGTCACTCGGGGGGGAAGGCATTCTTATGGGGCTCTCAAGAAATTCATTTTTTAAAGGGACAGCATTTACGGATGGCGAACGTCGGATCTAATTCAGAAATTCAAAAAAGAATTAATTTTGGATACCTCATTTGCTCTGTTTGTGGGGATAGCGTCTCTCCGATCGCTTCTGATGCCCAAAAGGTAAATTTCAAAAAAGGTCATCATGAACGATGTGGCAATGATCAGCGTGAGACTGCGGATGAAGTAGCCCTGCATACGGACCTCGTTGCTGATGTTATTAAATTTCCGAATCTCTCCGATCAAACAGAGGCCTATAGCGTTTTAGAATCGATTCGCTTTGCCGCAGCCAGCACGTTAGAAATGGCACAAGAAGATCTCCAACTCGTTGTCATGGGACACATGGAAAACGACAAAGTCACCGCATACCTCGTCGATCCAATGCCCGGAGGATCAGGACTCTTGGAGCAACTGATCGAACGATTTCCAGAGGTAAAGGCAAAAGCAATTTCAATTACCGAGGATTGTCCCTCGGGATGCCAAGCATCCTGTTCAGACTGCCTTCAAACGTATCGAAATTCGTTTTACCATCCTCACCTCGATCGACACCGAGCTCAGTCTTTCCTGAGCTGTTCAGCAGGCTCACTGACAGAACTACGAACGATTCCAATACTCCAAAGTCATGGTGAAGTTCCTCAAGATAATTTTGCCCCTGTAAACGCCGCCGAACGCCGACTTCGTCAACTTCTTCTCTCTGCGGGCTTTCCAGAGGCCTCTTGGCAGGAACAACTTCATCTTGGCACTGGGAGAGGAACGACAACACCTGATGCCATTTTCAGACCTGAAGACGAAGATCTTCGATCTGTGGCGCTCTATCTAGATGGGTTAAGCAGTCATCTTCATGGAAACCCACAAACTGCAGCAAAAGATCAAATCATACGAACACAATTAAGGGAAATGGATTGGGAAGTCCTCTCGATCACCGCTCATGAACTCCATGACCCTGAAGCGATGCGAAAGCACTTTCGACTGTTAGCTCGTTATCTCGAACGCTCTGATTTAAAAGAAATTGTAGTGAAGAGAAATGATTGGTTCGCAAATGAAAGTGCTCCTTCGAAAATGGACTCGGAGATTTTTGATCGCTCTCAACCTATTCCTTTTGCACTCGTTCCAGAATCGGACCGGAAAGCGTTTCGCAATTGTCTTCCGCTTTTTGAAGACCTCGTTATTGCAGCCGGAACTTGGGGTGCTGAAATGGGGTCAGACCTTAAATCATTTGAAGAAGCGAAACATTGGGTTATTCCTCCGGAAGGAACTTCGATTCGAGACGGGTATTTTATCGCTCGAGTCACCGGAAAGTCGATGGAACCAAAAGTTCCCGATGGATCATGGTGTCTTTTTGGACCCCCTGGTATTGGCAGTAGACAGGGAAAAGACCTGCTCGTTTATCACGCCTCAATCCAAGATCCGGATGGGCTTGGTCAATACACACTTAAACGTTATCAGAGCGAAAAAAGAACTACGGATGAAGGTTGGGAACACTCCAAAATTATCCTCAAGCCGATCAATTTGGATTACGCTCCCATCGAACTTGATGATGAAAATGAAGGAAATCTTGCCGTGATTGCAGAACTCTTGAAGGTTTTCTAAATATGGAAAATTCTCAAACGGGTCTAACAGGCGAATTTTATACTTTAGCACAACTTGTACAGCGTGGCTATGTTGCCACGCTTACCCTTGGGAATACCAAGGGCGTTGATATTCTAGTGGCAAATTCTCTCTTGAGTCAGCTTTTCAAAGTTGAGGTCAAAACGACAGATCAGCGAACTCGGACTGAAGCTCTTTTTGCCGATGAACCTTGCCACTCATGGGCAATGAGTCAAAAGCATGAGACAATTCAGGACCCTAATTTATTTTATTGTTTCGTTGCACTAAATGGGGTCAAGGAGTTGCCGAAGTTTTTTATCGTGCCAAGCATTTACGTTTCAATCTATGTCCGAGAGCAACATGCCTACTGGGTCAGAACTAGAAAAACTCCTCCCGCTGATACAAAAATGAGGCGGTTTCGGATTCGAGCTTCAGACCCACTGGGGTTCTCAGAAAATTGGGATGTTTTCTCTGGGCAAACCATACAAGAGAACCATAAAACTTTGACTGAATCTTGGGGGAAGCAAGAGCCGAAATGAAGTAGATTAAAAACGCCTTTTTTTCGGTTTCATGAAGTTCAAATCGATCTCTAAAAGGTTATTTGAGCATTTAATGAATACTGGCAATGATTGCCGGTAAAAGACTCTATTCCTTCCTTTTCTTGCCGAACGTTTCTTTTTCTTACGAGGTAAGTAACTTAATACCAAGGACTTATCAGGTTTAGCAAACCGTCGCTTTCGACCACTCAGCCATCTCACCGTGTCGTAAATGAACGGTCATCATACGAATCAAAGGGGGTTTGAAAAGTTTTTTATTTGGGAGTTTTTTTCCTGCTTTGTCAAATGTCCTTTCAAAAGGGTCTAAAAGAGCTTTTTGGAGCAAACGATCGAGAGTTGAGCAAAGCACGCTCCGTCTCATCGCAGATCAAATTGGTTTTCGCCTAAAATCCTTTCCCTTTTCTGTTGCAGATCAAGGTCAGGAACATCAGGTTTTTGCTGTTAAGGGGGGAAGGATTTTAAATCTAAAAAGTTCACCCCTTTCTCCCATGATCCAGAGACTTCGTTTGAAAATAAACGTTACATTATCTGGGATGCTCATGAAAATAATGTTCATATTCTTCCCAATAGGACATTGATGTCATTTGACGGGAATATTACTGAAAAGTAATTTACCCGAAATTTACTTTTTTTCGTGTAATACTGTCTGTTTGTCCAAGGACAATGAGTTTTGTAAGTTTTTCGTCATAAGTCGTTGATGTTGGAGACTTAAAAAACATAGCCGGTACAATAAGTTTTGTAAATTTTCACAAAAGTATTAGTTCAAATCATTTTTAACAATAGGTTTGTAAATTCAATAAATTCTCAATGAAAGAATCATCCCGTTTCTTTCAAAGGCGACTGAAAGATAAAATCGCCAAAAGTAAAATTACTTCTTTGTGCGCTCTCTCACTCTCTCTTCGTCACTCCAGAGCAGCACTCTGCCGTAACTTTCCGAAAGAGATAAAATCCCTTTTTTCTCGGTCAAATCGAAAAGTTTTTCCAGGCATCAGCAGTTCATCGCTCTAAAAGGCGCTTCAAGGTGACAGCTCACAATTACATTCAAAAATTTTAGGAATGGAATCGTTGATCCTCTCACCCAACTAGATTAACAAAAGCCCACTAAATTTTTGTATCTAAAAAATCATTAGATCTAATCTTTCAAAATCGCGACGGTCAATTTTTTAGGGCCGTGGGCACCGAGGACGACGATGCGTTCGATGTCGCCGGTACGGCTGGGGCCGGTGATGAAGCTGATCATGCTCGGATAGCTCTGACCGTAGCGTTGATAAAGGAGATCGTAGGCGGCGGGGAGATCGGAAACCATTTGAGAAGTTCTTGCGAGGATTAAGTGATGAGGAGGAAGGGCGGAGAGTCCGCGGCCACCGGCACTGCGGGCGGTGATTAAAATACTTCCGGTTTGAGCGACGATCGCGTCGCATTCGCTGATGCCGACATCGCACTTTTCCAGGTCCTGGCAATCGTAAGGATCATTCACGCAAACTTTTTCCGTTTGAATCGAATCGATGATCGGTGTGGTGAGTCCGCCGCGATGATATCCGATCCGTTTCCAGTTTTCGGTGCGTTGGAGTTCCTGAACAAATCGAGTCAGCTCTTCTTTGGAATCCAGAAGTCCGAAGTCTGTTTTTAAAGCGGTAAAATTTTTGGAAAGAAGACTCCATTGACTGTTAAAATCATTTTCGACCTCAGGCAAAAATTGGCGAAAACTTCCAAGATCGGGCTTGGGTCGTGTGGGGGTTGTCTCCGCATGGGAGTAGTCATGACCTCCGGGAACCGGGGCTGGGCTTTTGAGGGCTTCGCGGATGCGGCGCAGGATCAAATCTTTGGAGTCGTTCATAAACACCCCTGAATGCTTATCCGCAGATCACGCAGATTTTCGCAGATTCTTGTTTTTCGCTGCGTCGCCGCGTCGCCGCGGGAGATGAATGGATTTGATTTCATTTTCGCTCCTTCCATTGTTGGCGGAAGCTCTTCGCAGGTATCTCTGGAAGATCTCGGGTTTGAGTCCAAGCGCGTGCGGGATCGATGAGCGATCCTTTGATGAGTCCATGCAGGGGCTGGAGGAGTCGGGCGATTTTTATGCTTAGTTGAAAGAGAGCTGGAATCGCCGTCGCAAAGGTAAAGCCGATAAAGGCTATTTTTTCCCACCAGACCGGGCTTTGACTGACCGCATTGCGACGGTTATGAAGTAAGTGATGATGAATATCGATTTTTACCGGGCAGACATCGGTGCAGGAGGCGCAAAGCGAGGAGGCCAAAGAGAGATGTTTCCAGTCCTGGAGTCCACGAAGATGAGGGGTGATGACGGAGCCGATCGGTCCTTGATAGGTCGTGCCATAGCTATGACCTCCAGAACTTTTGAAAATCGGACAGACATTCAAGCAGGCGGCGCAGCGGATACAATGAAGCGCATCCCGTTGTTCGGCATCGGAGAGCAGTTCGGTGCGTCGATTATCGATGAGCACTAAATGAAATTCCTCGGGGCCATCGACTTCGTCATTGAGACGCGGGCCGCCGATCATCGTGTTGTAACAGGTGATCTGCTGCCCCCCTCCTGCGGTCGCAAGAAGTGGAAGAAAAAGGGCGAGGTCACCGAGTTTGGGGAGAACCTTTTCGATTCCCATCAGGGCCACATGAATTTTTGGAAAGGAGGTTGTTAAGCGGGCATTGCCTTCGTTCTCCGTGATCGAGATCATTCCGGTTTCGGCAACGCCGAAGTTGGCACCGCTGATTCCCATATCGGCGGTGAGATATTTTTGACGCATGATGTCGCGGGCGACCATCGTGAGTTCTTCGGGCTGATCAGAGGTGTTGCTGCCGAGCTTCTTTTTAAAAATCTCTTTGATCTGTCCGCGGGTTAAATGCATCGCAGGAAAGACAAGGTGATAAGGGGCCTCCTCATTGAGTTGGACGATGTATTCACCCAAGTCCGATTCGATGACATCGTAGCCTAATTTCTCCAGGGCGGAGTTGAGATGAATCTCCTCTGAGGTCATCGTCTTCGATTTGATGATCGATTGAACCTTCTTTTCTTGAGAGAGATTAATAACGTAGTTGCGGGCCTCTTCTGCATTGGAGGCCCAGAAGACCTTTGTTCCGCGAGCTTCGAGCTTTTCTGTCATCTCCAGGAGATAGCGATCGAGATGATTGACTGCTTCCCACTTGATTTCGGCGGCAGCCTGACGGGCCTCTTGCCAATCGAGATACTTGGAGCGGTTTTCGTCCCGCTTCACTTCGTAAGCATTGAGCGCTTTTTTAATGACGGCACGATGGGTCAGATCCTGACTCATCCGTCCGGAGTTTTCTTTGAATTCTTTGGCGTATCCTGTACTCATTGGCTCACCAGAACTTCGGCTAAGTGAATGGTTTTAATTGGCTTTTGTTGCCGTGTGAGAAGTCCCTGAATTTGCATCAGACAACTTGAATCACTCGAAACAATATAGTCGGCCTCGGTTTCAACGGCTGAGCTGCATTTGACATCTCCCATCGCAGAGGAGATGAGTGGAAATTTGGCAGAAAAGGTTCCTCCGAATCCACAACAGCTCTCCGCCTCTTTCATTTCAACAAGAGTGATTCCTTGAACATGGGAGAGAAGTTGGCGTGGTTGATTTTTGATGCCGAGTTCACGAAGGCCGTGACAGCCGTCATGATAGGTCACTTTGTGGGGAAATTTAGCGCCGAGATCGGTCACTCCGAGTTTGCGGACGAGAAAGTCGCTAAACTCAAAAGTTTTAGCCGCGAGCGCGTTGGCTTTTTCAGAAAGGGCGGTCTCTTTAAAAAGTTCAGGATAAAACTTATGGAGCATCGCTCCGCAGGAGCCGGAACCGATCACAACGACTTCCGCCGACTCTAAAGCTTCGACCGTTCGGGTCGCTACTTTGCGCGCTTCATCCCAATAGCCAGAATTAAAGGCCGGTTGTCCGCAACAGGAGATCGATTCCTCGAATTCAACCGTATGCCCAAGTTTTTCTAAAATTTGAACCATCGCCATTCCGGCCTTCGGAAAAAGCTGATCCACAAAACAGGGAACATAAAGGTGTATTTTCATCGCATTCCAAATAAGCAGAAGAATACCCCTGACCAATCAATAGAATAAACTGTATTTCTTTAAATTCATAAATCGGAATTTAATGCCATGCGAGTGGTGAAAGAAAATGCTTTCATTGTAGATCAACTCTCTGTTTCGATCTTCGACCGATTTATGATTCTTCAATGACAGGATTGGTAATGCTTCCGATTTTTTCGATTTCGATCGTCACGGAATCACCTGCCTTCAGATATTTTGGAGGTTTGGAGGCCATTCCCACGCCTTGGGGTGTTCCCGTGAGAATCAATGTCCCGGGAATCAGCGTCGTACTTGCGCTCAAAAACTCGATGATCGCGGGGACATCAAAAATCATATCACTCGTCGTCCAATCCTGAACGGTTTCTCCGTTGAGAATGGTTTTGATTTTGAGGGCATTCGGATTGGGAATCTCATCTGGAGTCACGAGACAGGGACCGATCGGGGCAAAGGTATCGAAAAACTTTCCCTTGCACCATTGTCCTCCACCCCATTTGAGTTGCCAGTCCCGAGCACTCACATCATTCACGCATGTGTAGCCCAGAACGTAATCCAACGCTTTTTCGCGGGTCACATTTTTACAGGGCTTTCCAATCACTACCCCCAGTTCACACTCATAATCGACTTCATCGCTTCGGGCACGACGAGGAAGAACAATCGGATCTCCCGGATTTTGCAGGGCATTCACTCCCTTTACAAAAAGAACAGGCCGCTCAGGGATCGGGGCTCCGCACTCTTCCGCATGCTTTCGATAGTTAAGTCCGATGCAAAGAATCTGCGTCGGAACGATTGGAGCCAAAATCTTAGCGATCTCTGATTTTCGAGAAGTCGCATTCAAGGAAGCATAAGGATCGCCCTCGAGATCAAATGTCCCCTGCGCAGTTTGTTGAGCGTATGCGATTTTACCGTAGGAGTCTTGGTAGCGAATGATTTTCATGATTTTTTTTTAAATTTTCGATAACCTATTTTTTGATTTTTTTATTTCCCGCTTTTAACCCAGCCTGCGCCGCCGCCAATTGGGCGACAGGAACACGATAAGGGGAGCAGCTGACATAGTGAAGCCCGATTTCGTCAAAAAACTGGATCGAATCCGGATCTCCTCCATGTTCTCCGCAGACCCCAAGTTTAATCTTAGATCGTCTCTTCTTCCCTTTCTCGATCGCAAGTTTCATCAAACCGCCCACTCCCTCGGTATCAATCGAGGCAAAGGGATTGTGACGGACGATTTCAAGGTCCTGGTAGCTGGGAAGAAACGAGCCTGCATCATCACGACTCATAGCAAGAGTCGTTTGGGTCAGATCATTCGTTCCAAAGCTGAAAAACTCCGCCTCGTGGGCGATCGAATCCGCAACCACGCAGGCTCTTGGAATCTCGATCATTGTTCCGACCAAATAATCAAACTTCACTTTCTTCTGGGCCATCACCTCTTTCGCCACACGTCGAACGATCGCAATCTGGTGCTTAAGTTCCTGTTCATAGCCGACCAGCGGAATCATGATCTCGGGTTTCACAATGATCTTCGCCTGAATCACCGTCGCTGCCGCCTCAAAGATCGCCCGTGCCTGCATCTCCGTGATTTCAGGGAAAACCACTCCCAGTCGACATCCCCGATGTCCGAGCATCGGATTAAATTCGTGCAAGTCCTGAACCCGCCTTGAGATTCGCTCCAAAGGGATCCCCAACTTGATCGAGAGATCCTTTTGCTGGGCGTCCGTATGCGGAAGGAACTCATGCAGTGGAGGATCAAGAAGTCGGATATTGGCAGGATAACCCTCCAGGGATAAAAAGATTTCAATAAAATCCCCCCGTTGAAGAGGGAGAAGTTTTTCTAGGGCTTTTTTGCGATCCGTAGTAGTCTCCGAAAGAATCATCTCTCTCATCAGATCGATCCTCTCCCCTTCAAAAAACATATGTTCCGTTCGGCAGAGCCCAATCCCCTGGGCTCCGAATGCAATCGCATTTTGAACCTGATCAGGCTGATCTGCGTTGGTTCGAACATCGAGGCGACGATACTGATCAGCCCACTTCATGAGCTTGGCGTAATTGAGATAGGTCTGACTCTTCGAGGGAGGCAGAGATTTTTCCAGAAGCACTTGGATGACTTCTGAGGGTGCGGTTTTGAGTTCACCCGCAAAAACTTCTCCCGTACTTCCATCAATGGAAAGAAACTCTCCCTTTTTATAAATCTGACTTCCGACCTTTAAAACTCCTCTTTCATAATCGATCTGAAGGGCTGAAGCCCCACAAACACAGACCTTCCCCATCTGTCTTGCAACCAAGGCCGCATGGGAACTGACCCCACCCCGTGAGGTGAGAGTTCCTTCGGAGGCCATCATTCCCCGAATATCTTCAGGAGAGGTTTCGGTTCGAACCAAAAGGACTTTTTCACCCTGAGCGACCCGGGCCTCCGCTTCATAGGAGTTGAAATAAATCCGCCCCGTCGCGGCTCCGGGACCGGCTGGTAATCCACGAGCAATCAAGTGAGCCGATTTGCGGGCCTCCCGATCAAAAATCGGGGTCAAAAGCTGACTCAACGAATCCGGCGGAACACGGCGAACCGCCTCCTCCTGACGGATCAACTTTTCAGCCACCATCTCCACCGCAATACGAACTGCGGCAACGCCGGTTCTCTTTCCGTTACGGGTTTGGAGCATAAAGAGTCGTCCATCTTCAATCGTGAACTCGAAATCCTGCATCTCCCGGAAATGCTTTTCCAAACGCTGGCGAACCGCTTCCAATTCACGGTACGTTTTGGGCATTTTCTTTTTGAGTTGAGAGACTGGTTCAGGAGTACGCACCCCAGCGACGACATCCTCCCCCTGTGCATTGATCAAAAATTCCCCATAAAAAACTTTTTCTCCCGTGGCAGGATCGCGGGTGAATGCGACTCCGGATCCGGAGTTTTCACCCGTGTTTCCGAAAACCATTGCCTGAACCGTTACTGCCGTTCCCCACTCCGAGGGAATCTTATACTTCTGACGATAGACAATCGCCCGCTCATTATTCCAAGATTTGAAAACCGCTCCGATCGCCCCATAAAGTTGTTCGACCGGGTTTTCAGGAAAATACTTCCCCGTTCGGTTCTTGACCAATGCTTTAAAACGCTCCACCAAAGTCTTCAATGCTTGCGTATCCAGCTCCGTATCCTGAACCTCTTTTCGCTTGGGAAAGAGTTCCCTTTTGAGTTCATCAATCACCGACTCAAACGGCTCTTCCTCCTCGCCCTCCCTTTTCTGAACACCCATCACGACATCCCCATACATCTGAATGAAGCGCCGATAGCAATCGTAGGCAAAACGCTCATTTTTGCTCGCCTTGATCAACCCCTCCACCGTCCTGTCGTTTAAGCCGAGATTTAAAATCGTATCCATCATCCCTGGCATCGATTCCCTTGCACCAGAACGAACCGCAACCAAGAGTGGATTGGAAGGATCACCAAATTTCTTCCCCAAAGATTCCTCCATCTTTTTAAGAGTGCTGGAAATTTCGGAAGTCAACGATTTGGGGAGCGTTTGTTGATTCGCATAATAGTGCCTGCAAACTTCCGTGCTGATCGTAAAGCCCGGAGGAACGGGAAGTCCAATTCGAGTCATCTCCGCAAGATTCGCCCCTTTACCTCCAAGAAGGCCCTTCATCGTTCCATCCCCATCCGCTTTTCCGGAGCAGAAAGCATAGACATATTTTGAAGGACTTTTGGAAACTTGTTTTTTATTTTTTTTCATCGTTGCTTTTCGTGTGTATGTTTTTTCGACTAAAGTGGAAGAGCTCCTCAAGATTCATCCTTTTTCAGATGATAGATCCGTTCAGCATTCTTCGAAAAAATGGAATGACGGTCTGATTCCGAGAAACTGGATGTTTCCTGGAGAACTATTTCCAACCACTGCTCATAATTTCCATTCAAATTCACCACCGGCCAATCACTTCCAAACAGCGTCCTTTGGGGACCAAAGGCATCGAGAACGACTTTAAAAATTTCAGAGACCTTCCTTGAATCCACAACGGTCGGAAGCTGCGTAAGAAGCCCGGAAAGCTTCACTGAGACATGAGGAAATTCCGCGATCCGTCGTAAATCATGACTCCACGTTTCAAAGGAATCATCCTTGAGCGTCGCATTCCCGAAATGATCAAGGACAAATGAATTATGCGGGCATTTCTCAACGAGTTCCTTCGCCTGGGGAAGCTGGTGATGCTTGAGACAGAGATCAAATACAAGACCACGATAGGAGAGCGATTGGATTCCTTTGATAAAATCGGGCTTCAGGCAAAACGAGTCCTCTTCTTCCCCCTGAAGCTGATGACGAACTCCCTTCACCATTGGGTTTTTATCCAAACTTTCGAGCCATTTTTGTGTCTTCTTCCCTTGATTCATCGGTGCGTAGGCGACGATCCCCTTAATCCACGGATATTTTTTGGAAAGCTGGGTGACCCACTCGACTTCTTGTAATGCCTGTTCGGTCCGACATTCCGCCTGAACAAAAACCGCATCGATCTCCTTCACGAAGGGATAAGCCTTTAGTAATTCCTCTGGAGTATGTTTCGACGCAATGATCGGAACATGACCGAGCCAAGGGTATCCAAACTGCTCTGGATCCCAAAAGTGCAAATGTGAATCGACGATTTTAAAAGGAAGAGATTTCATAAATTGGATATTCCGAAAGGGATTATTTACCTGCCGTCCATCCTCCATCGATCATCAGACTGCTTCCCGTGACCATCGAGGACTCATCGGCCGCCAAATAGAGGGCCGCAGAGGCAATTGTCCAACGACAATTAGATTTGCGTTCTGACGTCAATTAAAAGTGAGTGTTCCTGTAGGAACATTTTGAGGTGATTAAGACCCGTTTAAAAAGCGAAGCCGTCAGGCTTCGCTTTTTGTGTTAAGGGGCATTTCTCATGATCACCGACC